>NZ_JANINH010000012.1:0-123029 GCF_024580155.1 Methyloversatilis sp. XJ19-13 | reverse complement strand
ATTTCCATCACCCCAGGTTCCCCCGAAACGACATCCACACGCCGTTACAACCATGCCGTGCCCACACCTATCGGCTGTTTGTGTTTTTAAAGAGCTTCGCTGCAATTTCGTGCAGCACAGAAACGAGACTGTAACACAATTTCGATTCTGCGACAACTTATTCTCTCGTTCTCACCGCTGTTGGTTCGGTGGTTGCGGGGACAGGATTTGAACCTGTGACCTTCGGGTTATGAGCCCGACGAGCTGCCAGACTGCTCCACCCCGCGTTCGAGAGAAAAAGATTATGACTGGTCGCATCAGTAACGTCAACCCCGTCTGATAGATTTGCTATGGATGAAGGGACTAGGCGCATCCACGGTGGTGCCGCGGAGATGCATGAGACATCTCGGGTACAGCTACGGACGTCCGGCCACCCAGACACGCACATATATATAGGCGAATGAAAAGAACCTACCTAAGGAAACACCGGTACCGGATCGAGCTTGCGCTCATCGTGGCCACGGCCGCCATTACATTTGTCGCAAGCTCGCGAGCAGAGCTTTATGAGCGCTTTCATACGCTGCTCTTACGATATGAAGTCGTGCAGGCGGACGAGTTGTTCATTGCGTTGCTCGGCCTGACGGTTGCCTTGACACTTTTTTCAGCAATGCGATGGCGCGACGCGCGGCACGAACTGGCATCACGCGTTGCCGCCGAAAGACGGTTGAAGAGGCTTGCCGCACGCAACCGCGATCTCGCACAGGCATTGATCGGCCTCCAGGAGGCCGAGCGACGGCGCTTTGCGCATGAGCTTCACGACCATTTCGGGCAGTGCTGCAACGCGATACGCATCGACGCCGTCTTTTTACGCGACCACCTTGAAGACCGTTCAGCGGAGAAGCGCGCGGCTGACCGCATTGCTGAATCAGCGGACGACCTTTACCAGACGGTGCGGGGATTGCTCTACGAACTGCGTCCGGCGAGTCTGGACAGCCTAGGGTTGCTCGGGGCCGTGCAGTCGCTGTGCGAATCATGGGAAGAGCGATCAACGATAAACTGTGCCCTGCTTCCCCGCGGAAAGCTTGAGGATCTTGGAGAAGACGCCAACATCGCGGTCTTTCGCATCATCCAGGAGTCTCTTTCCAACGTGATGAAGCACGCCAATGCCAGTCATGTCCGGATCGTCCTCAGTCATCATGCTGAAACCGATACCGTCGAGCTTGCCATCGAAGATGACGGAAGCGGTTACGACGCAGCCAGAGTGCGTCCAGGTCTGGGCTGGATGGGCATGGGCGAGCGAGCATCCATGCTCGGTGGCTCACTGACAATTGACAAGAGCTCGCTGGGCGGTGTCATGGTGAGTTGCAGCTTTCAACATCCTGTAAGCGCAGGCGCCATCGAATCCCTTAAGGCCGCAGACCATGATTGAGGTATTACTCGTCGACGACCACCCCATCGTGCGCTCGGGCTATGCCCGATTGCTTGAAACAGGTCGCGATATTCACGTCGTCGCCGAGGCCGAAGATGCCGATTCAGGCTATCTCGCCTACACGGCACATGCGCCCAAGGTGACGGTGACAGACCTCTCGCTGCCTGGGTCAAGCGGCATCGACCTGATACGCAGGATCAGAGCCCGTGATGCGGGTGCCAGGGTACTGGTGTTCAGCGTCCATGATGAAGCCGTTGTTGTGGAGAAGGCGTTGCAAAGCGGAGCCAGTGGCTTCATCAGTAAACGCAGCGCGCCAGAGGTGCTTCTCGAAGCCGTTCGCCACGTTGCGCGCGGTGAGCGTTACCTGAGCACGGACGTCAGGAAGGCATTCGAGCTTCGTTCGCCCGATGCCGAACGCTCCATCATCAATGATCTTTCGCCGCGTGAGTTCGAGGTATTCCGCCTCCTCGCACAAGGTCTGTCGGCCGCCGAGTGCGCCACGATGCTCAACCTCAGCCAGAAGACGGTCGCCAACTATCAAGCTCTCATCAAGGAGAAGCTCGGTGTCGGTACCTCGGCGGCACTGGTTCATCTGGCTCTTCGGCTAGGCGTTGTGCCTCCGCTCGGACCAAAGCAGGACTGAACTTCGTTCGCAAACCATTGGGAAGAACTCCCGATGTCGGGAGATTTTCCCGATCTTTCCCGGAGAGCGTTCGCTATCGTCCGCTGCGGTCGCGCCCTGCGACTGCAGACGTAGCGCCTCGCAGAGTGGCGCGCGACGCAACCCGAGGAGATTTCAGTTGAACACACACCACGGCGCAGCACGACTGCGTCTGACGCCGCTTGCAATAGCCGTTGCCAGCCTGCTTGGCACTTCGGCCACCATTGCAGCGGAAGTTCGGACGGTTGCCCCGACCGTCGAAGTCGTCGGCACATCGCCGATCCCCGGTCTTGACCGGCCGAAGGACGAGATTCCGTCGAACGTACAGTCGATCCGCCGCGATCGACTGCGCGACACCGGGGCAGCAGGATTGCCGGAACTGCTCGGCAGCCAGCTACAGAGCGTCAATGTCAATGAAATCCAGGGCAACCCCTACCAGGCCGACGTGAATTACCGTGGCTTTACGGCAAGCCCGTTGCTCGGCACGCCGCAAGGGCTCTCCGTCTACCAGGACGGGGTGCGCATCAACGAACCGTTCGGCGACGTCGTGAATTGGGACCTGATCCCGCGCAACGCGATCGCATCGATGGACCTGATCCCGGGCTCGAATCCGCTGTTCGGCCTGAACACGCTTGGCGGCGCGCTGGCGATCCGCACGAAGGACGGCTTCAGCCATGCCGGCACCGGGCTGGAAGCCTACACCGGCAGCTTCGGCCGTCACGCAGTCACCGCCGAGCACGGCGGCAACAACGGTGAACTGGGCTGGTATTTCACCGCGACGCGCTTCAAGGAAGACGGCTGGCGCGATTCCTCGCCGTCGGACGTCAATCAGTTCTTCGGCAAAATTTCGCACCGCTCGGCGAAACACGAACTGGACCTGAACCTCACCCACGCAAACAGCGATCTGATCGGCAACGGCCTGACGCCACTGTCCTTCTACGAACAGCGGCGGAAATCGATCTTCACGTCGCCTGACAACACCCGAAACCGGATGACCATGCTGTCGCTGAATGGCGGCTACTGGCTGGACGACGTGCACAAACTGTCGGGTACGGTCTATGTCCGCACGAACAACGTACGCACGCTCAATGGCGATGCCAATGACGAATTCGCCGCCCCGGGCGACCCGGAAGGCGTACTCAACCGCACGCGCACGCGCCAGCAGGGCTACGGTTTCAGCGCACAGTGGGCAAAGATTCTGGAAGACCGTCAGCTGGCTGTCGGTACGACCTATGACCACAGTCGTACCCGCTTCCAGCAGACAGAACAAGAGGGTGACTTCAATCCGGACCGCTCGGTGAACCCAACCGACACGGAAGAGGATCCAGATCCCAAGCTGCGCGGCCGCACGCAGACCTGGAGCCTGTTCGCCACCGGCACCTGGAAGCCGGTTCCGGAAGCCGCCGTATCAATGTCGGCGCGCTACAACCACACCAGCGTGAAAACCACCGACCAGCTGGATGCCACCTCGAGTCTCAACAGCGACTACACCTACAGCAAGATCAATCCCGCGATCGGCGCCACCTATGCGCTGACCCCGGCAGTCACGATCTACGCCAATGCGCAGCAGGGAAATCGCGCGCCCAGTCCGATCGAGCTGGGCTGCTCCGACCCGAACGAACCATGCAAGCTGCCCAACGCGATGCAGGCCGATCCGCGACTCGACCAGGTGGTCACCCGGGGCATCGAGTTCGGCATCCGTGGCGTCGCAGGTCCGATCCGCTGGAACGCGGCCGCTTTCGGTTCAGTGAGCCGGGACGACATCTTGTTCGTGTCCAGCAACACGGTTGGCCAGGGCTATTTCAAGAACTTCGGCAAGACACAGCGCCACGGCATCGAACTGGGCATGGGGGGTGAGTACGGCCAGATGGCCTGGCGCGCCGGCTACACCTGGGTGGATGCGACCTACCGCTCCGGTGAGTGCGTCGTCTCGCCGGAAAATTCGGCGCAGGACGCCTCTTGCGGCGCCGACAATATCCGCATCACGTCCGGTGACCGCATTCCGGGCATCGCCGAACACAGTTTCAAGGTGGGGCTGGATTGGCGCCCCACGCAATGGCTGACGCTCGGTTCCGACATCGTGACGCACTCCGGCGTCTATGTGCGCGGCAACGAAAACAACCAGCACGACGAAGGTGGCAAGACGGCCGGCTTCAGCGTGGTCAACCTTGTGGCAACGGCTCAGCTGGGCGCGGGATGGTCGGCTTTCGCCCGCATGAACAATGTGTTCGACAAACACTATTTCACCGCTGGCCAGATCGGCGAAAACCCCTTCGTCGGCCCGAACAACAGTTTCGATCCGGACGACAACAACTGGCGCGATGAAACCTTCTATGCGCCGGGTGCCCCGCGTGCCGGCTGGATCGGCGTTCGTTACCGCTTCGGCGGGTAAGTGGCGGTGCCCCGCAGCGCCGGGGCCGCTGCGACCACAACGACAAAGGCACCTTGCGGTGCCTTTGTCGTTTCCGTGAGTTGGCTTACTTGGCGGCCGGCGCAGCGGCGGACGGCGCTGGGGGTGCAGCTGGAGGTGCAATAAGCGTCGGCGTCACGGTCATGCCCTGCGCCTTCATCCGTTCAATGTACTTTCCTGCCACCGCATCCTGCGAGGCGGCCAGCAATTCGGCTGCCTTCTTGTCGCTTTCAGCCGCCTTTGCCTTCTTCTCGGCCGCGGCAGCCTTCTGTTCTTCCGTCATTTCAGGCAACTTGGCCAGCGCTCCGGTGGTGAGCAGCGCGCCAATCATCAACACCACTATCCTGTTCATGCGTAGTCCTCCGATCAGACGCGGGCCGTGACAGGCATTCCACCTGCCGGCTGTGTCGCGGGTTGAGTTTTCATCGCTTCGTCGTACCAGAGTTCGTGGTGTTCTCTGGCCCAGGTTTCGTCGACGTAGCCGGTCTTCATCCCGTCGAGCGCGCTCTCCATGCCGATGCTGCCTATATATATATGCGCAAGCGACAGCGTCATCACCACCAGCGAGCCGATCAGGTGCACGATATTGGCGGTCTGCATCACCCAGCGTCCCTGTTCGAAGTTCGGGAAATTGAGCACCAGACCGCTGATGCCGACCGTCAGTGACAGGAACACCACGCCCAGCCAGAACCAGGTCTTCTCGCCGAAGTTGAAGCGATGCGATGGCACGTGTTCACCGGTCAGCAAGCCGCCCGCCTTGCGTATCCAGAGTGCGTCGATCGACTGCCAGACGTTGTCCTTGATGAACAGCACGATGAACGCGACCACCGACAGGATGAAAAGCGGTCCGATGAAGTTATGCACGTTCTTGCACACCACGGCCACGGTGGCGAACAGCGAGTAGCCGAACACCGGCAGGAGCACATGCTTCCCGAACAGCATCACCAGTCCGCTGACGGCGAGCACGCAGAACGAAATCGCCATCGCCCAGTGTGATGCACGCTCCAGCGTATTGAACCGATGGATCAGACGGCCGCTCTTCGCACCGGACAGCATGATCGGCCCCCTCAGCTTGAAGAACACCGCCAGCAGTATCACCATGGCGCAGAAGGCAATGCCGCCGTACAGCATCACCGGCCCGTTGCGCAACGCGCGCCAGGTCTGGCCACCCGACTGGATCAGCACACCGGTCTCGACCCCCTTGACCGACGTGTAATGCGCATCACCCGAGCGCACTTCGCGCCACACCGGTGCGTTGTTCAACGGCTGGAACTGCTGGCTGGTCGCCTGCTCGGCCACATCGGCCGCCAGCGCCGGCTGTAACGGCAGCACCATCAACGCACCGATGCAGCACAGCAGACGGACCAGCCATGAGAAGTGATGAGTCATAGCAGCCTCCTAACCGTTGATGCGGCGGTATTCGTTCTGGCTCTGGTTGCGCGCCTTGATGGTGGCTTCCCATTGCGTACGGTCACCCGCGAACGATTCGTTGTCCCACGGCTTGGTGTCGGGCTTGCCCTGATACTGGCCCTGCTTGTAGACCACCACCTGTTCGTGCTCGCCGCAGCCGGCCAGCGCCACCGCGATGGCGGCGAAAAGAACTGACCCGGTCAGTCGTCTCATGATTTGCCCCCCGCGTCAGGTTGCTGGGCCGGAGCGTCCGGCTTGCCGTAGGCGGTCGACCAGCCCCAGATGTCGGCGCCCTTGCCGCGCGTGGTGACGCGCTGGCGGTAGATGTCGGCCAGCACATCGGCGTCGCCACCGAGCAGTGCCTTGGTCGAACACACTTCGGCGCACAGCGGCAGCTTGCCCTCGGCAAGGCGGTTGCGTCCGTACTTGCGGAACTCGTCTTCCGACGCATTCTTCTCAGGGCCGCCGGCGCAGAAGGTGCATTTGTCCATCTTGCCGCGCAGACCGAAAGCACCTGCCTGCGGAAACTGCGGCGCGCCGAACGGGCAGGCGTAGAAGCAGTAGCCGCACCCGATGCACAGGTCCTTGTCGTGCAGCACCACACCCTCATCCGTGCGATAGAAGCAATCGACCGGACACACCGCCATGCAGGGCGCGTCGGAACAGTGCATGCAGGCAACCGACATCGATCGCTCGCCCGGCACGCCGTCGTTGATGGTCACGACGCGCCGGCGATTCACGCCCCAGGGCACTTCGTGTTCGTTCTTGCACGCGGTGACGCAACCGTTGCACTCGATGCAGCGCTCCGCGTCACAGATGAATTTCATTCTTGCCATGGCTTCCTCCGTTCTCCGGGGCGGTGCGCTGCCCGCGCGCCGCCCCGCGTTGTTTCATCGCGCCCGCGTCAGGCCTTGACGATCTGGCAGACCGTGGTCTTGGTTTCCTGCATCATCGTCACCGCGTCGTAACCGTACGTGGTGGCAGTGTTCACCGCCTCGCCGCGCACCACCGGGGCCGCACCTTCCGGATAGCTGTCGATCAGGTCCTTGCCCATCCAGTGGCCGGCGAAGTGGAACGGCAGGAACACCGTATCGGCGCCGACCCGCTCGGTCACCATCGCCATCACCTTGATCTGCGCCCCGGTCGGTGACTTCACCCACACCATGTCCTTGTCGCGGATGCCCCGGTCATTGGCTGCACGCGGGTTGATCTCGACGAACATGTCCTGCTGCAGTTCCGCCAGCCACGGGTTGGAACGCGTCTCGTCGCCACCGCCCTCGTATTCGACCAATCGACCGGAGGTCATGATCAGCGGGTAGTCCTTGCCGACGTTTGCGAACTGGTCCTGCACGCTCTTGTACAGCGTGGGCAGACGCCAGAAGGCCTTCTTGTCGTCGTGCGTCGGGTATTTGGCGACCAGGTCGGCACGCGGCGAGAACAGCGGTTCGCGGTGCAGTGGGACGGCGTCAGGGAAATTCCAGACGACCGCACGTGCCTTTGCATTGCCGAAAGGATGACAGCCGTGCACCTTCATCACGACCCGCTGGATGCCACCGGACACGTCGGTCTTCCAGTTTTTGCCTTCCGCCTTCTTCTTCTCGTCGTCGGTCAGGTCATCCCACCAGCCGAGCTTCTTCAGCAGCACGTGGTCGAATTCCGGATAGCCGAACTGCAAGTCGGCACCTTTCGACGCCGAGCCGTCATTGGCCAGCAGACTTACGCCGTCCTTCTCGACGCCGAAGTTGGCGCGGAAGTTGCCACCACCGTCCATCACATGCTTCGAGGTGTCGTACAGATTGGGCGAGCCCGGGTGCTTCATTTCCGGCGTGCCGTAGCACGGCCAGGGCAGACCGAAATACTCGCCGTCGAGCACGTAGCCGGTTTCCTTGTCGATGCCGCCCTTGGCCTTCAGCGTCTTCGGGTCGAACACCTGCATGTTTCGCATGTGGATCTTCAGCCGTTCCGGCGACTGACCGGTGTAGCCGATGGTCCAGGTGCCGCGGTTGATTTCGCGCAGGATGTCTTCGACGCTTGGCTCGTTGTTCGTCACCTTCACGTTCTTCGTGAACTCGTCGGCGAAACCGAATTTCTGCGCGAACAGATACATGATGGTGTGGTCGGGCTTCGATTCCCACAGCGGCTCGATCACCTTTTCACGCCACTGGATCGAACGGTTTGACGCAGTGCATGAGCCTTCGCACTCGAACTGCGTCGCGGCCGGCAGCAGATACACGCCATCCTTGCGGCCGCTCGCCGCCATCGCGGCAGTGGCCGAGGGATAAGGGTCGATGACGACCAGCGTGTCGAGCGCCTTCATGGCCTCCAGCATGTCCTTGCCACGCGTCTGCGAATTCGGCGCATGACCCCAGAACACCACGGCACGCAGATTCGGGTCCTGGTCGATGAATTCGTTCTTCTCGGTGACGCCGTCAATCCAGCGCGACACCGTGATACCCGACTTTTCCATCAGCGCCTGGGATGCGAAACGCCCCTTGAGCCACTCGTAATCGACACCCCACACGCCCGCCCAGTGCTTCCACGAGCCGGCCGCGATGCCGTAATAACCGGGCAGCGAATCCGGGTTCGGACCAACGTCGGTTGCGCCCTGCACGTTGTCGTGGCCGCGGAAGATGTTGGTGCCGCCGCCCGATACGCCAACGTTGCCCAGTGCCAACTGCAGATTGCACATCATGCGCACGATCGCATTTCCGGTCGTGTGCTGCGTCTGGCCCATGCACCACACCACGGTCGACGGCTTGTTCTTCGCCATCGTTTCAGCGATCAGCTTCACCTGGTCGTCCGGCACGCCGCTGACTTCCTCGACCTTCTCCGGCGTCCACTTCATCGCTTCGTCGCGGATCTTGTCCATGCCGAACACGCGGTCGTCGATGTACTGCTTGTCCTCCCAGCCGTTCTCGAAGATGTGCCGCAGCACGCCGTACAGGATGGCGATGTCCGAACCGGAGCGGATGCGCACGAAGTGATCGGCCTTGGCCGCCGTGCGGGTGAAGCGCGGATCAGCGACGACGATCTTCGCGCCGTTCTCCTTCGCATGCAGGATGTGCAGCAGCGACACCGGATGCGCCTCGGCGGCATTCGATCCCATGAACAGGATGGCCTTCGAGTTCTGCATGTCGTTGTAGGAGTTGGTCATCGCACCATACCCCCACGTATTCGCCACGCCGGCCACCGTGGTCGAGTGGCAGATGCGCGCCTGATGATCGCAGTTGTTGGTGCCCCACATCGACACGAACTTGCGCATCATGTACGCCTGCTCGTTGTTGTGCTTCGACGAGCCTATCCAGTACACGCTGTCCGGTCCGCTTTCTTCGCGCAGCTTCATCAGCCGGGCCGACAGTTCCGTCAGCGCGTCGTCCCACGACATGCGCACCCATTTGCCATCGACCAGCTTCATCGGGTAGCGCAGGCGGTGCTCGCCGTGACCGTGCTCGCGGATCGACGCGCCCTTGGCGCAGTTCGCACCCATATTGATCGGGCTGTCGAACACCGGCTCCTGCCCGACCCAGACGCCATTCACAACTTCGGCATCGACGGCGCAGCCGACCGAACAGTGGGTACAGATCGTGCGCTTGATTTCGACCTTGCCCCCGGTCGCCGGTGCATCGCTGGCCCGGGCGCGCTCGACCATGGAGAATGGCAGCGCCGACGCGAAGGCGCCGGCACCGGCCGTCATGCCGGAGCGCTTCAGAAAGGTGCGCCGGTCCATCGTGCGCGGCGCGGCAGCCGACACGGCGCGCGCGAGGCGCGAGCCGCCGCGCGAGGCGGTGGCGGATTTGCGGGTCAGGGTCATGGTCGGTCTCCTCCGGTCAGACGCGTGCGGTACGGTAGTAATTTGCGATGTGCTCGGTCATGCGATAACCGCTCGTCTCGTTCTTTGCCGTGAGGTCGGTCGCCAGCGCTGCGTCGCCGGTCGAGCGCACCGCCACCACGGCGGCTGCGGCGCCCACGCCACCGACACCTGCGGTCAGCAGGAAATGCCTGCGTTTGAGGTTGGTCTTGAGGTTGTCCTTGTCAGTCATCGTGAAGTCCTCCTGTCGTGGTCGCTGCGGGTTGTGCGGAGCATGTGTTGTTCGGGCATGGCGTCAGGCCTCGATCTGCCGCGCAGCACTCTCGATGTCGAGAAAGCAGCGCAGGTAACGCCCGGCGCGCCGGTAGAAATTTGCCTCGGGTGCGGCTTCGATCGCATCGATGAGTGCGCAGTACCAGGGCTCGATGTGGGCCGCGAAAAAACGATCCTGAACCGCTGTGCGGTCCGCTTCGCTGCGCGTCGTGTCGGTCAGCAGCAGGCGCATCACGTCGGCCAGTGCGGCAATGTGATCTTCCGGGTCGGATTCACCTGCGGCGCGCTGCAGTCCGAGCACGGCCAGGTCATCGCGCAATCTGGCCAACGGCTTCTCGTTGACGAAACCGGCGAGATGGAAAGATGCAAATGGCACGACCTGCGGGCGGCCGACACCGCCGAACAGGGCGTCGAATTCATCCTGTGCTGCAGCAGCGTCCATGGCGGACGAGGCCGCGCACAGTGCGTTCCAAGCGCCTGCCATCAACATCGCTTCGACCGAGGGCGCCCCATCGTCGGCCGGCCAGTCGCCCAGCGCGGCCAGCGTGTCCAGCAGCGCGGCATCAGGTGCCGCGTGAAACAGTCGCGAAATCAGCGCGTAGTGGTTGGCACGCGCCATGTCTTCGTCGCCGACCGGATCACGGACGAAAGCCATCGGGCGAAGTTGCGTTTCGGTGGTCATAGATCGAACACCGAAGTTTCGCGGCCGGGGCTGTGCATCAAGTCGATCACGCGGCAATCGGCGCACATCTGCAGCCGACGCAGTGCATCACCGCCGGCAAACATCGAGTGCGCCGCCAGCTTGCCGGTCATTGCGTCGATCATCTGCTTCGTGCCGAAGGGCGCGCTGCAGCGGATGCAGTGGAAGGGTTCGGCTTCGTTCAGCATGCGTTCACGCCGCACGGCATCACCGATCAGCAGGCGTGGTTGGAGCGACAGCGCGTTTTCGGGACAGGTATTCACGCACAGGCCGCACTGCACGCAGTTGCGTTCGAGAAAGCGCAACGCCGGCCGTTCGCCGCCATCCATCAGCGCCGACGCCGGACAGGCGCCGACACAGCTCATGCACAGCGTGCAGGCCGCCCGGTCGATATTCACCGAACCGAAGGGGGCGCCCGCCGGCAGCGCGATCGTGTCTGCCTTCACCGGCGCGTGGCGCACCAGGTGTTCGAGACAGAACTCGAGTGCGCCGCGCTTTTCGGCCGGCAGCGCAAACGACGCGGGCGGACAGGACATGCCGGCCGCGGGAAGCGTGCCCAGCGCCTGCGTCAGCGTCGCCGCGTCATCGGCCGTGACGGCCGCCAGTGCCGACGCGGGGTAGCCAAGCGCCTCAAGCACGCTGCGACCGATGCCGATCTGTGCCGCGGTCGCCGCGCCATAGGCGTCCGGCTGGTCGCCTTGAGACAGAATGACGCATTGTGCAGCGCCGTAGGACAGCGCCGCGAACATCAGTTCGAGGCCGACCGAAGCGACGTCATGCACGGCCACCGGCAGCACGTCAGCCGGCAGCCCGCGATGACGTCCGGCCAGCGCAATCAGCTCTTCGCCGCGCGTTTCGCTGTGGAAAAGGATGCGCGGCGCGCGGCCACCTGCTGCGCGCCAGGCCTTCAGCGCCGTCTTGATGCGCAGTGCAACATCACTCGCGGACGGGTAGGCGTAGCGCATCGCACCCGTGGGACAAACTGTCGCACACGCACCGCACCCCATGCACAGATGCGGCTCGACGAACACGCCATCACCCTCGGCGCGGATGGCCGAGGTCGAACAGACGTCGATGCACTGGTTGCAGCCCTGCTTGCTGTTGCGGCTGTGCGCGCAGATCGACGGCTTGTAGGTGAAGAATTTCGGCTTTTCGAATTCGCCGACCAGGGCGGCAATCTGCTGCAGCGCCAGCGACTGCTCGAGCGGATCGCGCCCGGGTGACAGATAGCCTTGCGGCGGGTGCGGAATGCGGATCAGCGCCGGCTCTGACAGGTCGAGCACGAGATCATAGGTTTCGCTGCGCGGTGCGCCGACGGCGGAAAAATCGATGGCACCGATGTCGCGGCAGGCACTCGCGCACGCGCGGTGACCGGTGCAGCGCGCGGCACTCACCTGATAGTCATAGCCGATGGCGCCTTCCGGACAGGCGTCGATGCAGGCATTGCAGCGAACACAGGCATCGAGGTCGATCGCGTTGGCGCGTTGCCAGCTCACCTCGAAGGCACCGAGCCAGCCGGCGACCGACACATTGCGACCGCTGGCCACCGGGTAATCGCGGCGCACCGGCAGATCGGTCCGATCGTTGTCGGTGATCAACACGTTGATCGCGAGGCGCTCGCCATATTGTTGCGGCGCGCGCTGCGCCCAACCCAGCGCGGCGCCGGCCGGGCCGATGATCAACAACTGGCCGGCGGATTCGTAGCTCACGGCCGGCACCGGTGCCGGTTCGGCCAGCCGCGCCATCGCAAGCTGTGCCGCGAGTGCAGGCTGCACGTCGGCACCTCGCGCACTGCGTCCGGCGATGTCCCGCAGGTTGATGAAGGTGACGCCGGATGCGCTGCCGGCGTCGTCCGCCAGCTCGCGCAACAGTGCCGATTCCTGCGTACAGCCAACGATCGCCTCGGGCGCCTTGCCGAGCCGCTGCGCGAACGTATGCGCGTCACGCCGGCACAGTTGCTGCCCGACCTCGAGCGGCGCATCCAGCGCGAGCGCATCGGTCAGGCGTGTGATATCGAATGGCACCGTGCCGTTGCAATTGCACAGGTGGATCGCCTTGTCGGCGTTATTCATTGTTTGTCGCTCCTCCGGCAAAGCTTTTGCAGGCTTTATGCCAAAGAAACGATGAAAGAAATGACCTATTCCGACCGGGAACGACTTTCTGCCGCATCAGGCAGCATCACACCCTGTGGCGAGCCGGACTGCGCGTCAGCATGCGCGGAGGGCAGAGACTCGGGTTCGGCCACGTCACGCCTGTCGGGAAGCGCGTCCGACTCGGACGGCAACTCAGTCAGCGGCTCCGGTTCCGGCAGCGCGACCGCAGGTTCGGCATCGACCACCGGACCGAACCAGTCGGCCGGCAGCGTCGGAGAGAGTGTTTCCCGCGCATGCGCAAGCTGGGCGACCATCGATGCCGGCAGCGGCTCGAACACGCTGAAGTCTTCGATATAGACGTCCAGCCCGTCCATGGTGTTGAAAGGGCCGGTTTGGAACAGCTTTTTCAGCGCCGCGCGCTTGACGCCCTCGTCGACCTTGTCGCCCAGAAAGCCGCGGAAGTCGGAATCGAAATCGAGCGAATCGACCGGCGGCAGCGGCACCTCGGATTCACTCTGCGACGCTGCGGCGTCGGCCGCCGGAACGACGACGGGCGCCGCGTCGGCCGGAGCGGATCCGGCTGCGGCCTGCTGTTTCAGCCGCGACCAGCGACCGAGAAATCCGCGCACCGGATCATCGGCCATTGCCGCCGCCCCCGTAGTGGGTGTTGCCGTCGCCGGTGCGCGCAAAGCGTTTCTGTCTGCGCGGCTCGGGCGCCTTCTGGAAGCGGCGGGCAAAGGCTTCGATCCAGTCGCGAATGCCGGGCGGCATCGGCAATCCGTCGACCTTCTCGCCGGAATCCATCCAGCGCGCCGCTTCACCATAGCTGGCGCTCAGCTGCATCGGCCGTACCGGTGGCTCTGCCTCTTCGTCCTGCCGCCACATGACGAAGATGCGCGGCTCGGCCGCGGTCACGTTGAGCAGGTAGTTGTCGGCTTCATCGGTGTAGAGCGTGAAGTCGAGCGGTGGGAACAGCCACTGCGTCGCCGCGCCGGAATCGGCGAAAACCACTGGCGCTGCAGGGCTTTGCGGGCCTTCGGGCTGCAGTGCGCAAGCCTCCCACGCGTGGTCCGCCCACTTGTTGTGCAGCACCCTGCGCTCCATAATCACTGCCAGCCTGAGGGTGACTGGTTCGTGTTCCATCCTCTCGCCATGCACAATCTTTTTCCTGCCTTCCTGTCGAACGGGTTCGCGACCCCGAACTTCACGCCGCGCTGCCCATGAGCGAAAAGATCATACATCTGCTGGACACCCGCACTGCCGCGCGCACCGCGGCAGTCGTGCCCGACCTCGCCATACCGGCCACCGGCCGGCTGGACGACACGCGCGGCCGCGCAGTGCGCGACCTGCGGATATCGGTCACCGACCGCTGCAATTTTCGCTGCGTCTACTGCATGCCGAAAAGCGTGTTCGACAAGGACTACCCGTATCTGGCGCGCGCCGAGCTGCTCAGTTTCGAAGAGATCGAACGCATCGCGACGCTGTTCGTCGCGCACGGCGTGAACAAGCTGCGCATCACCGGCGGCGAGCCGCTGCTGCGCAAGAACATCGAACAGCTGATCGAGCGCCTGGCGCGGCTGCCGGTCGAAATCACGCTCACCACCAACGGCACCCTGCTGCCGCAGAAGGCGCGCGCGCTGCGCGATGCGGGGCTCACGCGCGTGACCGTCAGCCTCGATGCGATGGACGACGACACCTTCCGTCGCATGAACGATGTCGACTTCCCGGTCAGTCAGGTGCTCGAAGGCATCGACGCGGCGCATGCCGCCGGCCTGGCACCCGTCAAGGTGAACATGGTGGTCAAGCGCGGCACCAATGACCATGCCATCGTGCCGATGGCGCGCCATTTCAAGGGCAGCGGCCACATCGTCCGCTTCATCGAATTCATGGACGTCGGCTCCAGCAACGGCTGGAAGATGGATGAAGTGCTGCCGAGTGCCGAGGTCATCGCGCGCATCCACGCCGAGATGCCGCTCGAGCCGATCGGTGCGAATTATCCCGGAGAGGTCGCCCAGCGCTGGCGCCATGTCGATGGCAGCGGCGAGATCGGTGTCATTTCATCGGTCACCCAGGCCTTCTGTTCAAGCTGCACGCGGGTGCGGCTGTCGACCGAAGGAAAGATCTACACCTGCCTGTTCGCCACCGAAGGTCACGACCTGCGCGCACTGCTGCGCGCAGGTCGCAGCGACGCGGACATCACGTCGGCCATCGGCGCGATCTGGCGGGCGCGCACCGACCGCTATTCCGAAATCCGCACCGCCGACACGGCTGCCCGGCGCAAAATCGAAATGTCCTACATCGGTGGCTGAAGTGCCCAGATCTCTCGGGGCCCGCCCCCTCATGCCCAGACCCCTGCTGACCGACGCGGCCCGCCCGGCCACGATCGAAATTCCGGCGATCAACGAGCGCGGCGAAACGGTGCCGACCGCGATTGCCGGCGAACATGCGCTGACGCTGTATCTGGACAAGCGCGAACTGGTGACGCTGATGACACTCGGCGGCGCCCCCGAGGCGCTGGTGATCGGCTGGCTGCGCAACCAGCGCATGCTGCCGTCGATCGACGACATCGTGTCGGTGCAGGTGGACTGGGAGGTCAATGCCGCGGCCATCACGACGCGCCATGGCGTGGCCGATCTCGACGCACGCATGGCCACGCGCACCGTGACCACCGGCTGCGGCCAGGGCACGGTGTTCGGCGATCTGATGGACGACATCGAGAAAATCCGCCTGCCGGCCGACGCCCGCCTGACCGAAAGCGCGCTGTACGCGATGCTCGACGTGGTGCGTACGCACGAAACCATCTACAAGCAGGCCGGCGCGGTGCACGGCTGTGCGCTGTTCCGCGGCGCCGAACTGCTGTACTTCGTCGAGGATGTCGGGCGCCACAATGCGGTCGACGCGATCGCCGGCCACATGTGGCTGGACGGCGTCGACGGCGACGACAAGATTTTCTACACCACCGGCCGTCTCACCTCGGAAATGGTGATCAAGGCGGCGCAGATGGGCATCCCCTTCCTGGTGTCTCGCTCCGGCCTCACGCAGATGGGTTATGACATCGCGCGCCAGGTCGGCATTACGATGATCGGCCGCTCGCAGGGCAAACACTATCTGCTGCTGACCGGCATGGAGCGATTCGTACGCGACGGAGTAGCGGAATGAAGAAGGCGATCACCGGGCTGGTGCTGGCTGGCGGACTCGGCCGTCGCATGGGCGGCATCGACAAGGGACTGCAGGAATTCCGGGGCCGGCCGATGGTGAGCCACGTAATCGAACGGCTTGCGCCGCAGGTCGATGCACTGATCGTCAATGCCAACCAGAACAGCGAGCGCTACGCCGCCTTCGGCTACCCGGTCATACCGGACGTGATCGGTGGTTACGCCGGTCCGCTGGCCGGCATGCATGCCGGACTGAGCGCCTGCCGCACGCCGCTGCTCGTGACCAGCCCGTGCGACTCGCCCTTCCTCCCGCTCGATCTGGTCGCCCGCCTGCGTGAGGCACTGGAACGCGAGAGCGCAGACCTCGCAGTGGCGCGCACCGGCGCGCAGTCGCACCCGGTATTCAGCCTGGTGCACCGTCACGTACTGCCCGGTCTGACCGATTTTCTCGACGGCGGCGGGCGCAAGGTCGACCTCTGGTATTCGGCATTGAAGGTGGTCGAAGTCAGCTTCGACGACCAGCCCGACGCCTTCGTCAACATCAACACGCTGAACGAACTGGCCGCGCTCACCGCGCGCCATGACACGCCATGACAGATCGCTTCACTCCGGTCGCGGACGCCCGCGCCCACATTCTCGCCGCCTGCGCGCCGGTGCGCGGCACGCAACGTGTGCCGCTGCGCGATGCGCTCGGCCGCGTGCTGGCCGCCGACGTCATTTCACCGGTCAGCGTGCCGCCGCACGACAACTCGGCGATGGACGGTTATGCAGTTCGCCATGCCGACCTGTCGGCCGACGGTGCCACGCGGCTGTTCATCGTCGGCCAGGCCTTCGCAGGGCACGGCTGGGCGGGCGAAGTCGCCGCCGGTCAGGCGGTGCGCATCATGACAGGCGCCGTCATGCCGGTCGGCGCGGACACCATCGTCATCCAGGAAAGCGCGCAGCTCGACGGCGACGCGGTCATCGTGCCGCCTGGCCAGAAAGCCGGGCAGCACCTCCGCCGCGTCGGCGAAGACCTGCGCGCGGGTGAACCCGCACTGCGCACAGGGCGCCTGCTGCGCCCGGCCGACATCGGTCTGGCCGCCTCGCTCGGCATTCCGGAACTGACCGTGCGCCGGCGCGTGCGCGTCGGCGTGCTGTCGACCGGCGACGAAGTGATGTCGATCGGTGACGCACCGCGCGAAGGCGGCATCTACGACAGCAACCGCTACACGCTGACCGGCATGCTGACGCGACTCGGCTGCGAAGTGGTCGATCTGGGTGTCGCGCGCGACACGCGCGACGCGCTGTCGGCCGCGCTCGAATCCGCTGTCGGCGAAGTCGATGCCATCATCACCAGCGGCGGCGTGTCGGTCGGCGAGGCGGATTTCGTGCGGGAAATCCTCGCCAGCCTGGGTGAAGTGACGTTCTGGAAGATCGCCATGAAGCCGGGGCGGCCGATGGCTTTCGGCACGCTGGGCCGAGGCGCGCGCAGCACATTGCTGTTCGGCCTGCCGGGCAATCCGGTGGCCACCATGGTCACCTTCCACTTCTTCGCGCGCGACGCGCTGCTGACACTGATGGGCGTATCACCGGTCACCGCACCCGTGCATTTCGCCGCGCTCAGCGACACCGCGATGAAAAAGCAGCCCGGCCGCACCGAATACCAGCGCGGCATCCTCGAACTGCGCGACGGGCAGTGGCATGTCGCGGTCACCGGTGCCCAGGGCTCGGGCATCCTGCGTTCGATGTGCGACGCCAACTGCATCATCGTGCTCGGTGACGACTGTGGCAACGTCGCGGTCGGCGACGCGGTGCATGTCATTCCGTTCGAAGGCCTGATCTGACGGTGCAGGCCGACGACGATCAGCCGGGCGAGCCCTCGCCCTACCTCACGGCACGCGAAGCGGCCGCCTATCTGCATCTGAACGAAAAGACGCTGTACGCGATGATCCAGGAGGGCGGCATTCCGGCCACCAAGGTGACCGGCAAGTGGTTGTTTCCGCGCGCGCTGCTCGACGACTGGCTGCTTGAATCGACGCATGGCGGCGTGCTGGCCGACCGCCTGCTGATCGCCGGCAGCGACGACCCCTGGCTGGCGCACAGCATCGCGCGGCTCGCCCAGCGCGCCGACGACGGCACGCTGATCGCCTACAGCCCGTGCGGCACGCGCAAGGGGCTGGCGCTGCTCGCCCAGCGACGCGCCAACGCCTGCCCGATCCACTGGGGCGATGCGCAGCACGCCACGCGCCGGCATGCGCTGCTGCTGCGCGAATACACAGGCAGTTCGGGCTGGGTCATGGTGCAGCTTGCGCTGCGCGAACAGGGCGTCATGCTGTCGCGCACGACCGCCCCGGTCGCCACGCTCGCCGACCTGCTCGCCCGCCAGCCGAAAATCATCCAGCGCGGCAGCGGCGCCGGATCGCAGCACTTCTTCGTGCAGGCGTGCACCGCGGCCGGCCTCGCGCTGCCCGCACTGACGCAGTCCGCCGCCACCGAACGCGAAGCCGCTTTCATGGTGGCCAGCGGCGCCGGCGATTGCGCCCCGGGCACGCGCGCCGCGGCCGGCGAATTCAATCTGCACTTCCTGCCGCTGGGCAGCGAAGCGCTCGACCTGGTGATGCAGCGCACGCTCTACTTCCGTGCGCTGCTGCAACAACTGCTCGCCGAACTGTCCAGCGCCGACAGCCGCGACCTCGCCGCGCGCCTGGGCGGCTACGACCTGAGTCCGCTGGGGCAGTTGCGGGAGACGCGCTCGGGCTGATCGCCGTCAGTTGGCGCTCGTCGCGGCCTCACAGTCCTTGTCATCCGGTTGACAACCGGCACTCGTAACACTTTCGCCCAAGCCAATCAGATCGACGGTCAGTATGGAGTTGCGCTGGGCCGGATCGCGCTTTTCCGGATCACTCTGGGCCTGGCCCGCTGCCGTCCGGCTTTCGCCTTGACTCGCTACCGCGCCCAATCCACCGACAGCAACTGCCACCGGGGCAGCGGCGACACCGGTGACGGACCCGCCGACGATGTTGTCGGCACCACGAACCACCTCCGCGCCAAGATTGATCTCGGGCCCGCGGATGCTGGCATCAAGTGCAATGATCTCGCCACGTGGCGCGTAAAGATAGACGGTACCTTCGGCGTTGCCATCCTGTGGTTCAAGAATGCCGATGCCACTACCTGTCGCAAGCGGCGGAATCTGGAAGACGATGTTGCCGCTACTGTCAAGAGTGGGGACTGCGGCTGGCACCGTTACGGTGTTGTTGGAACCACGACCCGAATCGATGTTGCCATTGGAACTCCACAACATCAGGTCGCCCTGACCAATCACGAACACCTTCTGCGTATTGACCTGGAAGTCACCGTCGGAGAACGATCTGATATTGCCTCCATTGAAGGCCACAACACCACGCTCCGACTGCGACTTCTCCGTCTGCCCGCTGGCGGGCCGTGCCGACGAACTGAGACCGACGTTCACATTGCCGGCCGGTGCATAGAAGCTGATGTCGCCGCCCCGCTGCGTGTGAACCTTGCTCTCGACGATATTGATGTCGCCACCGGTAAAGATATGTGGAGAGGCAAGCGCCGCCAACTCCAGAGCACGGAAACCGCGCCCATACCCAGCCTCACGCTCTTCGAGAGTCGTAGCTGCGCTGCCTTGCTGACCACCGGCTTGCAACTCCGCCATGACAACTGTAGCGGCGAAACGCTCGAAACCGGAGCCATTCCTGACGGCCGGATCCAGTCCGTAGCGTTGTGCATAGCTGTTCCACTGCTGCGTATAGAGACTGCCATCGTCCAGATAACTGCGCACGAAAGCTGCGTTCAATACCTGCCGCGCAAAAGTCACTTGGGAACGGGAAGAAAGCGTACCGAAGCGTTCAAGCGCTTGGTCATACTGCTGCTGAGAAGACAAACTCTCATCTGGCACCAAGCCAAGAACACCATCTACGTAGGCAACGAGACTGGCCCGATTTCCGACTGCTTCAGCGTCAGTACCCTCAAGATAGGTCGTGCGGAATGCCGTCAGATCGAGTGACGCATTCACGCCAGCCGCAAGCGTTACGCTCGCCCCCGTATCGGGCAACGTGCTGTTATAAACGTTACCAACTGTTTGCACGCCTGCTGAACGGCCCAGATCAATCTGACGACCAGCGGCGATTTCAAGCAGTCCGGGACCGGCCAGAGAAATGAGCCCGGCCGTATTTACCGTTGTGGTGTTGGTAATCGCTCCCCCTGCATTGATCGTCGTAATATCCGACCCCCGATGGTGCTGGCCGACGAAATCGAGATTCTTGATATCCCCTCCCGCAGTGATGACAGCCTGCTTGGGCGCCCATATGCGGGTTGTGGTACCCCCAGACAAGGTAAGATCGCCGCCGGCCTGAATGCGCATCGGCGCCTCGTCGCTGGCGTGCAGCGCCGTGAAGAGATTCGCCGTCGTCAGGCGGGTCGCTATCAACACATCGCTGATCGCCTTGCGGCCACTTGCGTCGATGGGAGTGCCCACCCCCGGAATACGCGACGGGTCGATATCGATCAGTCGTACCGAACTGTCAAGCTCCAGGTCTCCCGCCGCAAACAACGCGAGGTTTCCGTCGGCACGCGGGTAGAGCAATAGGCCCGATCCGCCGGCGGCATCGATGTTCAGGTCACCCGTGTGGGCAACAATCGTCACGCTCGACGGCGCGAGGTTGAAGAAGGGAATATCCGAGGCGGAGCTGAAGCTGAGACGTTCGCCCGAAGCCGCGGTCGGTGCTGTCGCTATCCGTGTCAGCGTACTGGAACTGGGTGTCACCCACTCGACATCACCGCCGCTCGAACTGACAGACAATGAAGCATCGTCAGAATACGTCGAGTAAAGCGCCGAAATATTCGAGTTGACGAGTGAAGCGTTGGTCGAGAACAAGGTCGGATTGAATGCTCCGGCAAGCGAAACATCGCCCCGCGCATCCACCGACCAAGAGCCATCCATGACAGCGAGCACCGGAGCGAGGGCACCGATCTGGGTGGTTATGACCGACCCCTGGGTGATTGCATGTCCCGCGTCGAGCGTCCCATCGCCACGACCGACGAAGTAAGTTCCGCCCCGAATGTCACGGCCTGCGGTTACTTCGACATCCCCCCCATTCAGCACAGTCAGACGCGTTGCATCGGGACGCGCGGACGACATGTAGGCAGACGTTGGCGCCACCACGGACAGATCGCTGACATCGCGCCCGGCTGACACACTCACATTGCCGCCACCAAACGAACCGACCCCCTGCTTGTAAAGGTCGAAACGACTCCACCACGCGAGATAACTCGACGACTTGAAGCTGCCTGCGAGTTCCCCGCTCTCGTTAAGCGAGCCGGTGCGGAAGAACCAGTTGTTGATCAACTGGTTGGACACTGCGCTGCGGATGTCGCGCCCCGCGTCGAGTGCCAGGCGACCACCGCGCGACGAGAACAAAGCATTGGTGCGTGAGGAGAACGCGTCGTCGACCACTCCACCCGTGATCGGATCGGTCACTTTCGGTGGCGTGGTCAGGCTGCCCGCAACGTAGACCACGGCTGGCGTGCTCGATGCGGTCGACAACACGATGTCACGCCCGGCAGCCATTTCTATCGACCCGGTACCGGTGCGCACCATCTTGTTTCCTGCCACAGCGAGGTCACCGGACCCTGCAACCGTATCCATCACGTTCGCAGCAGAAGTGTCCGCACCTGCCACCAGCCGATAGGACCACGACTCACCGCCCTGCAAGGTCCCGGTTCGTGCAGCGGTACTGAATCCGTCGCTGATGGTCCCATTGATGTTCAGATTACCGGCAGCGCGCAACGTAAGGTAGCCGGGCTCTCCGCCAGCACGCGAGGCAGACCACAGATTCCAGTCGTTGCTGACCGTGAGGTGGCTCGAAGAGACGATCTCCACGCCGACCCGCAGGTGCGCTCGCGCCTCACCAGAGAGACCCAGACCGTCGATAATGCTGACCTCATTGGTCATATAGGTTGCGGTGTCATTTGCCAGCGTAGTCTGGCCGACCGTGGAACCGCTACTGTTTCCGGTAGCTACAGTTGTTCCCGTGTAGGTACGGACGGCCTCTACGGCAAGCGTGCCGGCATTCCAGTCGGCCTCGATCCGATCCACCTTCACGCTGTTTCCGTCTCGTTGTGCGCGCAATGTGATGCGACCGTCCAGAGCGTCGTCTCCACTGGCATCGACGGAAGCACCCTGCGCAAGGCTGATGCGGCCGGAGGAACTTCCAAGCGTGATGTCTCCCCCCTGAGCACCTTCACGAGCCGATCTCGCCGTGATTTCGGCCCCCGACCGCACAATCAGGTTTCCGGTGGCAAACACGCCCACCACACCGCCGGTCTCGCTGTCCGCATCGATGCGACTGCTTCTGCCCAGCGTGAATGAGCCCCCGTCGACCGACAGCGACACCGTATCGGCCTTGATGACCGAATCCAGCACGACATCCCCGGTCCGCACGCGCATCGAAATCAGATGATCGAAGCCTCCACTTCGCGTCCCTGCCCCCTGTCCTTCGCTCGCGCCGGTCAGCGCAGCCAGCCGATCAAGGGAAGAAGACTCACCGGGCAGAGAACCCGTGTCGAGCGAGAATCGGCCACCAGTTCCGTCGGTGCCGGCGCCTCCGGCCAGCCGCGCCTCGTTACCGAAAACGACGCCGCCCGACGCTGCGGATAGCATCAGGGAGCCACCGTCACCACCGGCGTTCTGCGCTGACACGTCCAGCGCACCGTCTACAATGATATTTCCGGTACTTGCGGCAACAGAAATGCGCCCGCCATCCGCGTAGTACTCATAGCCATCCACGGTTGTTGTCGTGAAACCGCGTGCCTCGGTGACCGAGTCCTCGGCAAACACAAGTGCATTGCCGCTACCGGTCGCAATGAAGTCGAGTTGGCCGGCATCGGCGCGGACATGACCTTCCTGCAGGATGCTTTCGGCGGCAAACGACAGTGAAGCGCCGGCACCCGTACGCTCACCCAGTGAGCGGGCGTCCGGATTGTCGGAAATGGTCAGCATCCCGGTCGCCGTCACCGTCGCGTCAGCCGCTGTCGCCGCAGTCACGCGAGCCGTGCTCAAGGTCAGATTGCCTGACACCGAGAGACTAGAAGGGCCAGAGAAAACAACGTCGCCACCCGACTGCAGCAGTGCATCCGCAAAGGCAATGGAAAGCGCTCCCGGTCCTATCGTGATGCCGCCAGTCCTGCCTTCGCGCAAAGGCGGTGATGCAATCACGTCAATGCCGCCCAATCCACTTGCCGTGGTCGCCAAGCCAGAGGTGTTGGTGAGAAGGATGTCGGCTGCCGCCACCGTGACCCGACTCGTCGCATCGCCCAAGCTGCGCAGGGCAGGCGCATCGATCACCAATGAAGAAAAACCGCCAATGCGCGTACCTTGCAGTTGGGTACCGGCAGCGAAATCTATCGTCGAGTAACTGCGCAGCGAAAGCGCGTCGACGCCCAAGGCGGACGTCAGCAAGCTACCTTGGAGTTGCAGAGCATCTGCCTCCGGCGATGCGCCGCCAATCGAAATGCGCCTTGCTCCGATGCTCAGTGACTCAGCAACAAGCACAGGTTGATCGGCGGCAATGAGAGCGTATCGTCCGGTCGCGTCAATCTGCATCTCGGATCCCGCCAGACGCACACCAGAACCAAATGTCAATCTTCCTCCGGAACCCAGGGTCGCATTGCTCCGCGTCAGTGCGAGGCCACGATCTGCACTGACGCGCACAAAAGCACCGTCACCAGTCAGGGCCATGCTCGAGGTCGTGGACTGACCGCTGCCTGTTGCCAGCAGCGACACGCCATCACCGATCAGAAGTTCATCCAGAGCCGCAAACATCAGCTCTCCAGCAGAGATGGCTGCATCGTCCGCCAGCAGCAAGACGCTGGCGGCCGAGGTAGTGAGCGTCAAACCACTATCCGGTCCGCTGCGAAAACCGCCCAGCAGAATGCTCTCGGCGCCTGCCCCGCTGAGGCTTTGCGCGCTCACCGCAGCGTAGCCCTCAGGTGCGCCGTCATTGGCATCGACCACGGCCAGCTTCGACATGCTCAAGTCAAGCTGCCCGGCACGACCCGCAGATTCACCCTGTGCATTTCGCGCCGCGGAAAGGTCGATTGCGGCCCGCCAGTCAAAGGCATTGTCCGAAACCAGAGACAGCCTGCCGGCATCGACCGGCAGACGCGGCACCGCAGCATCCAGTGCCTCAGCACGCGCTCGATAGAAATCACTGCCCGATGTGAGCCCATACCCCGACTTGGTCAGGAAAGTAGCCCCCGGTTCGACCAAGTAGCGGCGGTAGCTGTCCTCACGGACATTCGAGTCGGCGAGCCGGGTGTAGGCCGATACCTCGATACTTCCATCCGCGCGCAGCAAGTTACCCACGTCCGCACGCGTGCCGATGGCGATCGACGACACCAGGTAAGCATTCGGAAGTAATGCATAGCGCGCCGGTAGCAGGGTGTATTCGCCGGCGGAAAGACCTGGAACACCGGATGGTATGACGATGCGGGCACCCAATGCCGGCGTACTATCCGACGCCGATATTTCGGCATCAAGCGGAGCGAAATCAAAGGTATAGCCTGGAATGATGGCATAGACGCCGTCCCGGGTCAGCGTATCGACCGTGCCCGTAGCTCCCGACACGAACTCCCAAGCCTGCAGATCGCCCCCACCGGCAACCGACACCGTCGCCTCGGCGGACACATTCAACAGGGGCGCATCTAATCTCAGTTCCTTGGCTACCGGAGCTTCATCCAGTGACACCGTGTTTTCGTTCTGACTACCACCCGGTGAATAGACCCATTGGGAACCATTTACGGTCGTGCCGACCGGCACGATCACGCCCGCCCCCGAGGCAGACAACAGCGCTCCCGCGCCCAGTGTGATCGAATCTCGTGCCTGCACGACCAGACTGCCGAAAGGCACGCGAACGACACCACCCTGACTGACGGCATCGCGACCGGTGAAGGAAATCGTGTCCGCGACCAGATTCAGCGACGCATAGGCCGAAAGAGGCGTACCCGACCGAACCCCGGCAGGAGAAGAGAACTGCAGCGCGGAACCGCTTGAACCGGTAATGCTGAAACGGGACATCGTCGTCGGATACACCTGCCCGGCATGCAGAAGCAAAGAGTCCGCAAACAGCAGTGCGCCATCGAGGCTGCTGTCGGTATCGCCGACCAACCTTCCCTGCAGCCTGATCTCGCCGTCGGTCCGACCGAAAAGAGAGGCATCCAGTTCTACGCTGCTTATTTCCTGCAAACCGACGCTTCCGATCACATCGATCACCGCAGCCCGTAAAGTCAGACGCGACTGCTGCCCGGGGGCTGCAGACACGGCAGATGGAGCCGTGACCGACACCAGCCCCCCGTCGATTCGCTCGACGCCGGAATCACCGATCGCAACATGCTGAGCGCTGAAAAGTCCCGCAGCATCGCCGAACACTTCAATGTTCGACGAGAAAAGCTGGAGGGATCGGACCGCAGTCAGCGCCAGCGTGTCCTCTACCACCATCCGGTCATCCGCCGTCAGCCGGATGCTGTCGAACCCTGACGCCGAAAGTCGGCTGGCCGAGACCTTCAACTCGCCGTTGCCGAAGCTGGCGTCGAAGTCGTCGCCCGGGCTGACCAAAGACACGGAGCGCCCGGTCGCCGGGTCGGTGAGGTATTCAAGGACCGTGTCGTCGGCAGTCAGTACCAGCCTGCGTTCGGCAGTCGAATAGGCGGTCCCGGACGTATAGTTGTCCACGCCACCACGGGTGAGAGCCATGCTCAGGCTGCCGCGGGTCGCCCGCACATCCTCGGTGCCCGCCTTGAGTTCTGCATCCATGTGGATGCCTTCCGGCGACTTGACCGTGATCGAACCAGCGTCACCGTATTGCATCTGGGCATCCGTGCGATTCACATACAGATGAGTGGCGCCGTTCACGCCGCTCACATCGATCACCGAACCTTGCTCGGCCACGACATGTCCGCGCCGTGCATTGATGGTCACGTCACCACCATCATAGAGCGTACCGCGCACTCGCCCGGCCGAGGCCTTCGTACTGTCAAGCACACCGTATGCAAGGAGGCGGGCGGTATCGGTGAGGTAAATCGCCTGATCGGAAATTGCACCCGCACTGTCCGGCGAGCCGGAGCCGCCGCCGCGGCTCGCGGAAATGCTGGCAATGTCGTTGTCGTCAGCGTCCTTGTAGCTACCACCGATGTTCAGTGAAATCGCGCCGCCAGGTGCTTCGAGCGTACCTTCGACCACGACCGAACGACCCGCTGCCAGAGTAATGGCGCCACCTGCCTCCGTCCTGATCTTGACCTTTTCGCCGAGGTGCACGCTTGCACCCGTACTGCCGAGAGCGACATCCGGCGAACGCAGTGCCAGAAACTGCAGGGTCATCGCCTCGCGTTCGGCAGCCGGCAGCAAGGCGAGAGAGTAAAGATCGGCAGTCAGTTCGCCACTTTCACGACGCACATAGGCACTAGGATTCAGCACACGGTTGCGCAGGACAGCTTCCAGAGTCATAGCCTGCTCGCTCAGTGTGGCGTGGCCATCGCCATCCTGCACGACTGCGTAATTTCCGATCTCGATGTTCCCGAGGCTGCTGAAGGACAGGTTCTGAAATCCACCACTGGTCAAGAAATCGCCCGCCAGCGAGAAGGCCGCCAGTGGATTGCTGCCGAGATGAAGGGTCGGTACCGTGAGATTGAGAGTGCCGCCATCGGTGAAGCCGTAGCCGCGAAGACTGCCGTTCAGCGTCAGCGCCCAAAGCGTACCTGGATTGTTGAGATCGGACGCCGGGATGTTGTGCCGTATCGTCAGATTGCCGGCCTCCCCGAAACCGAGCGAACGGTCCGAGCGTTGCCACGCACCGGCCGACACGTCGATCACGGAGCCCTGCCCGAGCATCACGCCAGTCATGCCTGCCAGCGTGATGTTGCCGCCATTGATCGCCACATCGGCAGGACCACTGCCGGTGCGGACCCGGTCATTCACCCATCGCCCGGCCGTACTCAGGCTGCCCGTGTCACCGACAACGACTGCACGATCCAGATCGGAGAAGCCTACCGATGCGGCGGAGGTCAATGAAATGTTCCCCGAGGCCGCCCGGACGGCTCCGTCAACTTCCACGCGCCCTGCATTTACGGTCAACTCGCCGCTGTTGCCCAGATCAAGCGTACTCCGGGCGACCTGACTTACCGTACCGTTTGCCAGTATGGTCAGCCGACCGATTCCGCCCGCCTCCAGCACGTCGTGAGACAAGTACACTGCGTTGCCCACGCTACCGAGTTCCGAGGTCGTAGGTGCGTTCCAGAAACCCTCGGGGAGCATCTGCTTCTGCGCATCCGCAAGCACGACGTCAGAGAGATAGCGATCTCCCGTGCCCGAGACTTCCATCCCCAGCACCAGAGCCCCTGCCTTTGGACGCAACCTGTGCGTATCGAACACGGCAACTGCTTCGCCGGACGCTGTGAAATCACCTCGCTGCAAAATGCCAGGCGTCGTCCTGCCGACGACATCACCTTGCATCACCACCTGTCGCCCGGATATGGATACGGTGCCGGCATCCTTTCCTTCGACATAGCTGGCTACGCGGGTGATACGCGCAACGTCCAGTATTTCGTCATAAACAATATCGTTCGGCGCTTCGTCTATGCGATAGATGCGACTGCCCGAGCGAACCAGCGTGGTGGCGATCGTACCTTCCCGGTAGCGAACGCTGCCCCCTGACACGTCCAGCCTCGCGTCGTCGGCGACCACGACCGCACCATCCGAACGCAAGGTAATCGACCCGCCGGCCGTGCTCAATTCCGCCGCGGAGCGTTCGACAAGATTGTAGAAGTCGGTCACGTTCGCGACTTCAATTCCTTCGCGCGCATCGAACCGGATGTTCTCGCGATACAGAACGCCGTCACGCTGCAAAGGAGAATCCGCAAGATTGATTGCGAACAGGCGCCCGCTCATCTGATTGCGACTCATGTCGAGCAGGACGTCCTGCTGTCCCGATACGTCCAACAACGCACTGGACGCCACGACGATGCGACTACCGTCGTCGCTGCCGGCCACCGTGCCTGAAAACAGAGGTGAAGTGGTCGGTGCCGTGCTGGCACGAATGTCTATACTGCCACCCGTCGCACGTACAACCGCATTCGATTCGACCGACACCAAGCGCCCCTCTCCCTTTACGGAGGAAGCGTAGTAGGTCTCCGCATCAAGCTGAGTCTGGCTGCTGTTGGACACCGGGGTGACCTCGGTCAGACTGGCCTCGCCGATCACCAGATCACCAAGTTGATCGGCGATGCGCAGCACTACGCCGTCAGGACTTGCTGTGCGTGTCTTGCCGTGAGCAAACAGCCGGATGGAGCCGTTCTGTCCCTTTACCGCAGTGGTAGCGCGCACGGTGCCCATTTGACGCACGGCCAGCCCTACCATGGTGACGACGCCGCGCTCACTCACAATTTCATTGATGCGCTCGACCAGACGGTTTTCCGCAACGCGCTGTTGACGCTGTTCCGGAGTCAGTGCGGCGACCTCCGCATTGCTCATCGTCTCACTGCGCTCTCGCAGGGTACGTGCACGCAACTGGCCGGACGCAATCTGGTTCTGCCTTTCGGTCGGTGTCAGCGCCGCATAGCTCTCGTCACTGAACACATTTCCCTGTCCATCCACCCAGTAAGAAAGGTACTTGTCGCTGCGGAGCGCATAGCGTTGGGCCTCCGTCAGACCGGCCGGCAAACCCGCCGCGCTGACTGCATTGCCGTCGGCATCGACATAGGTCACATCAACCCAGTACTTCTCAGATTTTGCGTTCTCGACCGTATTGATCCCCGCAACGTCGCTGTGCTCGAACGGATCGACTTCGATCAGCAAACCCCGTTCGGCAGCGTTGAGCGAGGACCTGAGATAGATCTTCTGACCAGCCGCGACGCCAACCTGCCCGCCGGGCGCTTCGATGCGTCCCTCGTTGAGCACGCGTGGCGCGAACATCAGCACTTGGCCGCCAGCTGCGGCACGGATCTCAGCGCCATTCTCGACGCGGATGAACCCATTCGGGTTGGCGTCATCGCCACCGAAGGACACTGAGCCATCGGTTACATTGCGAAAACTGCCATTGAAGAGGCTGTCGGCGATATTGAGCGTGGTGGCAACAAAGCTGGACACATCAACCCGAGCATTCGGGCCGAAGATGACACCATTCGAGTTATAAAGGAGCACCTCGCCGTTGGCTCGGAGGTTGCCCAGAATGAGGGACGGGTCGGCCGACTCGATCCGGTTCAACGCCGATCCGTTCTCGGGTTGGACGAACTCGACCGAATAGCCCTTGCCGATATCAAAACTCGACCAGTTCAGGATCACCTTTCCGTCCTGCTGGGTGATCACCATGTCCTTTGTCGTCGGTTGATTGACGGAGGCTCGCCCCTGATGATTGAAATTGGCGCCCTGGACCGGCAGGTTGTTCAACGGGCTGCCGCTCGCCATCGCGCGCGCCTGAGCCAGCGCAACCGAAGAGGGCATCGTACCGACGGCGTAGGCCGATGCAGGCAGGCCTCCCAGCGCGGCCAGCAGTGCCGCGACGCGCGTCATGCGTCGCCCCGACGAACGGCTCTGCGCACGGACACCCTCAGCCGCCGGTATCAACATGCCACGGCTGCGATCGAATTTGAGGCGAAACAGGCGCTTGTTCATCAAGGGACTCCTCAGAACTGGTAACCGATGCCCACGTGGACGCGGGCATCGTTTTTTCGGGTGCGTACGCGCAGCAGCGGGTCGCCATTGCTGTCCGTGGTCTGTATTCCCGAAGTGTGGAGCGGAACCGCAATGTCAAGCCGGGCCACGAAGCCGCGGCTCTGCGCACGCACCCCCAAGCCGTAGCTGGAGAGATCAATGCGCGCATCCTCCAGCGGTAGCGGATCCGAAACCCGCAATTGCGCGCGATCATAAAAAGCGAGCGCCTTGAACTGAACGCCCGCAAGTGTTGCGAACGGCGGTGTGAGAAGTTCGACATTCGCACTGACTCCGCTGTCGCCGAAGCGCTCGAATTCGTAATAGCCGCGCACCGAATCGCGACCACCGGCGCCCAGTTGTTCCTGTGGCACCAGTGGCCCGCTGGCGATCTGGAGTTCGCCCTTCACGTCCAGTGTCCAGTTGTTCGGCAGTGCCTGGACCCGCGCCCCACCCAGTCGCAAGGTCACGAAACCCGCTTCGGCACCCGAGCGCTTGCAGGCGAACTGGTCCCGTCTGACACCGTCGCAATCGACCTGTCGCTCGGTCAGCGGCGGTACTCCGGCAGCGAGATTCATGTCCAGCGAGGTCTGACTGCGTCCGTCCGCATCGGGCACAACGAGGTCGTACCGCGCCGCCAGCGTCCAGTAGTGCAAGGAACGCGGAACGAAAATCTGAGCGTTGCGATCAAGCGCATCGCGGTTGGATTTGTAGTCGATGCCGACGGTCAGGCCGTGATAGAGGTTGTAATTCCGGCTCGGCAGGTTCTTGCGATAACGCAGTCCCACACTTTCACCATTCACTATGGTGGCCCCGCCGATTTCAGCGGGAATATTGCTGTCCGAACTGACCACCGAAGCGCTCAGGTAGTCGCCATTGCGCAGTGGCACGCCGTAACTGAACACCCAGATATTGGCTTGGTCGGGTGCATGCGGCGAATAGATCCAGTTCGCGCCGAGCGAATGACCGCGCTGGAAAAGGTTGTCATGACGCACGGCGGATTCGATACGGCCCTGTTCCGTGCTGAAACTCTGCTTGTTGTTCACTTCCACGCTACCGTGGATGGGCGATCGATCTTCGACTTTGAGCTCGACCTCAATCTTTCCCGGCGTACGCCCGGGGCGGAGCAGCGGCGTGACCTGCCTGTCCGGCGACTGCCTGCCCAAGGCTGTCAGCTCGTCCTGCACGGTGGCGAACTGAGGCACGCTGCCCGCCGCAAGCGATGGCACACCGGCACGTACCTGGCTGGGCAGGAAATGTTCGGCCCCGGAAATTTTCAGCCGCTCCACCCGGCCTTCCTGTACCAGGAGCCGAACCGCTCGGTTGGCCTCCATCTGCTGTTCCGGCAGTTCCACCGTCACTGTCAAATAGCCCGCCTCATGGTAAGCGCGTTCAAGTGCCGCGCGCGCTGCTTCGAGGTCGCCGACCGAACGAGCCGGTCCGAGAAACGGATAGACCACCCGCTCGATCTGCTCATCGTCGAGCACGCTGTTGCCCTCGATTGCAAACTCGAGCACTTCAAAGCGCTCAAGCGCCGAGGCCTCCGGAGCCCTGCCGCCCACCGTCGCGTCGGGCTGCTCGGCCGAATGCGCGGAGCTGCCCGAGAGCAGTACGAAGACCGTCAATACGAAAAGGCAAGGGACGGGGAATCTTGAGGGTGACACACGCATACAGGCAGGGGCCCATCATGACAACAGCCCCCGAAGGGGCTGTCGAAGAAAAAACCCGCGTCTTCCAACGCGGGGCGATACATGACTGCTTAGCGCAACAGCGGCGCGCAGTTGTTCGGGGTCAGGCCACCGCGCTGCACCTTGGACACCGAGTCCGGGAAAGCGGTGTTGGTGAAGCCGCCGTCGCGAATCTGGTACAGACCGCGCGCAGCGAAACCACCTTCTTCAACCGGCAGAGCCAGTTCGCCCGCAATGGCTTCGATCAGCTCGCGCTCTTCGCTGCCGGTCGCGCCGTCGGTTTCATTGACGTGAGTCACGACTTCCATCAGGAACGAGTAGGTGCCGTCGATCGCCGTCTTGCGGTTGGTCGGATTGGTCGTACCTTCGGTGACCGACACGCCATCCAGCTTCACGAAGCGCCAGTTCTGCGAGGTCGCGAGCGGCTCGTTCTCGGCCGACACCACACCCACGGCGTAGTCATTGGTGTTGTTCAGGCAAGTACGGACGTTGGTGGTGCTGGAATTGCGCACCACCTTGTAGGAACCGTAATCGATGTTCGCATCGGCGATCACCGGAACGGCACCGCCAAGGTCGCTACCGAGACACACCTTGCCGAGGAAGAACACTTCGGCCGATGCCTGGGTGCCCGACGTGGCCACACGGCGGCAATACACGACTTCGTCGGTGACACTGGAACCGATGAGCGCGCCCGCACCGCCGGTCTTCACCGCGTTGAACTCGTTATTGTTGATCAGCGACGCCACGTCGGCGCGGCTCAGCGAGGGCTGGCAGGCCGGGGTGTAGTCGCCGTCGGCACAACTGGCGCTGATCAGGCCATCGGCCTTCTGCTTGGCCTGCAGGGCCAGATAGAGCTTCTGGCTTACGCCGACACCGAAAGCCTGACCGACGAAAGCCGGCAGCACTTCGACGTTGGCCATGAAGTCATCGCCCTTGGCGCCAAACAGTTCGGGAGACAACTGCCATTCGACGTCCGAGAAACCGCCGTCGGAATCGCCATCAACAATGGCACAACCCGTGACGATATTGGCCAGTGCGGCACCTTCCGGATCGGCCGGATTGACCGACAGCGGAGCCAGGTCACCGGTACCGGCGACGCCGCTTCCCGAGCACGAATTGATATTGACGAAGTCGACCTGCGTCGTGTCGTTCATTGCCAGAACGGACATGAGCGAACCGCCGTCGACGGTGTGGCGAACCAGCGTAATGCCGCCGGCCATCGGCACCGAGCACTGAATAGCCATCCAGTTGCGATAGACGTTGGTCTGGTTGCCTTCCTTGTAAATCGTGACGTTGCCGCCAGCAGCGTTGCACAGGCCGCGGACGGCGCGCACAACGTTCTGTTGCACAGCGGAAGCACCCGACAGATCCAGGGTGGTGTCGCCGTTGGTGCCGGCGAAGGCGGCACCCGACACCATGGCGAGCGCGGCAGCGATGAGCTTGAGTTTCATGAATTCAGTCCTTTAAATGGAGGTGTGCGCTCAGACGGCGCGACGACGGGCTGCAAAACCGATCAGGCCCAGACCGGCCAGCAGCAACGCATAGGTTTCGGGTTCCGGAACGGCAACGACGTAAGACAGCTTGTCGCCATCGAACGACCATGTGCCGTACTGCGTCTTGGTGGCAACACCGGCAGGGGCCGAGAACATGAAGAAATTCTGGTCCGTACCCATGGCCGCTGCAGCGACCACACCGTTGTTCTGCCAGTTGAGGTTGCCACCGAGTCCGGTGCCATTGCGCGCGACATAGGCCGCGTTGGAGGTCGTCGTCGTGAAGCCATCGGCGTCATTGGTCAGACCACCGACCCAACCATTCACCGCCGACATGTTCAGGATGTTCGATTGGCTGACGGCCAAGTCGTCCACCGACGCAGCGACCGAAGTGCTCAAATAACGGACAGGCGTATCGCTGGTGTTTTCCGTCTTCGAGTCACCGGCGATGACACCCCACTGGGTTTGAGCCGAGGTCACGCTGGCGGACGCGAAGAACGTGTCGAGCGAAGCCCAGTTCACGCCGGTGGCGTCGGCGCTGGCGCCGTTGACGGTCAGCGTGTCGGTAGTGAAATCCCACACGATCTTGGTGCCGGCCGTATCGGCGATTGCCACGAAGGAATTGAGGTTGTAGCCGAGGTCGATACCGACCGAAGCAAAACCCGGGCTGGTCTTGTCGACCGCGAAGAACAGAAGCGACGAATCGCCCGAGGCGAAGTCCTGCAGGGTCGTACCGGTGATAGCGTTCGCAGCGGTACTGGCGAACAGGGCCGTCAGTGCAGCAGCGGCAGCTTTCAGGTTGAATGACATATGTTTCTCCTAATAACGAGGGGGTGGGTGCGTTTCCGCTGATCCCGGCTCCGTGAGAAGCGTCTCGATGATGACGCGGTAGTGTTACAGGCCTCACCTGAGGCACGAACGCAGGAATAGCCCAAATGGACCATTCAGATCACAGAGTCGGCGGACGATTCATCCTTCCTGACGGTAACGACATTTTGTGACACTCGGATTGCAGAAAATTCATGTGGATATGATCCGATCGGCTCATTCAAGTAGGCCAATCGGATCATTGCAACACGTGCGCACCCGCCTCGTTCGGCGCCTGTTCGTGCAGTCGGTCACGATAGGCTTCGGCCAGATTTTCCAGCTTGACGCGACCGATTTGGAAAAACGGCTCCCCCTCGACTACGCGTTCACCCAGAGTTCGACGCTCGAAGCGGTCTATGACTTCATTGCCCAGTTCGAACAAAGCCAGATTCGTCGCTGCGCACTGCTGGAGACGGATGTCACCTTCGATCAGGCGGGCCTGGAAAACGGCCAGTTCGTTTTCGCGCTGCTGCAGGCGCAGCGCACTCTCGGTCGCCTGTTTCGTCCGCTCGTTCAGGGAATTTCGCGTGGCTTCAAGCTGTCGGGCACGCTCGGCATCGCTGGCCCGCAACTGGTCGACTTCCTTTTGCAAGCGTTCTGCTCGCGCCACCGCCCCCTGTCCGCGCGCCCGCGCGGAGCGCAGTTCCGCGTCGAGCTTCACCGACTCGGCGCCAACGGCGTCGCGCACTTTCTGTGACTCAAGCTGCGCCTGCTGTGCCTTCTGCTGTTCCGCGGACAGTTGCTGCTGTAGTTGCTGCACTTGCTGACGAATCCGCCGCAATTGTTCCGCCTCGCGCGACTTCTGCTGCGCACCAGCCACGCTGGTCATGCCGATCAGGCACGCTAGAGCAAGTAGGCGTTTCATGATCAGAACCTCACGCTGAGATCAGCCATGAAGCTGTCCACCTTGAACTTCTGACCCGTCAACAAGATATTGCTCTGACCGTAAGTCATGGAGTCGATGTTCTCGGCGGAGAACCAGCGCAATCCGACATTGGTGTCCCGGTAGATGGCATAGGATGCCCCCAGGACGTAACCACGCAGATTGGTCCCCCCGGAACCGAAGTCCGAATCCACAAAGGCATCGAGCAGCGAATCGGATCCGAGGTAGCGATAAGCGACAAATGCCTGCCAATCGCCGCTCGCACGCACGCTGGGCATGCCAGCCTGCACACGCAATTGCCAAGCCGTATCCTTGCCATCGAGCAGGGTCAGACCGGACCTGCGCTCGATTTCGGCTCGATCAAAAGCGGTGTTCTTGACGTATTCCGCGCTGACCATCAAGTGTATCGGGTCGAAATGCGCGAGGTCTGCAGCCACGGTGAACACCGTCGGCGAAAACTTCGATGCCAATCCCCAGAAGGGCGAGGCCAAACTGTTGTCGCCGTTGCCGAGTGTGGTCTGAAACAGTGTATTGCCCTTCTGCCGCAAACTGCTGCCATATTCGTACTGGCCGTAACTGGACCCACGCACGTCATTGACCAAATCGTAACCACCATCGAGCCGTCCTTCGACGTTTCTGTAGTGGAATCGGGCCAAGCCAAAGCGCAGCCGGGTGTTGGAATTGACATCCCAGTCCATGCCGATCTGCAGACCGAGCAGCGAGCGGTCATCAGCCCGCGGCGGCGAGTCTGCCCGCAGCGGGAACCAGCCGGCAGTGGCAAACGGGCGGATGGTCGCCGTGCGGCTGACACGGCTAACCGTAGCCGCAACACCTTCGAAATTGAGGTCTTCATCCCATGCCAGATCAGTATTGAACCAAGGGTTCGGGATACGTCCGCCCGAAATCGACAGCCACTCGACCGGATCCACCTTGATGTAGGCACGATCAACGTTGAAGGAGTACTTGTTGAAGTTGTTGCCCAGCGTCTGGTTGGTCGACACCCTGTCATCCACGTTGCCGGTTACTACGCGCAAGCCGGCGCTGACACTGTCATTGATCTTGGCCAGAACGCCGAGCCGGGCACGTACGCGCGCGCGACTTACGTCATCCGACACATTGCCGGTCGGACGGGAATCGCCTGCGAGGTCCGCTGCCGACGGAAAGCGCGTGATGTCCGGATAGGACACCGCACTGGCATTCTGCACATTGTTGTACTCGGCGATTTCCGAATTGCCGGAACCATAGCGATCCGCCTGGTAACGCACCCGCAGATCCCCTTCGATCTTGATGCGCTCGGTCCATTCCGGAATGGCGTTCGGCGTCGCCCAGCCCTCGCTGCGCGCCTGCGCCAGCACTTCCTGCTTGAGCTGGTCGCGTATCTCAGCCTTCACCGACTCGGGCACGTACTGCACGCGCACCGTGGTGTCCTTTTTTGCCTTGGCCACCGCCTTGGCGGTTTTTGCTTCAGCAGCCTTGACCAGTGCATCGGCCTTTTCACGTGTCAGCACGCCGGTGTCGACCAGTGCATCGATCAGGTTGAGCGTGGTCTGGCGCAGCGTGTCCAGCGTTTCGGCTTCGCCGGCGTGCGCCGGCAGCGCGAACAGCGCGGCCAGTGCAACAGGGAGGATGGATTTCTTCATGACATCGGTCCGGGATCTGTCTGGAATAAGTAAGCAATGCGCTCGCGCGCTCAGCCGGTCAGCCGGTTGGTGATGCGCAGGCGGATCGGCTGCGGCATGTCTGCTGGCGGCGCCTCGTGGAAGGCGCGCATGTCGGCCAGCGCGGTCGACAGCGCGCCGTCGGCCTTGTCATCACCGGTGCTGTCTTCGAGCACGGCGCGCTGGATGCTGCCGTCACGGCCGAGCCACACCTTCACGACGACGCGGTAATCGATCTGCTTCACCTCGCGGTTGCGCGCGAGTTCGTCCTGGATGTGGCGCTGCAGCGCATTGGTGTAGAAGGCGTACTGCATGCGGTTGGGCCTGACCGGACCGCCGCCTATCGTGCTGCCGACGTCGCCGCCCTTGTATTCGTTGGTGACGTCGCCCGCCGCGAACGCGCTCGGGCCGTCGCCGGCCGCACCTTCCATCTTCAGCTGCTCGGCCTGCTGCGGCGGCGCCTCGACCGGCTTGGGCTGCTCGACCTTGACGTCCTTCTGTTCCTTCGGCTCCGGTCGCTTCTCTTCACGCGGCGGCGGCGGGGGGGGCGGCGGCGTATCCGGAATGATGGAAATCTTCGTCACCTGACGGGTCGGTGCCGACGGCGTCGAGAACTGCGACTTCAGCCAGTAGCCGCCGTAACCCACCACCCCGATGCCGACCAGCGCCAGCAGGATGTTGCGCACGCGACGGCCGGTGCTCGTGCCCTCGAGGGAATCTTCAGCCAGCGCCGCCATCAGGTACCGATCCTGGACGTGATGAGGCCGACGTTCTCGATGCCCATGCGATTGACCAGATCGATCACCTCGATCACGCCGCTGTAAGGCGCACGCGCTTCACCGCGGATCATCACGCTGAACTTCGGATCACGCGCCCGCACGGCATTGAGCTGGCCTTCGAGCTGGCCCAGCGTGACACCGACGCCATTGACCATCAGCGCACCGCTTTCCATCACCTGCACGATCTTGATTTCGTGCTGTTCTGTGCTCGGCTTGTTCGACGGCTTGGGCAGCGTCATCGTCAGCCCCTGCACGCCGGCAGTCGTCATCAGGATGAACACGACCAGCAGCACGTACGCCAGGTCGAGCATCGGCGTGACGTTGATCGAGTCATACGGCTTGGCTTCGGTATTGACCTGCATTACGCGTTCCGCTCCATGCCTAGCCTGCCGCTTTCTTGGTCACCAGGCCGACTTCGGTGATGTCCAGCCGCTTGCAGATTTCCAGCACGGCCGACACCTTTTCGAAGTGCGCGGCGGCGTCGCCCTTGAGCACCACAGGCAGCGCGGGGTTGGCGCTCTTGTGCTGGGCGAGGCGGGTTTCGAGCATCGCCAGATCGACCGGGTAGGCGTCGAGAAAAACGTCGCCGGCCGCCGTGATCGTGATGGCACGGGTTTGCGGTTTGGCCAGGCTGGTGATCGTTTCGGTCACCGGCGCTTCGACCTTGATGCCCTGCACCGACGCCGTGGTCATGATGATGAACACGACCAGCAGCACGTACGCCAGGTCGAGCATCGGTGTGACGTTGATTTCGTCGTACGGCTGGTTGTCGTCCTTGATGTCGGCGGACATGTCAGCGCCGCCCGGCCGCCCGAAGGCGCTGAGTAGCCCCCCCGGGGGGCAGCGAACGAAGTGAGCGTGGGGGTCGCATTTCCTGCCTCAACGGCCGTGCGCTTCGGCGACGCGGGTGACGAATTCGTCGACGAAGATCTGCATGTCGGCGCTGATGTTCTTGATGCGCGACGCGAGGTAGTTGTAGCCGAACAGCGCCGGAATCGCGACCGCCAGACCGGCAACCGTGGCGAGCAGTGCCGCCGCAATGCCCGGCGCGATGGCCGTGACATTCACGTCGCCGGCGGCTGCGATAGCCGCGAACACGATCATCACGCCGACCACGGTACCGAGCAGGCCGAGGAAGGGGCCGCCGGAAATCGCGATGGTCAGCAACACCATGCGCGCGTTGAGCTTGTGCGACTCGCGTACCAGATCGGCATCGATGGCGGCCTTGATCGCGTCCATCGATGCACCGGTCAGCCCGGCCGCTTCGCCCTGGCTGTCGAAGCGCTTGCGGATTTCGCGCAGGCCGGCGCCATACAGGCGGAACAGCGACGAGTCGCCGTACGCTTCACCCTTGTCCAGCAGCAGGAAATCGCCGGCGGCCGAGCGGAAGCGGTTGATGAAGCCGCGGTTCGCCTTGTCGATGCGCGTCACCTGCATCGCCTTGTCCACCATGACCCAGGCGCTGATCAGGAACATGACGCCGAGGATGATGATGACGACCCAGGCATCAACCGTCAGATTGTCCACCAGCACGGCGAAATGGCTGTGACCGCCTTCGGATTCGGCCACCTCCTCGCGCACCGCGACGAAGGTAGCGTCGGCACCCTGCCCCAGTGCGGCCAGCTTGATCCAGTCCGGGCCGCGCACCGTGTTCGCAAGTTGCAGTTCGTCCAGCTCACCGGTGTAGCCGTCGCCGATGACGACGTCGGCCTGCTCCGCTGTCAGCGCAACGTCGATGCTGCCGGCCGGCTGACCATTTATATAGAGGGAGGCCTTGCCGCCGCCGACCGTTGCCGCGACGTGCTGCCACACGCCCGGCTGCAGCGTACCGCCGGCCAGACGCGTGGCGCCGATGTTCAATGCCAGCGCGCTGTCTTCGATCTTCACCGTCAGCGCGCCCTGGCCGTACAGCGTCGCCTGCTGCGGCAGCGTGGCCGGCTTGATCCAGGCCGACATCGTCCAGGCGCCGCCGGCGGTCGTCGCCAACGGTGCGCCAGCCCCGATCGTGATGGGCGTTCCGCCGAAAATGGCGGCATCGCCAAGCAGCGCCGCCTTCTGGATCTGCACGGCACCCTGTGCCACCAGCGCGCTGGCCGAAGAATCGGCCAGCGGTGCGGTTTCCGAAAAATGCCACACGCCGACCGTCGAGGCGTCATACGTCGCCTTGCTGTCCTGCGCGCCGCCGACGGCTGCATTGCCGAAGTAGGCGTACAGCGTGGCCGGTGCGTCGCCAGCAGCGATCAGTGGGACCTGCACCCACACCACGGCCAGTTCGTTCAGCGCGTCATAGCGTTCGATGTGGTGCTTCAGCACCGTCTTGTCGTCTGCCGTGACAAAACGGATATCCGAGCCGTCGTCCTTTGCGGCGAGAAAGTCGAAATTCCCGCTGTGCAGGCGGATTGCCACCGGAATCGAATTCTGCGGCGCCGTGATCGGCACGCCCGCAGCGCTGGTATCCAGCGTGACAATTCGGCGCGCGGTCCACGCTTCGTCCCACCAGGCGTTGGCAAAAGAGGGGATAAGCGCCGCGAAGGCGCCGAGAGCAATCAGGGTTTTCATGGCAGGCGGGGATAAGTTTCAGCGCCGATTGTCGGGGCGGAACATGTCCATGCCGTGACATGAAATATGGACATTGATAGTCCGATCGGACTATCAAGAGCATCAATTCCTGCTGCGCCGCATCACGGCTGGCGCAGCCGCTTCGCTTCACGTGAAAAGAGAAGCGGGCTGATGACAGCCCGCGAGAAGATGCGCCATTGCGACGGTTGCGCTGCGCACCGGATCGCCCCTTGGCGATCCGGTGTTGCAAGTCCGCATCAGATGGCGGAGTGGTCTGCGGGCGCCTGCGCGCTGCGCATCGGCGCTGCGCGCCCCGAAGTGAAGCCGCGCAGCACGCCCGGCGCATAGATCGACTCGTGGTTGATCACGAGACCGTCGAACGACTTGCCCGCCGGTGCCTGACTCAGCGCACGCAGATAGGCCGGGTCATACGTCGACTCGTGCGCCACCACGTCGCGGGTCTCGGCACGCCCGCCCAGCGCTCCCTTGTCCGACAGGCTGCTCAGGTAGCCCGGTTCATAGATGGATTCATGGGTGGTCGTGGTGCCGGCAAACGAGGCGGAAGAAACGGTCAGGCCGGCAAACATCAGGACAGCGATCATCTTGTTCATGGCAAAGCTCCTTTGAGGTTGGGTAGGCAGTCGCCCGGTTTCGGGTTGAGCGGTGTGCTCTCGACGCTTCCCTCTCAGCAGCTTGTGTGCCAGATGCGGCCAATAATTTTTATTAATTTAAAAACAAATAGTTAAGCCATTAAAATCTTTCATCCGTGAAATTTCACGGGCGCATCCTTCCGCGAAATTCCGCGGATCCGCGATATGTCGCGGATCCGCGGCGGTGATCAGTTGCCGGACGTGGGGACGGCGAGGTGTTGTGGGAGCGGCGGCCCCGCCGCGATCGTGCCGCGACCGTCGCTGTGCGAAGTGCGTATCGCGGCGAGGGCGGAGCGGGGGTTTCGGCGAGCATTGCTCGCCGCCCGCAGAGCCGGCTGGCCATGCAGGGCCAGCAGTGGATCGCCGCTCCCACAAGGGCCGCTCCCACATCGGTCGCCCCACAGGGGCCACTCCCTCAGGGCCGCTCATACAGGAGCTGGCCGGCACTATGGCAGATCCCACCCGAATGCCTCCCCCAGCCGCTCGAACGCTTCTCCCGGATCGCATTGCAGCGTGACCGGATCACCGCTGACCGGATGCCGCACTTGCATATGTATACAGGCGAGCATCAACCGGCTCACGCCCCAGGCGGACGCAAAGTAGCGGTTGTGCACGCCCTTGCCGTGGGTCGAATCGCCGATCACCGGATGCGCGATGTGATTCATGTGGCGCCGGATCTGGTGCGTGCGGCCGGTCAGCGGCAGCGCTTCGACCAGCGCATAGCGGCTGCTCGGGTAGCGATCGACCATGACCGGCAGTTCGACCGTCGCCAGCCGTCGGTAGCGGGTCAGCGCTGGTTGCACCTCGACGGGGTCCGCGCCCTCGCGCGCCGCGCGCGGGTCGATCGCGTCGATCACGCGACGCAGCGGATGGTCGATCACGCCCGCCTCCGACGGATGGCCGCGCACCAGCACGAGGTAGCGCTTGTCCGGCGTGTGTTGCGCGAACTGGTCCGCCAGCGCGTGCGCCGACACCGCGTCGAGCGCGAACACCAGCACCCCCGACGTGCCGCGGTCCAGCCGGTGCACCGGCCACACCCGCCGGCCGATCTGGTCGCGCAGCCGCTGCACCGCAAATTCGGTTTCGTGCCGGTCCAGCGCGGTGCGGTGCACCAGAAGACCGGACGGCTTGTTGATCGCGACCATGACGTCGTCGCGATAGATGACTTCAAGCGGAATGTCGGGCAGGGAGACAGTCACGGACAAGTCGGTTCGGGTCGTCGGAGAAGCGGCGCATCTTCGCATGCGATTGCACTGCAGCATCGATTGAGGAGAGCGGGCGTGCGAGCGGTGCTAGATTGAAGGTGTGACTTCCTAATGCTTCACCCGCCAGGAGGACTGCCATGAACGACGTAGACGTCAATCAGTACATCGTCGATCTGACCAATCACTCGAACCGGCTGCGCCTCGAGTCGGCCGTGCCGGGCCGCCAGATGAAGGTGGTGCTGCGCCACGCCCGGGATGCGTCCCAGCCGGCCATCCACGGCGCCGGTCTGGTCAGCGCTGACAAGAAAGTGTTTTCGATCGATGTCGTCACGCCGGCCGGCGTGCACCGGCTTTCGCACAACTGGCCGGAACTGAGCGCCGAACTGGCGAACTTTTCGGAAGTTGATTGAGCCGCATCGGACTGAAGCACCTTCGATTGCACCGCACCCGGCCAGCCCATGGCTGACGGCACGACTTCCGCGAGTCAGGACTTCGAGCCGGACGATGACCGGAGCCCGACCGGCAGACCGAGCGCGCGCCAGCCGTCGAGGCCCAGCTTTTCCAGCGTGTCGATGTTGCGCTCGTAGATGCTTTCCGCTTCCGGGAAGGCATCGACCGCGCGCGTGACGCTGGCTTCGCGCAACAGGTGGATGGTCGGGAACGGCGCCCGGTTGGTGAAATTGCCGATGTCGTCCGGTTCGGTGTCGGCGAACTGCCACAGCGGATGGAAGGCAGCGACCTGCAGCACGCCCTCGTGCCCATGCTCGGTCACCGCGTCGTCGACCAGATCGAGCACGTCGTTGAAGTCGAGAAAATCCTCGAGCAGCGAGGCATGCATGATCAGGGTGGTGTCGGTGTGCTGCGGATCGGCGGCGGCCAGAAATTCGATCTCGCGGTCGATATCCTCCAGATAGCCGTCGAGATGTGTCGCTTCGCTGACCACGTAGCGTACCTGTTCCTTCACATACACCGCCTTGGCGAACGGACACAGGTTGAGGCCGATCACGGCCTTCTCCAGCCAGTCGCGCGTCGCGGCAATCACTTCATCTTTCGTCATGCGGCGAAACCTTCGGTCAGGAATTGTTCGATCGGAGCGGTCTGTGCCGTGTCCATGAACATAGGCGCGTGTCCGACGCCGGCGATTTCGAGCGTGCGGGCTTTCGGTCCGCGTGCAGCCATCTGCGCCAGCGTGTCGCGCGTCAGCAGATCCGATTCGGCGCCGCGTACGCACAGCGTCGGGCAGCGGATGGCCTCGTATAGATTCCACAGTTCGATATCGCCGAGAAACAGCATGGCCTGCATCGGCTTGGCGATGTCGGGGTCGTAACCCATTTCGAAGCCGCCATCGGCGACGGGACGTGTCGAATGCACGGTGAGATGGCGCCACTGCGCGTCAGTCAGCGGCCCGAACGGCGCGCTGACCGTACGGATGTACCGGTCAGCCTCGTCCAGGCTGGCGAACTTCGGCGCCTTGCCGACGTACTCCGCGATGCGCCGCAGGCTCACCGAAGTGACCACCGGCCCGACGTCGTTGAGCACCATGCGGCTGATCGGCGACTGCGGCAGCGCAGCGAGCGCCATGCCGACCAAGCCGCCCATCGACGTGCCGAACCAATGCACCTCTTCGACGCCGAGGCGCGCGATCAGCGTCACCATGTCGCCGACGTACTGCGGCACGCCGTAATTCGCAGCGTCAGGCAGCCAGTCGCTGCGACCGCGTCCGACCACGTCCGGGCACACCACGCGATAGTGCCGGGCGAGCTGCTGCGCGAGGAAGTCGAAGTCGCGCCCGACCCGGGTCAATCCATGCACGCACACCAGCACGCGCGGATTCACCGGGTCGCCCCATTCCGCATAGGCCATGTGATGCAGCCCTTTCGGATTGGCGCACTGCACGCTGTGCAGACGCGGCTGCGCGTCGCGTGGCGCAGGCGGCGCACCGCCGAACCATGCCCGCAATCTGTCGATGACACCAGTCGCCATTGATCAAGCCCTGTTTGAAAATGCACCTGCGGTGATTCACGATGGGCGCTGCGGGCGGCAACGGATCTGATTAATGTGGGAGCGGCGATCCACTGCTGGCCCTGCATGGCGAGCCGGCTCTGCGGGCGGCGAGCAGTGCTCGCCGAAACCCCCGCTCCGCCCTCGCCGCGATACGCACTCTGCACAACGATGGTCGCGGCACCATCGCGGCGGGGCCGCCGCTCCCACAAGGTCCAGTCCCACAGAGCCGCTCCCAGAGAGGCCGCTCCCGCAGAGGCTGTCCCCACCAACCCGCTTCGTTCATCGAGCAACCGCCCGCTGCTCGAAAACCCGATTGTGCCAGTAGCGCACGTCGATCTCGCGACTCGCGCGGCGTTCGATGCCGTTGTCGGTGAAATCGAAGGCCACGGCGCCGTGGGCGTCGCTGCGCCACTGCACCGTGCCCTGGTCCGCATACCGTTGCTGCACTTTCGGATGCGGGTGATTGAAGCGGTTGCGGTAGCCCACGGCATGCACGACGTCGCTGGCGTCGACCGCCTCCACGAAGGCTTCCGTCGACGATGTGCGGCTGCCGTGATGCGGGCTCACCAGCAGATCGGCGGCCAGCGGCGCAGCCGCCTCAAGCAGCGCCGCTTCACCGTCGGCCAGCACATCGCCGGTGATCAGTGCCGACCCGTGGGCGCTGTCGATGCGCAGCACGCACGACAGCGCGTTGCTGCTGCGTGCACCGGCTGCGACCGCGCCGGGCGGCGGATGCAGCATCGCAAAGCGCACACCATCCACCGTCCAGCGCTGGCCGGCAGCGCAGTCCCGCGTGTCGGGCCGCGCCCGTCGCAGCCCGTCGTGTGCGGGCACCGACGACAGCACCTCGCCCACCGGCAGGCCGGCGAGCAACGATGCGGCGCCACCTGAATGATCGCTGTCGGCATGGCTGACGATCAGGGTGTCGAGGCGCCGCACACCGATCGCCCGCAGATAGGGCAGCACGAGCCGCCCGCCGGCATCGGCTTCGGCGCCGTAGCGCGGGCCGGTGTCGAACAGCAGGTCATGCTGCGCCGTCTGCACATGCACGGCGAGCCCCTGGCCGACGTCGAGCACGACCACATGCATGTCGCCGGCCACCGGCCGGGTGTCCTGCGTCATGAAGAGCGGCAGCATCAGCGGCACGGCCAGCGCACGTCCGGGCCAGCCGCGCGGCGCCAGCAGGTTCGCCGCACCGAGCACCCCGCACGCGACCGCCCAGCCGGCCGGTGCCGCGGCATGCCACAACACCCAGTCGGGTGCGACCAGCCGCTGCACCGCCCACATCAGCACGGCGGTCAGCGCATGCGCCAGCCACAGCAGTGCATCGAGCGGCACTACGATGGCGATCAGCACCAGCGGCGTGATGACCACGCTGACCAGCGGAATCGCGAACAGGTTGATCAGCGGCGACACGAGCGACACCTGACCGAATAGCGCCATCATCGGCGGCGCCAGGCCGAGCGTGATCGCGGCCTGTGCGCCGAGCCAGCTGCGCACCGGATGCGGCGTTCCCAGATGGCCGGCGGCCGCGTAGAACAGCAGCGCCACCGCGCCGAACGACAGCCAGAAGCCGGGGTTCATCACCGCCATCGGGTGCAGCGGCAACACGACGCACACGGCCAGCGCGAGCGCATTGAAAGGTGACGAGAAGCGCCCGGCCAGCAACGCCACCCCGGCGACCGCCAGCATGATCAGCGTGCGCTGCGCCGGAATGCCGAAACCGGCCAGCGCGCAGTAGGCGGTGGCGGCGATCAGTCCCGCGACGATGCCGGCACGCTGCGCAGCACAGCGCAGCGCAAGCGCGGGCACCCGGCGCCAGAGAGCGGACACCAAAAGACCGGACAGCGCCGCCACCATCGTGACGTGCAGCCCGGAAATCGACACCAGATGTGTCAGGCCGGCGCGTTCGAACAGATCCCAGTGTGCCGGCGGGATCGCCCGCTGGTCGCCGATCGCCAGCGCGATCAGCACGCCGGCCCATTGCCACGCCGGCTCCTCGGCCAGCGCGTCGTCCTGCATCACCACCGTGAAACGCGACCGCACCGCGTCGCGCTGCGCGTCGATCCATGCCGTGAGCCCGCCCGCCCGTTCGCTGATCAGCCGCTGCGCCTGTCGTCCTTCGCCGCCGGCACGTACATGACCGGTCGCGCCGATGCCGCGCTCGAACAGCCAGGCTTCGTAGTCGAAGCCGTGCAGATTCATGTTGCCGTGCGGTCGCTTCAGGCGCACCCGCAGCTGCCAGCGGCTGCCGGCCTGCAACAGCGGCGTCGCTTCCGAACCCGGGGCATCGGCGTGACGACTGTCGTACCAGGTCAGGGCGATGCGCCGCGGCACGCCGGACGGCGCCTGCTCGACTGCGAAATCAAAGCGCTGACCGCGCTCCACCCGCTGCGGCAGCCCTGCGATCACGCCAGTCAGGTCGATGTCCTGTCCTTCGAGCGCGTGCGACAGACGGTTGGCCAGCGCGACATGCCCCGTTGCGCTGGCCCACACGAAGGCGGCCAGTGCAACCGAGATGCAGAGGGCGCTGTCGGATGCAGCGCGCGCGAGTCGGGTTGAAGCACACAGCGCCAGCAGCAGCGCAAGGGCCGACAGGCCGTAAAGCATGGCAGGCGCGGGCAACCCGGCCTGCTGCTGGGCGAGCCAGGTACCGGCAACAAGCAACAGCGCGACAGGCAGGATCATGACGATGGATTATCCCGTCACACGTCCCGGAAGTCATTCGAACCACACCATTGCCATGCCGTCACGACGGCAGCGGATAATCCGCTCCGATGAAAAAGATCTTCCGGAAGTACATCCCCGACACCGAAACCCTGCGCCGCAATCGCTGGTTGGCACCCTTCGCCGACTGGCTCGGCCATCCCAGGCTGTGGCACCTGAACCGACACAGCTGTGCCGGCGGCGTGGCAGCCGGGCTTTTCGCGGGGCTGATTCCAGGGCCGCTGCAGATGCTGTTTGCCGCCGGGCTGGCGGTGCTGCTGCGCGTGAACCTGCCACTGTCGATGGCGGTCACCTTCTACAGCAACCCGCTGACCATCGTGCCGCTGTATGCCTTGGCCTGGGGTTATGGTCGTTTGGTGATGCCGCTGCTGGGGCTGACGTTGCCACCCGGCGCGAGCTTCCACGCACCGCATATCCCCGAAGGTTCCGGATTTGGCGGCTGGATCCGCGCCTTGTTCGACTGGGTGATGGCCCTGGGCGAACCGTTGCTGATCGGCCTGCCGCTGCTGGCGGTGACGCTGGCCGCGATCGGTTACGTCACGGTGCTGGGCCTGTGGCGCTGGCACCTGTTGCGCAGCTGGCGCGCGCGGGCGCAGCGGCGCAAGGCATGATCATGCCGGCGCGGATGCAGCGCTCGCAGCGCCGTCATCTTGCATCTTCGATCTTGTGTCTTGAATCGGCCTGAAGCCAGCCGTCGACCAGCCGCACGATGCGGTCCGCCCGTGCGGCGAGCCGCTCGTCGTGGGTGACGATGACGAAGCTGGTGCCGCGGGTGCGGCTCAGCGTCAGCATCAGGTCGAACACGCCGTCGGCGGTCTTGCTGTCGAGATTGCCGGTCGGCTCGTCGGCCAGCACGCAGGCCGGCTGGGTGACCAGGGCGCGCGCGATCGCCACGCGCTGGCGTTCGCCGCCGGACATTTCGCCCGGCTGATGCTCCACCCGGTGCGCCAGCCCGACTTCGGCCAGCATGGCCGCCGCGGCTTCGCGCGCCTGCGGCCGTGACTGGCGGCGGATCATCAGCGGCATGGCGACATTGTCGAGCGCGGAGAACTCGGCCAGCAGATGATGGAACTGGTAGACGAAGCCCAGCGAGCGGTTGCGCAGCGCACCGCGCGCCGCCTCGCCCAGCGTCGAATACTGCTGGCCGAGCAGCGACACGCTGCCCGAAGTCGGCGTGTCCAGCCCGCCCAGCAGGTGCAGCAAGGTGCTCTTGCCCGATCCGCTGGCGCCGACGATGGCCACGCGCTCTCCGCGCAGCACCGCCAGATCGACACCGGACAGCACCGGCACTTCGACCTTGCCCTGATGGAACACCTTGGTCAGCCCCTCGCACTTCAGCACGACCTCATTCATAGCGCAGCGCCTCCGCCGGCTGCACGCGCGACGCGCGCCAGCTCGGGTAGAGCGTCGCGGCCAGCGTCAGCAGCCCGCCGATGACGGTCACCGTCAGCACGTCGGACCACAGGATTTCGGAAGGCAGCTCGGGAATGAAATACACCTCGGCCGACCACAGCGACACGCCGGCGACGGCTTCGATAGCCGGCACGACGATATCGAGGTTGGACGCCAGCGCCACGCCGCCGGCCACGCCGAGCAGCAGGCCGCCGCCGCCGATGATGGCGCCCTGCACGATGAACACCGCCATCATGCTGGCCGGACTGGCACCCAGCGTACGCAGGATGGCGATGTCCGCCTGCTTGTCGGTCACCACCATGATGAGCATGGATACGATATTGAACGCTGCGACGGCGACGATCAGCATCAGGATGATGAACATCATGTTCTTCTCGATCGCAATGGCGCGGAAGAAATTGGCGTGCTGGCGCGTCCAGTCGCCGACCAGCAGACCGTCGCCCGACATCTGCGCGTGCAGATCGCGCGCCACGCGCGGCGCGTCGAACAGGTCGCCCAGCTTGAGCCGCACGCCCGACACGCGGTCTTCCATCCGGTACAGCGTCTGCGCATCCTGCATGTGGATCAGCGCCAGACTGGCGTCGTACTCGAAATGCCCCGCCTCGAACACGCCGACCACGGTGAATTGCTTCAGCCGCGGCAGCACCGCCGCCGGCGTCACCAGACCCTGCGGCGCGATCAGCGTCACCTTTTCGCCGACCTGGACGCGCAACGCGCGCGCCAGTTCGATGCCCAGCACCACGCCGAATCCGCCCGGCTGCAGGTCGGCGAGATGGCCGGCGCGCATGTGCTGGCTGAAATCGGCGACGCCATCTTCAGCCGCCGGCAGCACGCCGCGCACCATGGCGCCGCGCACCGTCTGGTCGAAGCTCAGCATGGCCTGCTCGCTGACATAGGGCGCTGCGGCCTTCACGTCGGTGTTCTGCAGCGCGCGATCGGCCACCTGCTGCCAGTCGGTCAGTTCGTTGTCGTAACCGGTGATCTGTACGTGTGACGCCACGCCGAGGATACGGGTGCGCAACTCCTTCTGGAATCCGTTCATCACCGACAGCACCGTGATCAGCGCTGCAATGCCCAGCGCCAGACCGAGCGTGGAAATCAGGGAAATGAAGGAAATGAAGCCGTTGCGCCGTTTCGCCCGCACATAGCGCAGGCCGAGCAGGATTTCATAGTTCATGGGGCAAGGATGGTACCGGTATCGGCGAGGGCGCGTCGTCCGTATCCGCTGACACGGTGGGTGGAATGATTGGCGGGGTACCACGCCATGGGCGCTGTCCCGGTGGGAGCTGTCCCTGTGGGAGCCGCTCCCACAAAAACCTCACTGCTTGCCGCCGGCATCGGAAAGAGTGCGCGCAAACACCCTGTGCAGCGCGCCGCACGCGGCGTCGGCACCCTCCATCTGCGCCCGCACGATGGCGCCTTCGATCGCCAGAAGCAGGTCGGCGGCCACGTCTCCGGGACGGGCCAGACCTGCCTCGGCGCACTGCTGTTCGATGCGCGCAGCCAGTTCGCGCTTGTGCGTCACGGTCATCGCCGGCGCGTCGGGTCCGGCTTCGGCGTGACCGTTGATGAAGGCGCAGCCGCGGAAGCCGGGGCTGCGGAACCAGTCATCGAGCGCGTCGGGCAGCGCAGCGAGCCAGTCGCGCGGCGCACTCAACCCGCCGAGCCGACCTTCCAGCCAGGCCATCCAGCGCGCATGGCGCAGGTCGAGACAGGCGTCGATCAACGCCTGCTTGGACGGAAAGTGACGGTAGAAGGACATCTTGGCCACGCCCGACTCGGCGATGATGCGGTCGATGCCGGTGGCGCGCAGGCCTTGCCGGTAGAACAGCCGGTAGGCCGTTTCGAGCACGCGGGTGCGCGCGTCCTGATCCGGCTGCGGGCCGGAGCCGGCGAGGTCGTCAAGGGTGCAAGTCATGCGCACATGTTGACAGACAGACCTGTCTTGTTCAAGGATGTAGACAGATCTGTATCGCCACGTTTTTTCGACCCCTGTTCGATGGAGACCGACATGACCGACGCCCCCCGCCCGCCGCTGCCGCCCTTCACCGCCGACACCGCCGCACAGAAGGTGCGCGCCGCCGAAGACGGCTGGAACAATCGCGACCCGCACAAGGTGTCGCTCGCCTATACGCCGGACAGCCGCTGGCGCAACCGCTCGGAATTCATCAACGGACGCGCCGGAATCGTCGATTTCCTGACCCTCAAGTGGGCGAAGGAACATGAATACCGGCTGATCAAGGAGCTGTGGTGCACCGGCGGCAACCGCATTGCCGTGCGTTTCGCCTACGAATGGCACGACGCCGACGGCCAGTGGTTCCGTTCCTACGGCAACGAGAACTGGGAATTCGACGAACGTGGCCTGATGGCGCGCCGCCACGCCAGCATCAACGATCTGCCGATCAGCGAAGCCGATCGGCTGTTCCGCTGGCCGCAGGGTCGCCGACCCGACGACCACCCGGGGCTGAGCGAACTCGGACTCTGATGCTGCGCTGACTTTTCGTCACCGCTTTTTCGTCACCGCCCTTTCGTTCTTTCGCCGACCTGACGGTGGCGCGCCCGGGCCGCCGTCAGGGATACTGCACACCTCCGTCAACACGCCCCCTCCCCCATGTCCAGCCTGCTTTTCCAGCCCTGCGCCCTCGGCCCGCTGCAGCTTCCCAACCGGATCGTCATCGCACCGATGTGCCAGTACTCGGCGCAGGACGGCTGCGCCACCGACTGGCATCTGATGCATCTGGGCCAGCTGGCGCTGTCCGGCGCCGGCCTGCTGATCATCGAAGCCTCTGCAGTCGAGCCGGAAGGCCGCATTTCGGCGCAGGACCTCGGCCTGTGGTCGGACGCCAACGAAGCGGCGCTGGCACGCGTGCTCGACGCGGTGCGCGCGTATTCGGCCATGCCGATCGCGATCCAGATCGGCCACGCCGGACGCAAGGCATCGGTCGCGCGGCCCTGGGAAGGCGGCGCACAGATCGCACCCTCGGCCGGAGGCTGGCAGACCGTGGCGCCGTCGGCACAGCCGCATGCACCGGGCGAACACCCGCCGGTCGCCCTCGATGCCGCAGGCCTCGAGCGCATCCGCACAGCGTTCGCCGACACCGCCCGCCGCGCGGCGCGGCTCGGACTGGATGCGATCGAAGTGCATGCCGCGCACGGCTATCTGCTGCACCAGTTCCTGACCCCGCTGGCCAACGCACGCGGCGACGAATACGGCGGTTCGCTCGACAACCGCATGCGCTTTCCGCTCGAAGTGTTCGACGCCGTGCGTGCCGCCTTTCCGGCCGACAAGCCGGTCGGCGTGCGCATTTCCGCCAGCGACTGGGTGGACGGCGGCTGGGATGTCGATCAGAGCGTCGTCTTCACGCAGGCGCTGAAGGCGCGCGGCGCGGCGTACATCCACGTGTCGAGCGGCGGCGCCTCGCCACTGCAGCAGATTCCTGCGGTGCCCGGCTACCAGGTCGCGTTCGCCGAACGCATCAAGCGCGAAGGCGGCCTGCCGACCATCGCGGTCGGCCTGATCACCGAAGCGGAACAGGCCGAAGCCATCCTCGCCAGCGATCAGGCCGATCTGGTCGCACTCGCCCGCGCCATGCTTTACGACCCTCGCTGGCCCTGGCACGCCGCTGCGAAGCTGGGCGCGCAGGTCGACGCCGCACCGCAGTACCTGCGCTGCCAGCCGAGGGAATTCAAGACACTGTTCCGCTGAATGCAAGAAGGCGGCGAGAAGCCGTCTCACTTCAGGTCGAGTGCCGTGGGAGCTGTCTNCGACGCCGCACCGCAGTACCTGCGCTGCCAGCCGAGGGAATTCAAGACACTGTTCCGCTGAATGCAAGAAGGCGGCGAGAAGCCGTCTCACTTCAGGTCGAGTGCCGTGGGAGCTGTCTCTGTGGGAGCGGCGATCCACTGCCGGCCCTGCATGGCCGGCCGGCTCTGCGGGCGGCGAGCAGTGCTCGCCGAACCCCCCGCTCCGCCCTCGCCGCGATATGCACTTCGCACCGCGATGGCCACGGCACTGATCGCGGCGAGGCCGCCACTCCCACAGGGCCGGTGCCAATCTCAGCGCGGGCGCCGCTCCCCCCTGCGGGCCTGCTTTGGCTCAGTACCCTCGTTCCCGACGCAGCACGAATGCACTCGCCATGACGAGCGTGAGCGCGAGCCAGGCGAGTGCCTGCGGATTGCGCCAGTCGGCGAGCCAGGCGACGGCACTGCCGATCACCGCGACGGCGGCAAACAGCTTGCCTTCCGGCAGATAGGGCAAAGGCGCCAGCCGCGCGACGGCGGCGGCCAGACCCCACTGCACCGCCGGCAGCAGGAACAGCAGGAAGGGAAAGTCGCGGTAGCGACCGTCGACGGCCAGCAGCAGACCACTGAACGCGAGTCCGAACAGCAGCACCCGGGCCGCAAGGCGCACCGCCTCGCCGGGGCGACCGTGCAGTGTCCAGGGCAGCGCGGCCCACATCAGCCAGCCGGCCGCCGCGACCACGCCCATGGCGGCCCATTCGAGCGGGCTGCGACAGGCCAGCGCGAGATATTCGAACTGCAGCGGTGCGATGACACCGGCCAGCACGCCTGACACGGCGAACGCGACCGTCGCGGCCGGCCGGCGCACGCGGCCCAGCGTCGACAACACGAGTGCCAGCGCCAGACCCGCCGCACCGGCAACCAGCGGCTGCGGCCCGTCGACCCGCGCGGCCAGCGGCCCCTGCCAGGCAAACTTGGCCTGGCCGTCCGAATCGAGCAGGCCCCAGAAGCCGCCCACCGTGCCCTCCAGCCGGCGCTTCCACGGCTGGTCGAAAGCTTCGATCAGGTTGTACTGCCAGCCGTGCGTCTGCGCGGCGATGACGAATTCGCGCAGGTAGCGCGCCTGTTCGAGCACGCCGGGGCGCGCGCCGTCGCGCTGCTTGCCGACACTGGGCCAGCCGGTTTCACCGATCAGCAGCGGCTTGTCGAAGGCGGCGTCGACCGTCTTCATCACCTCTTCCACATGGGCAATGGCGCGGTCGATCGGCTGTGGCTCGTCTTCCCAGTAGGGCAGCACATGCACGGTGACAAAGTCGACCGACTGCGCGAGGTCCTTGTTCATCAACCAGAACTCCCACACATCGGCGTAGGTGACCGGCACATTCGTCGCGGCCTGCGCGCGTTCGATGTAGGAACGCATGGCGTCCGGCGTCTGTTCCCGCCGGAGCAGCACTTCGTTGCCGACGATCAGGCCGCGCACGACGTCCGGATGGCGGTTTGCCAGTTCGATTGCCTGCGCCAGTTCGCGGTCGTTCTTCAGTTTGTCGCCGCCTATCCAGGCGCCCAGCAGCACCTTCAGGCCGTGCTTGCCGGCCAGTTCGGGCACATGGTGCAGGCCCTGGTCGACCGAATACAGCCGCACGCAGCCGGAAATTTCAGCCAGCCGCGCCAGATCGGCGTCTATCCGCTCGCGCGTGACGCGGAAGTCCGGCTGCAGCGGCGATTCACCCGGGCGGTAATAGGGCGCGTAGGACACGCACTGCAGCAGACCCGCATCCGCCGGCACGTCGGCCAGCGGCTGCGCCACATTGCGCTGCCACAGCCAGACCGCCAGCAGCACGAGGACGAGGACATGGACGAGCGCAAAGCGCACCCAGCGCGGCGCGGAACGGTTCATGCGTTCAGTGACCGGTCACGCGGCCTGGGCCTGCGCTGGCAGTGGCTCGGCTTTTTCCGGCAACTGGGCGATGAACTGGCAGCCCACGGCGGCCAGGTAAGGCAGCGACTGCAGACCCAGCATGGTCACCCACAGCACGACTTCGATGTTCTGCGTACCGCGCAGCATGATCATGGCCCAGGCGGCGGCGATCAGCGCCACCAACAGATACATTTCCTCGCGGATCGGCTGGAAGAACTTCGCCAGACCGCTTTCGCCCCTGCCCTTCGCCGTGCGCAGGAACACGCCGCGCTTGTGCGTCAGACCGGCAATCACGCCACGCGCGATCGAATGCGACAGACCGAGGCTGACCAGCGACGCACCCGCAATATCAGCCCACGGACAGTCCATCGCGCGCCGGTACAGGATCGGACCCATCGCCGCCTTGGCGACCAGCAGACCGAGCACCGGCGCCAGCATGATGGTGACCGGCAGCGAAAACAGCTTGGGCCAGATGAGCATCGCCGCCGTCCAGGCGATGGCACCCATCGCGAACACCAGTTGCAGCGCGTCGCCGAACCACGAAAACCAGCCGGTGATGAAGTGATAGCGCTGCCCGCTGTCGAGCTTGCTGTGACCGAACAGCGAACGCCAGTGGCCCTTCAGTATCTGCATTGCGCCGAACGCCCAGCGGAAGCGCTGCGACTTCAGCGCCGCAAAGCTGGCCGGCGTCAGGCCGCGGCCGAACACGCGGTCGATATAGCGCAATTCGTCACCGTTTTCGAGCAGGCGCAGGCCCAGCTCGGTGTCTTCGCAGATGCACCACTCCGACCAGCTGCCCGAGCTTTCCAGGCGCGAACGGCGCACCAGCGTCATCGTGCCGTGCTGGATCAGCGCATTGCGCTCGTGGCGATGGTGCATGCCGATGCGGAAGAAGCCTTCGAATTCCCAGTTGCACATGCGGCGGAACGGGTGGCGTTCCCATTCCCGGTGCGCCTGCGGCGCCTGCACGACGGCGACCTTTTCGTCGTGGAAGTGCGGAATCAATGCACTGAGCCAGTCCGGCGTAACCACGTAATCGGCGTCGACCACGCCGACCACGGTGGCCCGCGGGTCGGTCTGCTTCAGGCCGAAATTCAGCGCGCCGGCCTTGAAGCCGGGCCACGGCGACAGATGGAAGAAGCGGAAGCGCGGGCCCAGTTCGGCCATGCGCGCCTCGACCGGCTTCCACAGCGCCTCATCCTTTGTGTTGTTGTCGATCACCAGCACTTCGAAGTTCTGGTAATCCATGGCCGCCAGACTGTCGATGGTGGCAATCACCATTTCGGGCGGCTCGTTGCAGCAGGCCAGATGCACCGATACGAAGGGTTGCTGCTCGGGCGGCAGCGGCGCAGCCGCCTTGTAGGCGCGGCGCCAGCGCGCCTTGAAGAACACCTCGGCAAATTCGAAACCATTGGTCAGCAACACGCCCGCGGTCAGCATGACGCCGAACACCAGGCCGATCAGCGCCGTGAGATCGCGCAACGTGAAGTAATAATCCGCCGGCAGCCGGGCCGAAATGACGATGGCGGTGACGCAGGCCTGCACCAGCACGCACATCCACAGCAGGCCGAACATGCTCATGCCGCGCTGCGCGAGGCACAGCAGCAGCATCGGCACCAGCGCAAACACGGTGGCCACGACAGCGTCGTCGATCCAGCCGCTGTTGCGGTCCACGCTGCCTTCGAGCGGGAACTTCAACTGACGGTCGGCGTTGAACATGCCCCAGTAGGCACCGGCCCAGCCTTCGATCTCGATCTTCCACGGCTGGTCGTAGGCTTCGATCAGGAAGTAGTCGAGGTTCTTGCACAGCGAGCGGTACAGGAACTCACGCACGAAGCGCGCCTGGTTCTCTTCCGATGCCACCGCGGCCTGGATGGTCGGCCCCTTGCTCGGCCAGCCGATTTCGCCGATCAGGATGGCCCTGCCGGGAAAGGCGTCGAGCAGCTCCTGATAGCGCGCCATCGCGTAATCGACCGCCTTGTCCGCCGGCACACCCTCGTGATACGGCAGCAGGTGCACGGCCAGATAGTCGACGTGATCGGCCAGTTCGGGGTTCTTCAGCCAGACATGCCAGGGCTCGGCGGTGGATACCGGAAGATCGGTCGCCTCGCGCACCTCGTCCAGGTACTCGATCATTTCCGGAATCGTCACGTCGGCGCGCAGCAGCGACTCGTTGCCCACCATCAGCCGGTCGATGTTGCCATGCAGACGCGCGTCCGCCAGCAGCGCGCCGATCTCGCGGCGGTTGCGCACCTTGTCGGTATCGATCCACGCACCGGCCGTGACCTTCAGGTCGTTCTGGCCGGCCAGATCCGACACCTCCGGGTTTTCGGTCGAATTGTAGGTACGGATGCGATGGGCGATGCCGCCGAGTTGCGACAGATCCTGCGCAATCTCGTCGTACGAGGGATAGATGCCGCGCAGCGGCGTCTGGTCACGGCGGTAGGGGCTGTACGAGAAGCCGTCGATATAGTCGAGCGGTTCGACCAGACTGACCGGCCGGTTCATCACCGCCCAGAGGCCGAAGTGGACCGCGGCGACGCCGCCCGCCACGAACAGCGCCATCAGTATCCGGGCGAACGAAATCTGTCTTTTCATGCGCGGTGTGCGAACGCGCCCTGAAGCGTCGGACGCGGAATTTCCGGTAAGGTTGGGGTGTGCACAAGTCGCCTTTCTGACGTGTCGTACATCTCTTCGAACGACCTGTTGTTGCAGCGCGGCGATGCTAACACAGCGAAAATCCCTTGCCCTGTGGCGACGGACTCCGCCTACACTCCCTCGCCCATGAACCGACACCTGTTCCACCGCAATACGCCGGTCACCGGCCTCATCGTCGCCTTCGCCGCCGCCGTCGCGGCCAGCGCTGCGCTGCGTTACGGACTGATGGAATCCGACGCGCTGCACGGTCTGTGCGCAGCGGCCAGCGACGACTGGCGCTGCGCTGCAAGGCGCTACGCGCCGCAGCTGTTCATCGACCAGCGCATCGGCTGGCTGGCGCTGGCGTCCGGCGCACTGGCCATGGCGACGCGCATCCCCGCGCTGACCGCGGCGGCAGTCGTCAGCGGCGGCGCCGGCCTGATCCTGTACAGCGCCGACTACGCCGCCGCCGGACTGCTGCTCGGCCTGATCGCGCTGGCATCGACCCGATCACGACGCAATCACGCGCACTGACTGCGCAGTGCAATTGTTAACAGCGCGTAAACCGGCTGTGTGGATTTGTCGGCTTTGCATGCGGACGGCCGGCAAGCCGCTAAGCTTGCATGCATGAACACCGCCAATCCCAAGCCGCGCATCCTGGTCGTCGATGACGACCCCGACCTGCGCGAGCTGCTGCGCGACTATCTGGGCAAGCAGGACATGGACGTGCGCACCGTGGCAGACGGCCCGGGCCTGCGCGCCGCACTCGCCCACGAAGCGTGCGACCTGCTGATTCTCGACGTGATGCTGCCCGGTGATGACGGGCTCGCGCTGTGCCGCGAAATCCGCGCGAAATCGCGCCTGCCCATCCTGATGCTGACCGCGCGAGGCGACGAGCTCGATCGCATCATCGGTCTCGAAATGGGCGCCGACGACTACCTGCCCAAGCCATTCCACCCGCGCGAACTGCTGGCACGGGTGCGCAGCATCCTGCGCCGCGCGCCGGAACATCCGGACGGCGACGGCACGGTGCGCACGCTGAAATTCGCCGGCTGGACACTCGATCTGGGTGCCCGCCACCTGGTGGACGCGCAGGGCGTCGTGACACCGCTGTCGAGCGGCGAATTCCGCATGCTGAACGCGCTGGCCGAAAGCCCCAACCGCGTGCTGTCGCGCGACCAGCTGATGGACGTGCTGGCCGGTCGCAGCGCCGGTCCGTTCGATCGCACGGTGGATGTGATGATCAGCCGGCTGCGCCGCCGGCTCGGTGACGACGGGCGCGAGCCGCGCATCATCCGCACGCTGCGTAGCGAAGGCTATGTGCTGTCGGTGCCGGTGGAGAAACACGTTTGAGCGCTTTCTTCTTTTCGCGCCTGATGCCGCGCACGCTGTTCGGCCAGATCCTGCTGACCTTGCTCGGCGGACTGCTGGTGGCCAATGGCATCGGCCTCTGGCTGGTGGTGGACGACCGCGTGCGCCTGTCGCGTCAGGTGCGCAGCGAATATGCCGCGACGCGGGTGGCCGAATCGATCGCGCTGATCAACGACACCGCGCCGGCCGGCCGGGCCCGCCTGGTGCGACTGCTGGAAAGTCCGAGCACCGCGCTGTCGCTCGACGAACCCTGGTACGACGACGCACGGCCGGTGGACGAGGACTTCGAAGCGTTCGCCAACAAGGTGAATGAGCGCATCGCGGGCCGCCACATGCATCAGGTGATCACGCTCGAACGCGGCACGGTATCGCCGGATGCGCCCGCAGGTGACGCGCTGCCGCTGCGCCCGCCGCCCCCGCCAGCCCTGGCGCGGCTGCTCGCCAAGCCGCATGCGCACAATGTGTCGACCCAGGCGCGGCTGAACGACGGCACGGTGCTCACCTTCCGCTATTCGCCGCCACTCGCGGTGGCCGAGCGGCCGCTGCGCATCATCGGAAGCCTGCTGCTGGTGGCCATCGTCGTCAGCCTGCTGTCGATCTGGGTGGTGCGCCGGCTGACCCGGCCGCTCGACATGTTCGCGCGCGCTGCCGAAGGACTGGCGCGCGACCTCGAACAGGCGCCGCTGGGCGAATCCGGTCCGCGGGAAGTTGCCGGCGCCGCCCGCGCCTTCAACAGCATGCAGCGCGCGCTGCGCACGCTGATCCACACCCGGGCGCAGGCGCTGGCCGGCGTGTCGCATGACCTGCGCCTGCCGATCACCCGGGTGCGACTGCGCCTCGAACAACTGCCCGAAGGCGCGGTACGCGACGCCATCGAGCGCGATCTGGCTGACATGGAAACGCTGATCGACGACACCCTGGCCTTCCTGCGCGCCGGCGACAGTTCGGAAGCGGCGGCCCCCACCCGGCTCGACGCGCTGGTCGAAGGTGTGGCCGACGACATCGCCGCACTGGGCGCCGATATCGAAGTGAACGGGAGCGTGGCGCAGCCGGTCATCGTGCGGCCGTCGATCACCCGCCGCTGCCTGGCCAATCTGATGGACAACGCGCGCCGCTACGGCAGCGGCAAGATCCGCGTCACCGTATCGGGCACCGCCACCGAAGCACGGGTGGACATCGACGACGACGGCCCGGGCATTCCGGATGCCGAACGCGAGCGGGTATTCGAACCCTATGTGCGGCTGGAGGCGTCGCGCGCCCGCCACACCGGCGGTAGCGGCCTGGGCCTCGCCATCGCCCGCGCCGTCGCGCGCGCGCAAGGCGGCGACATCACGCTCAGCCGCCGCCCCGAAGGCGGGCTGCGCGCCAGCCTGGTGTTGCCGATCGCGCCCTGAAGCCGCCGGGCGCCGGGAGTTGTCCCAGTGGGAGCGGCCCTGTGGGAGCGGCGGCCTCGCCGCGATCAGTGCAGCAATGGCCACATTGCAGCGTGCGTATCGCGGCGAGGGCGGAGCGGGGGTTTCGGCGAGCATTGCTCGCCGCCCGCGAAGCCGGCTGGCCATGCAGGGCCAGCCGTGGAACGGAGCGGGGGTTTCGGCGAGCACTGCTCGCCGCCCGCAGAGCCGGCCGGCCATGCAGGGCCGGCAGTGGATCGCCGTTCCCACAGACCGCCCCGTTCCCACAGGGGGCATTCCAGGGGAATCTGCGCGCAGTCGATCGATCGCTACTTGCGCGCCTGCAGTGCCTCGACCGCGGGCGGGTAATTCTGGTCGGCCGAACTGCGCAACCAGCGCATCGATTCGTCGCTGTTGCGCGACTGACCGGCGCCGGTTTCGAGCATGACCGAGAGTGCGAACTGCGCTTCCGCTTCGCCTTTTTCGGCCGCGACACGGAACAGCCGCGCAGCTTCGGCCAGATCACGCGGCACGCCGCGGCCCGATTCGTAGGCCCAGGCAAGCCGGGTCACGCCGCGCGGGTCGCCCGCATCGGCCAGTGTCCTGTACTGCGACACGGCATCACCATGCCGGCCATCGGTTTCGAGTTTCCGGGCGTCGGCCAGCGCGCGATCGGCCGCACTGCCGCCCGGCGCATCGCCCGACAGTGCGGCAAGCTGGGTCACCGCTTCCTGATCGCCGCCGTCGGCAGCGACCTTCAGCCAGCGCCGCGCGCCATCGGGGTCAGGCGCGCCGAGCTTGCTGGTCTGCAGCAGCAGGCCGAGGCGCAGCGCTGCGTTGCGGCTGCCGGCCAGCGCCCCCTGTTCGTAACGGTGGCGCGCCTGCTGCGGGTCGCGCGGCTCGCCCAGCCCGTCTTCGGCCAGGATGCCCAGATTGAACCAGGCCTCGCCGCTGCCGCGCTCGGCCAGTACGGACCAGATGCGTTTGGCGTCGTCGTAGTGCGCCATCTTGAATTCCGCGTAGCCCTTGTAGAGGCCCCACGAGGGCTTGCGGATAGCTTCGTCGATGTCCGCTTCGGTCAGCGCAAACGCCGATATCGGCAGCAGACCCAGCGCCACGGCGGCATGAAGCAGGAAGCGCGGTCGAAAGCGTTGGATGGTCATGATGCAGGTTCTCCGCGGTGGTCAGCCCGGCCGCACCGACAGGATGCAGCAGCGGTTTTCGGGTATGTCATGTTTCCTTGACAGCTTAACGCACGAAGGAGTTTCCCTTCGACGTCGGATTTCGATCCGGCCGACGTGTGCTAGCGTCGCGAACCATCGCTTCACGAACTGCACCCCGCCGCACGATGACATCTTCCCTGTTCGGTCCGATCCGCTTCGTGCTGGCCGCCGTGTCTGCCAGCGCGCTGTGCTTCATGTTGTCCTGTGCGCCCGCCGTCGCCGGCGACATGACGCTGGAGGCTCTGTCGGCGCGCTTTCCGCCGCCGCTGCACGTGCAGCCGAAGCTGACCGACATTCCCGCCTGGCCGATCACCAGCGAACTGGAACCGGAAGGCGGGCCGATCGGCTATGTGTTCGAGTCGATCGATCTGGCACCCATCCCGGGGTTCGAAGGCACGCCGATGAACCTGCTGGTGGCGATCGACCGCAAGGGCAACTTCATCGACGTATCGGTGCTGCGACAGCACGAACCGGTGTTCCTGAGCGGCCTGGGCGAAACGCCGCTGAACGAGTTCGTGCGCCAGTACGCCGGCAAGAACCTGCGTCAGGATTTCACCGTGTCGTCGGCCTACGGCAACACGAAGACCGGCGCTGCCGACAACCGCGTGGTGCTGGACGGCGTCACCAAGGCCACCGCGTCGGTGCGCATCGTGAATCAGACCGCACTGGCCGCCGGGCTGGCGGTGGCACGCGCCAAGCTGGGTTTCGCCGACCCCGGCACACGCGGTCCGCCCGCCGAAGTGCGCAGCGATGTCTATGAACCACTGGACTTTCCGGTGCTGGTCGAGCGCGGCCTGATCGGGCGTCTGCGCGTGACACACGCCGAGGCCGAAAAGCTGTTTGCCGGCACCGAAGGCGAAGGCGTCGACGATGACGCGCTGCGCAGCCCCGGCGACACGCTGATCGAACTTTACGTCGCCTACCTGAATGCGCCGACCATCGGCCGGACGGTGCTGGGCGATGCACGCTACGCCGATCTGATGAAGAAGCTCGAACCGGGCCAGCATGCGCTGTGGTTCGCCAGCACCGGCCGCGATGCGGTGCTTGACGACAGCTTCGTGCCCGGTACCGCGCCGCCGAAGCTGCAGCTGACCCAGGGCGACTACCCGGCGGAGATGCGCGATCTGGTGTTCGAGCACCCGGCGCCGCCCGGGGCACCCGCCTTCAATTCATCGGGCGTGTTCCGCGTCTATGCCGCATCCAATCTTGATCCGGCGCAACCGCTGCAGGTCACGCTGACGCTGACCCGCGCCAAGGGCATCATGCTGCCGCGCATCACCAACCAGACGGTGGCGCTCGACTACGCGCTGCCCGAGCAGCTGTTCGTGTATCCGCCGAAGCCGCTGCCGGAATGGCTGATCGCCTGGCAGGGCCGCTGGCCTGATCTGGCGCTGATCGGCGCCGCGCTCGTGCTGCTGTCGGTGGTGCTGGCGAAACCGCAGTGGATGGCGAAGGATGCGCGCCGGCTGGTGGTGTTCCGCAGCGGCTTCCTGCTGTTCACGCTGGTGTTCATCGGCTGGTATGCGCAGGGCCAGCTGTCCATCGTGCAGATCACCGGCGCGATCAAGACGCTGGTCGCCGGCCAGAGCCTGAAGAGCTTCCTGTACGACCCGGTATCGCTGCTCATCATCGCCTTCACGCTGGTGACTTTCTTCATCTGGGGCCGCGGCACCTTCTGCGGCTGGCTGTGCCCGTTCGGCGCGCTGCAGGAATTCGTCGCGATGGCGGCACAGAAGCTGCGCGTGCCGCAGATCCGCCTGCCCGCGCGGCTCGCGCGGGTGCTCGACCGCGGCCGCTACGTCATCCTGCTCGTGCTGGTGGTGGCGGCCGGCGTCGCGCCCGATCTGGCGACCGGGCTGGTCGAGGTCGAACCGTTCAAGACCGCCATCACGGTGGGATTCGACCGCACCTGGCCCTATGTCGCATGGGCGGTCGGCCTGCTGCTGGCCGGCGCGTTCAGCTACAAGTTCTTCTGCCGCTATGTGTGTCCGCTCGGCGCGGCCATGGCGCTCGGTGGCAAGCTGCGCCGCTTCGACTGGCTGGCGCGGCGGGTGGAATGCGGCAAGCCGTGCCAGACCTGTCGGCACCGCTGCCAGTACGACGCGATCGAGCGCAGCGGCGACATCCGCTACGACGACTGTTTCCAGTGCCTCGACTGCGTCGGCATCCACGCCGACGAAAAACGCTGCGCGCCGGTGCTGCTGTATGCGAAGAAGGGCCGCACGGTGAAGCCCTTTCCGCTGCCCGTCAGGGTCGAAGGCGGCGCCTGATCAGTCCCAGCGCCGGGCAGCGCTGTCGTCGGTGTCGCGCGCATCGACCCACCGGCTGCCGTCAGGGGTGTCCTCGCGCTTCCAGAACGGTGCGCGCGTCTTCAGGTAGTCCATGATGAATTCGCACGCCGCGAAGGCTTCACCGCGGTGACTGCCGGCGACGATGACCAGCACGATGCGGTCGGCCGGTTGCAGCAGGCCGACGCGATGGATCACGCGCACCGCGAGAATGTCCCAGCGCGACTTCGCCTCGACGACGATCTCTTCCAGCGCCGCCTCGGTCATGCCCGGATAATGTTCGAGCGTCATCGCGTGCACGCCCGAACCGTCGTTCATGTCGCGCACCAGACCGGTGAAGGTGGCCACCGCGCCGACGTCGGTGCGGCCGGCCAGCAGCGCGTCGATTTCGGCGCCGATGTCGAAATCGGCTTCGCGGATACTTACGCTCATGCCTGCCTCCCGCTCAGCCGCCGGTGACCGGCGGAAAGAAGGCGACCTCGTCGCCGTCGGCCACCGTCGCGGCCGGATCGGCCATGCGCTGGTTGATCGCGGCGCGCAGGTTCTTCATCTGCGCCAGCTTCTCCCAGTCGCCGCCGCGACCGGCGATCAGCGCCCGCACGCCGGCCAGGGTCGTGCAGTCGTCCGGCAGTGCAAGCGTTTCGCCCGGGGTGCCGAGGGCCTCGCGCAGCGCGGCGAAATACAGCACTTTGATGGTCTTGTTCGTCATGACTCAGTACAGCAGCGATTCGAAGGACAGGAAAGGCACGGCATCGCCCCGGGCGATCGTCCGCCCGGCCGCGATGTCGGCCAGGCCATCGCCCCACACGGTCGAGGTGAGCACGCCGGAGCTCTGGTTGTCGAACAGCTCCAGCCCGCCGGTGGCAGTGCGGCGCACGCGCAGGAATTCGCGCCGGCGATCAGCTTTCGGCCAGTCGAAATCGGCGCGCACCATGAAGGGCACCGGCGTCACGCCCTTCACACCCATGCGGCGCAGGATGAACGGACGCACCAGCAGCAGGAAGGTGACGAAGCTGGACACCGGATTGCCGGGCAGACCCAGGAAGTCGGCCATGCTGTCATCGGAGCGTTTCACATGGCCGTGCGCCAGCGGCTTGCCCGGTTTCATCGCGATCTTCCAGCTTTCCAGCGAACCTTCGGCCATCAGTGCGGGCTTGATGTGGTCTTCTTCGCCGACGCCGACGCCGCCACTGGTCAGGATGACATCGCAGGTCGCCGCCGCTTCGCGCAGCGCGGCGCGCGTGGCGTCGAGCCGGTCCGGCACGATGCCCAGATCGAGCACTTCGCAGCCCAGCGCCTCGCACAGCGCGCGCAGCAGGTAGCGGTTCGAGTTGTAGATGGCGCCCGGCGGCAGCGGCTGGCCCGGCATGACCAGTTCGTCGCCGGTGGAAAACAGCGCGACGCGCGGCCGACGCACCACCGGCAGGTCGGCCAGCCCGACCGACGCGGCCAGGCCGACTTCCTGCGCACGCAGCCGGCTGCCGGCCGCCAGCACCGTATCGCCGCTGCGGATGTCTTCGCCGGTGCGGCGTATCCATGCGCCGGTCTTCGGTATCTCGTCGAAGCACACCCCGGCATCGGTGGTGCGCGTGGCTTCCTGCATCACGATGGCGTCGGCACCCGCGGGCACAGGCGCGCCGGTGAAGATGCGCGCACAGGTGCGGGGCGCCAGCGGCGCACCGACGTGTCCGGCCGGAATGCGCTGGCTGACCGGCAGGCAATCGCCGACCGATTCGAGGTCGGCCACGCGCACCGCGTAGCCATCCATGCTGCTGTTGTCGTGCGGCGGAACCGTGATGGCCGACCGCTGATCGCGTGCCAGCACACGACCGGCCGCATGGAAGGTGCTGACCGTTTCGGTGTCGCCGATCGGGCGCGCGGCATCGAGCAGGCGCGCGAGTGCGGCGTCGAGCGTAAGCATTTCGTTCATCGGAACCCCTGGTGCGTGAGGATGAAGACGGCGATGGCGTCCACATCGTTCAGGTCGAGCCGCGGCAGCGGAAGTTCCATCGGCACATCGGTCGCGACCGCGACCACATGCGGATTGTCCGGATACATCAGCGGCCGGTCGTGCGACGGACGATGGATTTCCAGCTTGGGAATCGGCGAGGCCTTGAAACCTTCCACCAGCACCAGATCGCACGGGCTCAGCGCCGCGATCTGTTCATCGAGCGACGGCTCGTCGCGACCGCGCAGTTCGTGCATCAGCACCCAGCGGTTGTTGGAGGTGAGCAGCACTTCGGTGCAGCCGGCCTCGCGCAGGCGAAAGGAATCCTTGCCCGGGCGGTCGATGTCGAACCCGGCATGCGCATGCTTGATCAGCGAAACGGTCAGCCCCTCCAGCACGAAATGCGGGATGAGCTGTTCGATCAGCGTGGTCTTGCCGGAGCCGCTGTAGCCGGCAAATCCGAAAACTTTCATGGGCTGGGCGGTGCGGGAAAACCGTGATTATCGCCCAGGCGACCGCGCACGCGCACGGCGGCCGCTTCGCCTGTCACGGTTTGCCGCAAACGGCACAGATTGACCCGGCACTTCGCCCTGGCAGGCGAGGGCAGCTCCGACACCTACGTCGTCGACGATGTCGCGCAGCTTCGCGGAGATGGAGCGGGGATGTTGGGCATCGCTGCGCTCACCCCAACCTACGGACTCCGCGCGCCGTTGTAGGTTGGGGTGAGCCAAAGGCGATGCCCAACACGCACCCGCCGCACCCCGCACCCGCCCCGCAGGTTGGGGTGAGCGCAGCGACGCCCGGCACACGCCGGGTCAGGCCGCCTTCTTCACCTGCTTCTGATACAGGAATTCCAGCAGCGCGGCGCGGTACTCGACGAAGTCGTGGTCATGCGCCAGTTTCAACCGGTCGCGCGGACGGGCCAGCTTCACTTCGAGGATTTCGCCGATGGTGGCCGCCGGGCCGTTGGTCATCATGACGATGCGGTCGGACAGCAGCACCGCCTCATCGACGTCGTGCGTCACCATGACGACGGTCGCACCGGTCTTTTCCATGACACCGTTCAGCTCGTCCTGCAGGCTGGCGCGCGTCAGTGCGTCGAGCGCGCCGAAGGGCTCGTCCATCAGCAGGATCTTCGGCTCCATCGCGAAGGCGCGGGCGATGCCGACGCGCTGCTTCATGCCGCCGGAAATTTCATGCGGCAGCTTGTCCAGCGCGTGGTCCATATGCACCATTTCGAGCGCCGCCTCGGCGCGCGCCTTCAGCTTGCCCTTGCCTTCCTTCTTGCCGAACACGCGCTCGACCGCCAGCAGCACGTTTTCGCGGCAGGTCAGCCAGGGCAGCAGCGAGTGGTTCTGGAACACGACGGCGCGTTCCGGGCCCGGGCCGGCGATTTCGCGACCGTCGCAGAACAGGTTGCCGCTGGTCGGCAGCGTGAGCCCGGCGATCAAGTTCAGCAGCGTCGACTTGCCACAGCCGGAGTGGCCGATCAGCGTGACGAATTCGCCCTCGGCGATGGTGAGGTCGATGTCGCGCAGTGCGACGAACTTGCCTTTCTTGGTATCGAAGGACATGCCGGCGTTTTCCACCTTGACGATGACTTTGCTCATGGGAATCTCCTGAATCCGCGATCAGCTGTTGCCGTACGAGAAACGGCGGGCGAGCAGCAGCAGGCACTGTTCGAGCAGCAGGCCGACGATGCCGATGACGAAGATGGCGATGATGATGTGCTCGACCTTCAGGTTGTTCCATTCGTCCCACACCCAGAAGCCGATACCCACGCCGCCGGTCAGCATTTCGGCGGCGACGATGACCAGCCAGGCGGTGCCGATGGACAGGCGGATGCCGGTCAGCATGTACGGCAGCACCGACGGGAACAGGATCTTCGTGACGATCTTCCATTCGCTCAGATCGAGCACGCGCGCCACGTTCATGTAGTCCTGCGGCACGCGCTGAACGCCCACCGCAGTGTTGATGATCATCGGCCAGATCGAGCAGATGAAGATGGTCCACGTCGCAGCCGGATCGGCCTGCTTGAACACCAGCAGACCGATCGGCAGCCAGGCGAGCGGGCTGACCGGACGCAGCAGGGAAATGATCGGATCGAGCATGGCGTTCATGAAGGCGAAGCGGCCGATGATGAAGCCCAGCGGAATGCCGATCAGGGCGGCGAAGCCGAAGCCGATGCCGACGCGCTGCAGTGACGACAGCACGTTCCAGCCGATGCCCAGATCGTTCGGCCCGTTGTTGTAGAACGGGTCGGCGAACAGCACCTTGGCCGCTTCCCACACCGGCAGCGGCCCGGGGATGCTGCCGCCGGAGCCCGCCAGCAGCGCCCACACGGCGATCAGCAACACCATGCCGGCGATCGGCGGAAACACCGCCTTGAAAATGCTCAGCAGGATTTCCGACATCGGCGTGCGCGGCTCGCGCGGCGCTGCGGCCACAACGGGAGGCGCGACCGGCACGGCTTCGTTCGCGGCGCGCACTGGCGCGGCGGCGGAGCCCGAAGTCATCGGAACCACCTTGTCACTGGTAATGATTGCTGCACTCATGATTGACTCCTTTCGGTACCGGAGGACGCGGGGCGAACCCCGCGTCCGAACCATCAAGCGGCGTTGACCTTGAAGCTGCCTGCATACTTCTGCGGGTCCTTGCCGTCCCAGGTGACACCGTCGATCAGCTTGTGCGAACGCATGTCGCTCTTGGGCAGCGGCGCGCCGGCGGCCGTCGCGGCCTGCTTGTAGATGTCGATGCGATTGATCGCCTTGGCAACGGCCAGATAGTCCGGGTCGCTTTTCAGCAGGCCCCAGCGCTTGTGCTGGGTCAGGAACCACATGCCGTCCGACAGGTAGGGGAAATTCACCGCGCCGTCGTTGAAGAACTTCATCGCGTTCTTGTCATCCCAGCTCTTGCCCAGGCCGTTCGAATAGCGACCCAACATGCGTTCCAGGATGACATCCATGTCGGTGTTGATGTAGGACTTGGTTGCCACGACTTCTGCCGTCTTGCGCCGATTGGCGAGCGAGGCGTCAATCCACTTGCCCGCTTCGAGGACCGCGGCCGTCATGGCGCGCGCCGTGTTCGGGTACTTGCTGACCCATTCGGCGGTGGTGCCGAGCACCTTCTCCGGATGATCTGTCCAGATGTCCTGCGTCGTCACCGACGTGAAGCCGATCTTGTCGATGATGGCGCGGTTGTTCCACGGCTCGCCGACGCAGAAACCGTCCATGTTGCCGACACGCATGTTGGCGACCATCTGCGGTGGCGGAACGGTGATGACCTTGACATCCTTCATCGGATTGATGTCGTGCGCGGCCAGCCAGTAATACAGCCACATGGCATGGGTGCCGGTCGGGAAGGTCTGCGCGAATGTGTAGTCGCCCGGCTTGCTGGTCAGCAGCTTCTTCAGGCTGGTGCCATCGGTGACGCCCTGATCCTTCAGCTTGTTGGCGAGCGTGATGGCCTGGCCGTTGTTGTTAAGGCTCATCAGCACGGCCATGTCCTTCTTCGGGCCACCGATGCCCAGATGCACGCCATATACGAGGCCGTAGAGCACGTGCGCTGCATCGAGTTCGCCGTTGACCAGCTTGTCGCGCACCGCCGCCCACGATGCCTCCTTGGACGGGATGATCTTTATGCCGTACTTTTCGTCGAACTTCTCCACCGCCGCCATCACGACGCTCGAACAATCGGTCAGCGGAATGAAGCCGATGCGCACTTCCTTCTTCTCGGGTGCGTCCGAACCGGCAGCCCATGCTCCCGAACGCACGCCGGGCGGCACCATGCTCATGAGCGCTGCTCCTGCGCCGAGTGCCACGCCCTGCCTGAGGAAGCTGCGACGCTTGTCTGTGGTTTCGATGTTGCTTGGGGCCTGCGCGCTGTCTGCCTGTTTCGGATGGTCAGCCATCGTGTTCTCCGTCGGTTCATGTTTCGGTTCCAGAATGAAAAAGGGGCGTACATCCGCAGCGGTGAAAGCCGAGCCGGATGGACGCCCCTGTCCCTGTCGGAGGCTTTCGAGCCTCGCTGGCCGCAACGTCGTTGTTGCGCCTTGAACATCTCTTAGCATGCAGCGTGCCAGTGTGCTTCACCGCATCCATCCAGCTGTTTTTCAAAGGTTTTGCATGTTCAGACTGACGGTACTGCGCGCGCTGCCTTATCAGGCTGCACTTGTGCGGTGCAACAGCCCGACGCCGCGCACCACGACGAACAGCGGTGATCGGCAGCGACGCCGGCAAAAGTCGGGACAGGGAGCCGCCGACAGCCGGTGCAGCGGCGGATGTGACCGGCGCAGGATCAGCCAAGCAGTCGGGCGGTCGCGAGCAGGTCTTCGGATACGGCTGCGATGGTCTTGCCGCGCTCCATCGCCAGCTTGCGCAGCGTGTGGTACGCGGCGTCTTCGTCAATGCCGCGCAGCTTCATCAGCACGCCCTTGGCACGGTCGATGGTGATGCGGTCGGACAGCTTCTGCCGCGCCTCGTCGCGCGCGCGCCGCAGTTCCTGGTGTTCCTCGAACTGCGCCAGCGCCACATCGATGATGGGCTTGATGCGCTTGGCTTCCAGCCCGTCGACCACATAGGCCGACACGCCGGCCTTCATGGCCCGACGGATGGTCTTGCTGTCCGATTCGTTGGCGAACACGATGACCGGACGCGGCTTCTCGCGGTCCATCGCGGCCATGTGTTCCAGCGTGTCGCGCGAGGGCGAATCGGTCTGGATCAGGATGACATCGGGCTTGAGCTCTTCGACCTTGAGATGCAGATCGTAGGCGCTCGACAGGACCGCGGCCACCTGATAACCGGCGCAGGCGAGCCCGGCACAGATTTCCGCTGCGCGCTTGCGCGATTCATCGACCACCAGAACATTGAGGACAGCCATGGAGCGGGATTCGGGATTCGGGTTGACCCTGGCATGCAATCGCTGTGCCAACGCGCCTGAGCGGCCGACGCGGTCGGTCGTATCCAGGCGCATGCGCCGTCCGGCGCGGATTTCATTCCAGATTGATCACCATCAGCGATACGTCGTCGTGCGCCGATGCCCCGTCCAGATGCATGTCGAGCGCCTTGCGCACCGCATCGTGGCGTTGCGTGGGCAGGGTGTCGCGCAATACCGCTTCGATGCGATGGTTGCCGAACGCCTCGCCGCCGGGTGACTGCGCCTCGAGCAGTCCGTCCGAACACAGCACGAGCTGGTCGCCCGGGGTCCAGCGGAAATGGCGCGGCGGTACATTGACCGGATCGTCGGCATCGATGCCCAGCGGCAGGTTGGCTGACCCGAAACGCTCTTTCACCACGCCCTGCTTGTTCAGCCACAGGACGTCCGGCGTGCCGCCGACCCACAGTTCGCCGAAGCCATCTCCCAGCCTGAGCATACTGGCCGCGACAAAGCGGCCGACCGGCAGCGACGACATCAGATGCCGGTTGATTTCACCCGCCATCAGGCCGAGCGACAGGTTCTTCGCCGCCATGCCGAAAAACACCTGCAGCACCGGCAGCACACTGATCGCTGCTGCCAGTCCGTGACCGGTGGCGTCGGCCAGCAGCGTGTACAGCGCACCGGAATGAGAGCGCGACACGGCAACGATGTCGCCTGAGAACTGCGTCGTGGGAGTCACCGAATAGCGTACCCGCGAGTCGGCGACAGTCTTGCCCTTTACCTGGCGATCAATGACGGAACGCGCAAATTCGATCTCCGCTTCCTGCTCGGCGCGGTAGTTGTTCATGTCGGCCTGCAGTGCCAGCTGACGCGCGCAGCCAGCCAGCTTGGCCGCAAGGATCGCACGCCGGATCGGCTTGCTCAGGTAGTCGTCGGCACCCGCCGCCAGGCCGGCAATCATGTCTTCATCGTCGGCACGCGCCGACAGCAGCAGGATGGGCAGCCAGGTACCGGCACACAGGCGACGCAGTTCCCGCGTGGCCTGCAGGCCATCCATGCCGGGCATGACGACGTCCATCAGCACGATGTCGGGGCGAACGCTGCGAAAGACCTGCAGCGCAGCGGCGCCGTCCGTCGCCTCGATGCAGCGATAGCCGAGCCGACGCACCAGCGCACTGACCGTTGCGCGGCCGATCAGGGTGTCATCAACGACCAGCACCGTCATCGGTCTCACGGGCTGCTGATCGACGATTGGCGCCAGGCCTTCCGCAGTGACTTGCGTAATGCTCATTGCACGTCCACCGCTGCGCTGACCACATTGCCGGACCCGCTGTATTCGAGCCGCGTGAAAGAAAGTTGGCGCGCCATTGCGATGCCACGGCCGTTCGGATCGAAGGCGCGCTCCGGATCGAAGTCGAGATAACGCGTGTAGTCGAAACCCCGACCTTCATCGCTGACCGTGAAGCGCACTTCCGTTGCCGAACGTTCGACCGTCAGGCGCGCCCGCTTGCCCGCGTTCTGCGGCAACAAAAGGCGGCGCTCGACCTCTTCCTGCCAGCGGTCTTCCAGACGCAGGCGCGACTTTTCGGCGTAGGTGATGCCCAGATTGCCGTGCTCGACCGCATTGATCAGCAGCTCGCTCAGGCCCATCACGATGTTTTCCGGTTGCGGCGCCGCCAGCGACGCCAGCGTCGACAACTCGGTCGCTTGCTGAAGCGTGGCGAACTCGAACTCCGCGCGGGTGAGCACGCACATGGCGCGGCGCATGTCTTCGACCTGCAACTGGAATTCGCGCGTGCGACGTACTTCGTCGAGTGCAGACTTGACGATGGCAAGCAGTGCGTCCGGCTCGTACGGCTTGGTGAGGTAATAGCGCGCGCCCGCTTCGAGCCCTTCGCGTACCTGGTCCGGCGTCGCGGCGGCTGTCTGCAATATGACCGGCATACCCCGCAGGCGCGGCGTGCGCTGCACGCGGCGCAGCACTTCCATACCGTCCAGGCGCGGCATCATGCGGTCCAGCACCAGCAGGTCGAATTCGCGCTCGGCATCTTCGAGCAGTGCCCATGCTTCGACACCGTCGTGAGCCATGGTCAGCTCCAATCCGGGTGCGTCCAGATATTCCCGGATGATTTCGAGGTTGAAGGGTTCGTCATCGACGACGAGCACCCGTACTTTCGCTGTCACACTGGGCATGCAAGGCTCCGGAAGTCTGCGGCCGGAATCCCGTCAAACCTGATGGCACCCGACCTCTGGCAGTGCTAACGGCGTGTTGCGCCGAGTCTTGAACCCCGTCAACCGGTCAGGGCAGCCAGAGCCACCTCGGCCATCACCTGCTGCACGCGTGCGTCCTCGCCCACTGCCGTGGCCAGTTCTATGAGCAGCGACGGATGGCGCGCGCGTGCGGCTTCGACCTGAGCCGGCAGGTCACGCCGCACATGCCCGCTCTGTGCGATGAACATCGGCACCACGGCGATGCGCGTCACGCCATCCGCGACCAGCCGGTCGCAGGCCTGATCGAGCGTGGGTTCGAGGAATTCGAGGAAGGCGAGTTCGACGCGCGGCGCCGACGGCGCACCGGCCAGACGTGCCGCCACCTCGCGCAGCGGGCGCGCCCATTCCGGATCGCGCGAGCCGTGTCCGAACAGTATCAAGCCGTGATTCAAGGTTAATCCCTTTCCATTTATATGCTTACGATCAAGCGCCGGTGATGCGCCGCGGGTACACTCGCGCCATCTCATTGCGGCGGGACTGTGCATGCAGGTCATGATCATCGAAGACCAGCCCCTGGTTGTGGAAGGGCTGCGCAGCGTACTGACAGGCATGGACAGCGAGCCGGACATCCGGTGCGCACTGCTTGCGTCCCGCGCATTGTCCATGCTGCGCAGCGGTCTGCGGCCGGATCTCGTGCTGCTGGACCTCAATCTACCGGACGCCGGGGGGACCTCGTTGCTGACCGAACTGCGCCAGGAGTTTCCGGACGTGCCGGTGGTGGTGATTTCGGCCCAGGACGACCGTGACACCATCACCCGTGCGATTGACCAGGGCGCCATGGGTTTCATCTCCAAAAGCTCTAACACGGCGATACTGGTCAGCGCGCTGCAGCTCGTGATGAAGGGCGGCATCTATGTGCCGCATCAGGTGCTGGACGACCATGGCGTTGACCATCCACCGCAGGCGCATATCCAGGACCTGGCCGACATCGGCATGACGCCGCGTCAGATCGAAGTGCTGACACTGATGATCGAAGGCATGCCGAACAAGCTGATCTGCCGCGAACTCGGCATTTCCGACGGCACCTGCAAGACGCATATTTCAGCCATCCTGCGCCTGCTTGACGTACGCAACCGCACGCAGGCGGTGTTCGCACTGTCAAAAATGGGTGTGAAGTTGCCGCGACGGCCAGCCAGGGATTGAACCCGGCGGCGCCCTGAACGCAGCCGATCAGGGGCCGGGATCTTCCGCCGCGTCCAGCATGCCGCCGATCACTGCATCGAGCACGACCGGGCGCACCGGTTTGGCGACCAGCGGGATGCCATGCCCTTCCAGTTGGATTTCAAGCTCGCGCGTGGCGGCCAGCCCGGTCATCACCAGCGCCGGAATGTCGTCGCCCAGCTCGCGTCGCAGCGTCAGTACGGCATTCAGTCCATCCAGTCCGTCGCCCAGCTGGAAATCGCTGATGATGAAGGCCGGCGCACCGGCCTGTCGGAGCTGACGCAGCACGAAATCGGGCGAGGTACCCGCAATCACGTCGATGCCGACCGAACTGAGCAGCGACTGCAGCGACTGCAGCACCGCGGCGTCGTCATCGATCAGCGCCACCCGGCATCCGGCCAGCCTCGCCAACCCGTGCAGTGGCTGGGCCACCGGTACCTGCACGAGGGCGCGCACGCGCGGCAGCACGACGCTGAAGGTTGAACCGCGGCCGGGGCGCGAGCGCACCTTCACTTCATGCCCGAGCAAGGCACACAGCCGCTTCACGATGGTCAGCCCCAGCCCCATGCCGCGCCCGCCCGCGCCCGGGTCGGCGCCGGGCAGGCGCACGAATTCTTCGAACACGTCGTCGATACGTTCGGCCGGAATGCCCTGACCGCTGTCGCGCACCTCGATGCGCAGGCGTCCGTCGTCGAGCATGCGCACGCCGGCGAATACCGTGCCGCGCGTCGTGTAGCGCAGCGCATTCGATACCAGATTGGCCAGCACGCGCTCGAGCAGCAGCGGATCGGAGCGGCACCACGCCCGTGTCGGATGCAGCTCGAAGCGCAGACCCTTCTCCGCGGCCTGCGCCTCGAAGGTGACACGCAGGCTGTCGAACACCCGGATGAGCGGAAAGTCTGTCAGCCGCGGCTGCGTGGCCCCCGATTCCAGCCGCGCGACATCGAGCAGCACGTCGCGCATGTTTTCCAGCTTCAGCGACGAACGTTCGAGCCGCGACAGCAACCCTGCACTTTCGTCGTCGCGCAGCCGCAGCTTCAGCGTGCGGATGTCGAGCCCCATGGCCATCAGCGGCTGGCTGAGATCATGCAGCAACGCATCGACGAACTGCGTCTTGGCGCGACTGGCCTGCTCGGCCACCTCCTTCTGCTGCTGCAACTGGGCGGTGGCGTCATGTACCCGCTCCTCCAGCCCGGCGCGCGCCGCCTGCAGCGCGACCGCCATGCGGTTGATGCCGTCTTCGAGCACCTGCAGGATGCCGCGCGCGCCGCTCCGCGCCCGCACCGAAAAATCGCCTTTCTCGATGCGCTGAACGGTTTCGGCAAGCGCACGCACCGGGGCGGTCACGCCATCGGACAGGAAGCGGGCGAACAGGCCCGCCAGCAGCAGACCGCCGGCGGTGATCAGGACGGCACTGGTAATCAGTTCGCGCCGCGCTTGCTCGCTGCCGAAACGCGACACCTGAACCACTACGGTACCGAGGCGCAACGGCCCGGATGGCGCCAGTTGATCGTCGAGCAGCAGATCCGAAGGTCCCTGCGCCGAAAACACCGGCGCGGCAAACTGGTGGAAGCGGTCGCTGCTCTGCAGCCGCTCGGTGCGGGCGAGACCGCGTGTGGCATCCACGGGCGGGTCACTGACCTGCCCTGCACGCGCCAGAACCAGGCGGTCGCGATCAACGATCAGCACACCGTCGACGCCGCGCTCGCGCATCATCGAATCGGCCAGCGACTGCAGGATGTCGAGATTGCCGACGAACAGGCCGTATTCGGAGGCGGGCGCGAGGCTGCCGGTCAGCAGCGCAGCGCGGTCGATCAACGACTGTTCGATGTCGTCGATGCGCGTACTGGTGAAATGAACCGCCAGTGCGAGCGCAATGGCCACCGAGGGCAGCAGCGCGGCGACCAGTACCCGGCTGCGAAAGCCGAGGCGATCGAGTCCGAAACGACTCCGCACCCTGTGTCCCCCAACACGCGCCGAGCGCGGAAATTTACCGTGCCCATGATACGCGAAGCCCCGTTGCGGGCCCGTGCTCAGTCCCAGCTGGTACGCAGCGTCAGCCGCGCCTGCCGGCCGACCGTATTGAACGGGGTGCGACTGCCCTGGTCATCGTTGAAGGTTTCGTAGCGGGGTCCGATGTCGGTCACCGCAAACGCGGCTTCCCACAAGGTGCCGCCGCTGCGGAATTTCTTCGCGATGCGCGCATCCAGCGTCTGATAGCTGTCGACCCGTTCGCTGCCGCTGAACCAGCGGGCGGAATTGACGCCATGCAGCGTGGCCGAGATCGACCAGTCGCGCGGCAGCGCTTCGAACCAGGTCAGCGACCAGGTCGACGACGGCACCGTGTCGCCATAGCAGACGCGCCGCGGATCACAGGTGGCATCGGAGCGGATGCGCGGAATGGCCTGGGAAAACCAGATTTCGCGCCCGTTGCCCCGATAGCGATATTGATATTCTATTCCCTGTATGGTGACGGCGTCGCCATCGATGAAAGTCACGCCGGTCTCGAGATAGTCACTGTCGCGGTAGCGCGTTTCGGTAATCAAGTGGTTGAAGCGCTCGTGGAAAATCCGCACGTCAAGTGTCGATGCACCGAACTGTCCTACATAACCGAATTCGACCGAATCCAGGCGTTCCGGCTGCAGCGAGGGCGTGCCGACGAAGGTGCGCCGCGACCGCCCCTGCTGGAATCCGGCCGCCAGCAGCGGCCCAGCAACCGGGTCGAGTGCGGTCAGCGCTGCCGCCACTTCCGGGAAGATGAAGCGGGAATCACCCCGCGTTTCGATCAGCGCGGGATGACGGTAGGCGCGGCTGACACCCGCCTTCAGGGCATGGTCGGGCGTCGCATGCCAGGTCGCGAACAGGCGCGGCGAGGCTTGCGGGCTTCGATCGCGAAACCGCTCGATCATGTTGCCTGCGTTCAGGGTCCAGCGTTCGCTCGGCCGCCATTCGACATTTGCCGACACGCGCACGAAGCCGTCGGATTCGCGGCCGGTCACGAAGAACATGCGATCCGACTTCAACTCCTCGTGGCGCAGTTCGGCGCCCCAGGCAACCCGCCAGTCCGGCGCCGGTACGAAACTGTGCTGGAAATCGATGTTCTGCCGGGTGGCCGAGCGGTTGTAGTCGATGGGCAGCGGCAGCGAGCCTATGGAAAAAAACGGAAAGCCGGCATCGACAAGCCCCTGGTTCACCACGTCGGCCGCTTCGCCAAACCACTCCTCGCGCCCGCGGTCCTCATTGCGGTAGTAGCTCACCGACCATTCATTGTCGGTCGACATCAGCCGCCGGAAGCGCAGGTGCATGAAGCGGTTGTCGGTACGCGATTCGCGAAAACCGTTCTCGTTCGCGCTGTTGCCGGTCACGCCATACGGATAGCCCAGTTCGCGGCGACTCTTGTTCTGTCCCGCCGTCAGGCTGATTTCGTCCGAGCTGTTCAGCGTCAGGTCGGCGCGGAAGGTCATTGAATTCAGCCGCGCGTCATCGTAGCGATCGTCGAAACCGGCGTCGCCCATGGTGCGGGCGTTGAGCGCGATGCTCAACGGTCCGAAGCTGTGCCGCAGACGCATCGACGCATCGGCCACGTCGCGATTGCCGCGGCTGACCGAAATGCTCGAGCGCGGACCGTCCTGGCTGCTGCGCGTGACGATGTTGACCACGCCCGCCACGGCGTTCGAGCCATAGGTGGTGGCATTCGAGCCACGGACCACCTCGATCCGCTCGATCTCTTCCATCGTCAGTGGCAGGGCGTCCCAGTCCACGTAACCGAACAGATAGGGTGAGTAGACCGACCGGCCATCGATCAGCACCTGCATGCGGTTCGGATTCAGCGAACCCAGGCCGTGATAGAACACCGCCGGCGAGTGCCCGGTGTCGCTCATCACGTTCATGCCGGGCACCAGGCGCAGCACCTGGGTCAGACGGCGATAGCCGAGACGTTCGATGTCTTCGCGCGTGATCAGCGTGACCGCACCCGGCGCATCGTCGATGCGCTGCGGCATGCGGGTCATCGACAGCACGACCGGCAGATCATCGAGGTGCGGCGCCTCGGGCTCGTCGGCCGCCGCCGCAGGCTGCGCCGTCAGGACGACGCCACAGACCAGCGGCACGACCTGCCAGCGCGTGCAGAACCGCCTCAATTGCGGGCGCTCCGCGGCAACGGACATGGCATCAACGCACATAGGAGGCGATTCGAAAGACTCAAGTCAGAATGACTCCAAATGACCACCACGGGCTCGCGGGGTGGCAAAAAGCGCGATTATCTGTCAAAGCGCCCCTTCGGCGCATGCCCTGCTCCGCCGCTTACCCCACGATCAGCAGATGCACCCGGTACGGTCCGTGAGCGCCAAGCACGATGGTCTGTTCGATGTCGGCCGTACGCGACGGACCCGACACGAAGTTGACGGCACGCGGCCAGGGTTCGAGCGCATCGCGCGCGACGGCAAATGCGGCTTCCATGTCGGCCACGATGTGTTCGCGCGGCACCACCGCGATGTGCGTCTCCGGCAGCAGGCTGTTGACCGCCGGCGACTGCGCGCTGGAGCACAACATCAGCGTGCCGGTCTCGGCGATGGCACGAAAACAGCCGGTGATGCCGACCGGATCGTCTCCACCGGCCGCACCGATGCGCACGTCCAGATCGCTGGCCACCCAGTCCAGCCCGGCCAGCACGGGAGACACCACAACCCGATTCCCGAGCCCCTGCGACGTCAGCCAGCTGGCACAGCGCGCAGGCACATCGGCCGGCGTGGCACATTCATCCACGGTGGAAATCAGCGCTTTCGCCCGCTCGATGAAGCGCGCCGCCAGATCACCGTCGAACGACGGTCGCGGCCCGGCCTGCGACGCGCAGATCACCTGCTCGACACGCTCGCGCGCCGCAGGGGTACCGACCGGCTCGCGCCCGATGCGCTGGCGCAGACGGCCGAGGATATCGTCGCGCGCGCTGCTCATCGCCCTGCCCCGCGCTGGCGCGCCGCATACTGGTCGCGGAAGCTCTGCGCGGCCGGTGCCGGAAAGTCGCGCTCGGCGGTCCAGCCCGGCGCGACGCCCATGGCCTGGATGCGGTCACGACCATCGGCCAGCCAGCGCAGATAGCGCACGGCAAGACGCACGCCGCGCGCATACAGCTTCGGACGCTGTGCCACCCAGGCCCACAGGCGCATCGACAGCCGCTCGCTCCACGGTCGCAGGCCGGCGTCGACCTGCCTCTCGCGCAGCTTGCGCATCAGGTCGGGCAGCGGAATCGACACCGGACACACCACGCCGCACTGGTTGCACAGCGTGGCCGCCTGCGGCAGATCCTTCGCTTTTTCGAGCCCCTGATAGAGCGGCGTCAGCACCGACCCCATCGGTCCGGGATAGACCCAGCCGTAGGAATGGCCGCCGATGGTCTGATAAACCGGACAGTGATTCATGCAGGCGCCGCAGCGTATGCAGCGCAGCATGGGCTCGAAATCGCCGCCGATCAGATCGGCGCGGCCGCCGTCGACCAGCACGAAATACATGTGCTCCGGCCCGTCGGCATCGCCCTCGTGCTTCGGACCGGTCAGCAGCGACACATAATTCGAGATGGCCTGCCCGGTGGCCGAGCGCGGCAGGATGCGCAGCAGCGTTGCCAGGTCGTCCAGCGTCGGGATCACCTTTTCGATGCCGGTCAGCGCGACGTGCACGCGCGGCATCGTGGTGCACATCCGGCCGTTGCCTTCATTGGTGACGATGGCGACCGATCCGGTTTCGGCAATCAGGAAGTTGCCGCCGGAGATCCCCATTTCGGCGCCCAGAAATTCCGGCCGCAGCTTTTCGCGCGCCTCGCGCGTCAGTTCGACGATGTCGGTCTTCGCCGCCGTGCCATGCACGCGCGCGAACAGTTCGGACACCTGTTCCTTCGACTTGTGGATCACCGGCATGATGATGTGCGACGGTGGTTCGTTGTCGTTGATCTGCAGGATGTATTCGCCAAGGTCGGTCTCCACCGGACGGATGCCGGCGGCTTCGAGTGCGGCGTTCAGTCCGGCTTCTTCCGACACCATGGACTTGGCCTTGACGACGGTTTTCACGTCGTGCCGGCGCGCAATGTCGATCACCAGCCGGCAGGCCTCGTCGCCGTCGCGCGCCCACAGCACGGTGGCGCCGCGGCGCGTGGCTTCCGCCTCGAAGCGTTCCAGCCAGACGTCGAGATCGCGCAGCACCGATGCCCGGATGTCGGTGGCGCGGGCACGCACCGCATCGAAGTCGTCCAGACTCGACAGCGACGCCAGCCGCGCCGCGGCGTTGCGGCCGCGCGTGCGCTGCAGGTTGCGCTGCAGTTCGGCGTCGTCGAGCCGCTGGCGCACGCGCGACACGAAATGCATGGAGCGGATTTCCATTGCCGCCTCAGTCCGGGTCGAGCCGGCCGGCCAGCAGCTCGGCGATGTGGATCACCTGCGTGCCCTCGTCACCGATTCGGCGCAGCCGTCCTTCGATGTTCATCATGCAGCCCAGATCGCCCAGCGCCACGGTGCCGGCGCCGGACGCGCGGATGTTGTCGCACTTGCGCTGCGCGATGGCACCGGAAATATCCGGGTACTTGACCGAAAACAGGCCGCCGAAGCCGCAGCACTCCTCGCATTCGTTCAACGGCCGCTGCTCGACGCCGGGCATGCGGTCGAGCAGCGCGCGCGGCTGGCGCTTGACGCCCAGTTCGCGCAGCCCGGCACAGCTGTCGTGATAGGTGACGGCACCGGCGAAGTCGCCCGGCACTTCGGTGACGCCCGCCACGTCGTCCAGGAACTGCGTCAGTTCGAAGGTCTTTGCGGCCAGCGCCTCGGCACGGATGCGCCAGGCGTCGTCGTCATCGAACAGGTGGGGATAGTGCGTGCGGATCATGCCGGCACAGGAGCCGGACGGCGCGACGATGCAGGGGAAAACTTCGAACTCGGCAATCAGCTTCTGCGCCAGCGCGCGCGCGCTGCGCGCGTCGCCCGCGTTGTGCCCGGGCTGTCCGCAGCAGGTCTGGGTGTCGGGTACGACCGGCGTGAAACCGGCCGCCTCGATCAGTTTCAGCGCCGCGAACGCGATCGACGGGCGCATCAGGTCCACCAGGCAGGTGACGAACAGGCCGACTTCGCCACAGCTGCCGTGAGGTGGCTTGCTCATGGGTTTCAGCCCGCGCCGGCACCCTGTAGCGCCAGGTGTTCGACCCAGCGGCGGATGCGGTTGGCGTCACCGATACGGGTCAGTCGTCCCCACGAGTCGAGCAGCACGATGACCACAGGCTTCTGGTTCAGCCACGCCTGCATGACCAGGCATTTACCGGCTTCATTGGTGAAACCGGTCTTCTGCAACGCGATCTCCCAGTCGGAACTCGATACCAGCGCATTGGTGTTGTTGAAGTGCAGCATCTTGCCCTTGACGTCGAACGAGCCGTCTCGCGTGGTCGAGAACTCGCGGATCAGCGGGTAAGTGGACGAGGCAGCGACCATCTTCGCCAGATCGCGCGCCGACGACACATTGTGCGGATCGAGGCCGGTGCTGTCGAAGAAGCGCGTATCGGCCAGTCCCAGCTCGATCGCCTTCTGGTTCATGGCGGCGATGAACGCGCGCTGACCACCCGGGTAGTGGCGCGACAAGGCAGACGAGGCGCGATTCTCCGACGACATCAGCGCCAGATGCAGCATTTCCTCGCGCGTCAGGCGCGTACCGATGGCCAGTCGCGAGCGCGTGCCCTTGAGCTGGTCGATGTCTTCTTCCGACACGACGAGCACTTCGTCGAGCGCCGGGCGCGCGTCCAGCGCGACCATGGCCGTCATCAGCTTGGTGATCGAGGCGATCGGCACCACGGCGTCCGAATTGCGTTCGAACAGCACTTCACCTGAAATCTGGTCCTGCACCAGCACGGACGCGGATTTGACGTTCGGCAGGCCGAGCGCGTCGAAATCCGGCTCGTGCGGCGCGCGCGGCGCGGCAGCGACCGACCTGCGGGAGGATTTCTTGATGCTGGCCTGCTTGATTCGCTTCGACTGCGCCGCCTTGGCGACCTTTTTCTTCGAGGAGGACTGTGCGGCGGAGGTTTTGCCGGCGGCTTCGGAGGGGGGTGCGACGCCCAGACCCAGCGCGACTGCGGTACAACTGACCATCAGGTATTTCAGAAGCATGCGTGGGACCCCTGGTGGCGATTCGATTGAGTGAAGAGTCTACCCGTCGAAGTCAATTTTTCAAACGAAAATAAGGCCATGGAAAGCATTCTTATGGCAGTTTCGCGATTGTGACGAAGTTATTCACGGCGCAATCGCCGCCGGCTTGAGGCCGAGGAAGTTCACCACATCGTCCGCGCGCGCCATCGTATCGCGATAGCCGAGGTCGATCAGTGCCCGGGTATAGGGCTTTTCGAACAGCAGATAGCTGGCCAGACCGCCGCCGGCTCGCTTGGTGCCACCGATGCCCCCGAGCAGCGTGCGGATGCCGAACGGCAGGGCATCGACGTGACGCGCCGCGATGTCGTCCAGCCGCTCCGACGGCGCGATCACCAGGGTTTCGATCGGTCGCAGCGGCAAACCCATCTCCGCCATCAGACGTTCGGGTACGCGGCCGAGAATGTCATTCACGCGCTGCAACTGTTCGATATCGATCATCAGCTGATCGAGGAAGATGCTGGCCAGCGCATGGCCCGCCACCTGGGCCAGCGAGGGGTAGATGTCGCCCCGGCGACGCTGGTCCTTCTCGTTCATGCGGCTGACGCCGATGATGAAGATGCGTTCGGCGCCCAGATGCACCGCCGGACTGATCGGTGCGAGCTGGCGCATCGATCCGTCACCGAAATATTCGCGATTGATCTTGGTGGCGGGAAAGATGAACGGCAAAGCGCTGGACGCCAACAGGTGCTCGACCTTCAGCGGCGTGCGCGAGGCGGCGCGTTGCATGCGCTTCCACGGCTCGATGTGCTCGCCGCCTTCGAAAAAGGCCACGCTGTCACCCGAGGTGTAGCCCGAAGCAGTGACCGACAACGCGTACAGCGCCCCCCGGTCGATGGCCCGCTGGATGCGGCTGAAATCGAGTCTGTCGGTCAACAGGTCGCGCAGCGGCGTGTTGTCGAGCAGCGACCTGGGGTAGCGGTCAACCGCCCAGCCGAACATCAGGGCCATCAGCCAGCGCATCCCGGTGCGCGCCAGACCGAAATTGTCGGCGCGATAGACCTGTCCGGCGTGGAAGTTGCGCCAGATGTACAGCAGGTTATCGACCGCGTCGCCGAAGTCCTCGCTGTAGACGCCCAGCGACACGGCATTGATGGCGCCGGCCGACGTACCGCACAGGATGGGAAAGGGATTGATGCGCGTGTCGGGCAGCAGGTCGCGCACCGCCGACAGAACGCCGACCTGATAGGCGGCGCGCGCGCCCCCCCCGGACAACACCAGCGCCGTCCTCGCTTGCTGCACCAAGCCTCCCCTTCTGGTCACGCATGCCGGTCAGCGCCGGCATGCGTGCGTCAGCGCACTGCGCGGGTCCTCAGCGTATCTGCCCCGCCTCGACCACGGTCAGTGCTGTCATGTTCACGATGCGCCGCACGGTGGCGGTCGGCGTGAGGATGTGCACCGGACGCTTGGCACCGAGCAGTATCGGGCCGATCGTCATGCCCTCGCCGGCGGCGGTCTTCAGCAGGTTGTACGAAATGTTCGCCGCATCCAGCGTCGGGAAGATAAGCAGATTTGCTTCGTCCCGCAATCTTGAATTGGGGAAGATACGGGTGCGGATGTCGATGTCGAGCGCCGCGTCGCCGTGCATTTCGCCTTCGACTTCCAGATGTGGGTGATCGGCGTGCAGCATTTCCAGCGCGCGGCGCATCTTGTCAGCTGTCGGCGTGTTGTCGGACCCGAAGTTGGAATGAGACAACAGCGCGATCCTGGGCTCGATGCCGAAACGACGCGCTTCCTCTGCAGCCAGCACGGTCATCTCGACCACCTGCGCCGCTGTCGGATCGTAATTGACATAGGTGTCGCACAGCATGACCGTACGACCCGGCAGGTTCAGCAGATTCATCGCATAGAAATTGCTCAGACCATCCTTGAGGCCCAGCACATTGCGTACGAACTGAAGGTGGCGCGTGAAGTGGCCGAACGTGCCGCAGATCAGACCGTCGGCGTAGCCCAGCCGGGTCAGCAGTGCGCCGATCAGCGTGGTACGGCGACGCGCTTCGAGCTTGGCGTAATCGACCGAGATGCCCTTGCGTTCGGTCAGGCTGTGATACAGCGTCCACAACTCCTTGTAGCGCGGGTCGTTATCCGGCGTGACCAGTTCGAAATCGACCTCGGGTCGCAGCCGCAGTCCCAGCTTCTGGATACGTGACAGCACGACGTCACGTCGGCCGATCAGGATCGGCCGCGCCATGCCTTCGTCCACCACGTTGCGCACCGCGCTCAGCACGCGTTCGTCCTCGCCTTCGGCGTAGATGATGCGTTTCGGATTGCGCTTGGCTTCGGCAAACACCGGCTTCATGACGAGGCCGGAAATCCACACCAGGTTGTTCAACTGCTGGCGATAGGCTTCGAAATCCTCGATCGGGCGCGTCGCCACGCCGGAATCCATCGCGGCTTGCGCCACGGCCGGCGCGATCTTCACGATGAGGCGCGGGTCGAACGGCTTCGGAATGAGGTACTCAGGCCCGAACGACAGCGGCTGCTCGCCGTAGGCGGCGCGCACGATTTCGCTCTGCTCGACCTGTGCCAGTTCGGCGATCGCCAGCACCGCGGCCAGCTTCATTTCCTCGGTGATCGTGGTCGCGCCGACATCAAGCGCACCGCGGAAGATGAACGGGAAGCACAGCACGTTGTTGACCTGGTTCGGGTAGTCAGAACGTCCTGTGGCGATAACCGCATCGCTGCGCACCGACTTCACCTCTTCCGGCAGGATTTCCGGCGTCGGGTTGGCCAGCGCAAAGATCAGCGGGCGCGGTCCCATGCGCATCACCATGTCGGCCTTCAGCACGCCACCGGCCGACAGCCCCAGAAACACGTCCGCATCGCCGATCACGTCGCCCAGCGTGCGCGCGTCGGTCACCTTGGCATAGCGCGCCTTCAGCGGCTCCATGTCTTCCTTGCGGCCTTCGTACACCACGCCCTTGATGTCGGTCACCCAGATGTTCTCGACCGGCATGCCGAGCAGCACCAGGAGGTCGAGGCAGGCCAGTGCGGCCGCGCCGGCACCGGACGTCACCAGTTTGACTTCGCGGATGTCCTTGCCGACCGCCTTGAGACCATTGAGCACCGCGGCGCCGACGACGATCGCCGTGCCGTGCTGGTCGTCATGGAAGACCGGAATCTTCATCCGCTCGCGCAGCTTTCGCTCGATGTAGAAGCACTCCGGCGCCTTGATGTCTTCGAGGTTGATGCCGCCGAAGGTCGGCTCCATGCTGGCGATGATGTCGACCAGTTTGTCCGGGTCGCGCTCGTCGAGCTCGATGTCGAACACATCGATGTTGGCAAACTTCTTGAACAGCACCGCCTTGCCTTCCATCACCGGCTTGGCGGCGAGCGGACCGATCGGGCCGAGCCCGAGAACCGCCGTGCCGTTGGTGATGACGCCGATCAGGTTGCCGCGCGCCGTGAGCGAACTCACTTCAAGCGGATTGGCGACGATCTCCTCGCACGCGGCGGCAACGCCCGGCGAGTAGGCGAGCGAGAGGTCCTGCTGGTTGGTCAGGGCCTTGGTCGGTACGACGGAAATCTTGCCCGGACCGGGCTTGCGGTGGTAGTCCAGCGCGGCAGCGCGAATATGTTCGTCCATGATGAACAGCAAATCCTCCGATCGAGTGATACGACACGGCGACCACGACCCACCTGATGGGTGAGCATGGTGCAGTGCGAAAACTCCGGATTTTAGCTGTTCGGCGCGCGGCGCGGGCTGTGGTTTACCGTTGTCTGTCGCTTATCGGACACCGGGCTTGCGCCCGGGCAGGCGGACGCCTCAGATGGCGGCCTGTGCCGTCTGCATCGGCGGCGCGAAAAGACCCTGCAGGCGGCGGTACTCGTTCAGCACCTTGTTCGAGTACACCAGATCCGGATCCTCGATCGAACCGACATAGCGCTGCAGACCGCCTTCCACCGATCCCGCCGAGCGGATGTACTCGCGCAGCACCTGCGCGCCGACATGGATGCTGACGCGCGGTTCAAGCAGCGTCGCGTCGGGCCCGTGCAGCGCAAGCTTCTCCGGGTGGAAGCGCGGGATGACCTGGGTCAGTCCCTGCGCACCCCACACGCTCTCGGCCGTGGGATTGAATGCCGACTCGACGGAGATCAGCGCCACCAGCAGCAGCGGATCGATCCGGTATTGCGTGGCGGCGGAATAGATGTGCGGGATGTACTGCTCGACCGCTGCACGCGCCACGCGATGGCGGCGGGAAACCTGATCGATCAGCGCCTTCTGCTGCACGGACAGCTTTTGCGCTGACGCCGGTGCTTCGTCACGCGTCATGATGAAGTCGAGCGATGACGGCGCGTTTCCGCTGGCCGGCTCGATGGCGTTGATCAACGAGAACTCGGGCAGCGACGGCATGATCTGCGGTGTCAGCCCTGCTTCCGATACGCGCAGTCCGATGAATACGCTGACCATCACACCGACTGCCAGCAGACCGCCATGGGCGAAGTGAACGACGATGGCGAAGACGCCCTTGAAAACCGGATACAGCTTGTTCATGCAGCACTCCTTTCGAACGTCCGCACGGCGCCTCAAAAGGAGGTACGGCGGATGTCTGAGGGATCCTTGTCAGGGATCGTTGCCGTGACGCGCGTCGGACACGCGTACAGGGGCTTTTCGATCGCATGATTCGCGGCATGGGGATATGCCGGAACATCTGGACAGTCTGATCAGCGCAAGGCGCTGTCGGACCACGTTGAAACGGCGGATGACGTTGTCGTGATGGACACTCATCCGGAGGGGCGACCAAGCAACCCGGCCGCGATAGTGCTGATTCAGCGGAGTTTCGTCAAGTAAAGCTTCGTAAAGCGAAATGTCGGCAAGCGCCGGTGCATGACGTTCAATCAGTAAAGGACGGCCGCGAAACAGGCAACTAAAGGGCAACCAAAGGGGCAGAGAAGAGGCAGAAAAAACCGTGGAGGCACAAGGGCCTCCACGCGAGCAGAACACACTCAGGACGGACGTGAGCCCGTCGGGAACGGCCATGCAGCAGCCGGATTCAACGATGACTTGATGCCCGGAGTGGCAGCAGTCGACGGCGTGGCAGGCGCGGGAGCAGCCGGCGCAGGCGCCGGGTCGGACGACTTCGAAACCACCTTGGTCGCAGCCGGTGCAGCCACCTTCTTCGCTGCGGGCTTCGCTGCCGGCTTGGCCGCAGCCTTCGCCGGTGCAGCCTTCTTCGCTGCGGGCTTGGCCGCCGGCTTGGCCGCAGCCTTTGCCGGTGCGGCCTTCTTCGCGGCGGGCTTGGCCGCCGGCTTGGCCGCAGCCATCGCCGGTGCAGCCGTCTTCGCCGCGGGCTTGGCCGCCGGCTTGGCCGCAGCCATCGCCGGTGCAGCCGTCTTCGCCGCGGGCTTGGCCGCCGGCTTGGCCGCAGCCTTCGCCGGTGCAGCCTTCTTCGCTGCGGGCTTGGCCGCCGGCTTGGCCGCAGCCTTCGCCGGTGCAGCCTTCTTCGCCGCGGGCTTGGCCGCAGCCTTCGCCGGTGCAGCCTTCTTCGCTGCGGGCTTTGCCGCCGGCTTGGCCGCAGCCTTTGCCGGTGCAGCCTTCTTCGCTGCGGGCTTGGCCGCCGGCTTGGCCGCAGCCTTCGCCGGTGCAGCCTTCTTCGCCGCGGGCTTGGCCGCCGGCTTGGCCGCAGCCTTCGCCGGTGCAGCCTTCTTCGCCGCGGGCTTGGCCGCAGCCTTCACCGGTGCGACCTTCTTCGCTGCAGGTTTCGCAGCAGCTTTACTCGGGGCACTCGCCTTCTTCGCCCCCTTCTTTGCGTCAGCTTCAGCCATGACTACTCTCCTCTGGATAACAGGATTTGACAGCACCTCAGCCCCTCCGGTGGCGGAAGGTCCGTTCACGACGGTGCGCACCCTGCGCATCGCCAGGAACACTTTTCGGCCCATGCAGATTGCTCCGCATCTGCCTGCGGATCACCGATCCGCAGAACGCCCGGACAACACATGTCGTCCGGATGTCCGGTTCATCTTCGTTTGCAGCCCGACGCTGCTTACGACATTCAAAAGTACTTATGAAGGCTGGATCGCCCCATACCGTGAATTCCTTCGCGTGTATCGACCCTGGCAATCACCCGGGAGCCCAGCAACGGTGATGCAGCGCGCCGCCTTCGCGTGCACGACGCATGCAAACCTGCAATGACCGACCTCGTGCGGAACGGACACACGCACACGGTGACGACAGGATGGGAGGGCGGATGAAATGGCCGATCGCGATCGACTATTCGGAGTTCGGAACAGGGGAGATGCAAACGACTTCATCGGGGACAGGCGACCCGAATCGCCGGTCAGTGCGATAACTGACAAGAGGCTTGAAGATTTCGTCACAAGGGACTGATTCATGGGCCGAAAGTATTACATAACCATCAGGTTTTAAAGCAACAATCCACACAAAAGTCCAGATTTTTTTCCGGCTTTTGACCCGCGTTTCAGTCCATTATTGTTCTGGCATTATAGAAAGGCCTCCGGACCGGCATCCGGAAACCTTTGCTGGTAAAGGGTTACAGCACATCGGACATTTTTCGCAGAAGCGCTGGCGAGCGATTTCAGGCTGACCTGAAAGTGTTGCTAAGCTGCCATCGATATGCGCCGCTGAACGGTACCCGTAGTGTGCTGCGGCGTCCGGATGACTAGATACAGCGTCTTGCACCCATCGATTTTCCGACAGTGACCACGCCGTCACTGTGCACCGCGGGTCAGCCGGCGCCCGCGCAAAGCGACCCTGCAGAAGCGAGCGCCCGCCGCATGCGGCAATGCGTGCGCTGCGTCGACGCGGCAGTCCGGCACACCACCCACCGACAGCATCGAGATGACGAGGGGCACGAAGCTGTCGAGTGCGATCACGAGTTGGAGATGGTCGATTGCCGCGAACGGGCCGCGGACGAAGAAATCCGCCTCCCGATTGCCGGTCGCGAGGGGCAGAACGCAGGGGACAAGCGGTCAGACGCGTTCCGGTTCGTGCGGCGGCTGTGCCGGACTGGGCCACCATCCGGACTGCGGCACCACCTGCGGCGTCGGCGTATCGGCCATGTAGTGCGGCGACATGATCTGTACGCCGTACTCGTTGAACACGTCCTGGATGTTGCCGTGTAGCTGGTTCAGCGCTTCGGCGCGCCGCGCCGGCGCGCTCTTGTCGATCTGCGCGCACATCCTGTACTCGACATAGAAGTCGGACAGCGCTGTCTGCAGCACATACGGCGAAGGCGTCTGCGCGACGCCCGGCGTGCGCCGCGCCGCTTCGAGCAGCATGGCATGCACCTGTCGCCAGGGTGTGGCATAGCCGATGGTGACCGTCGTGTGCACGACGAAATGGCCGTCAGTCACGAGGCGGGAAAAGTTGCGCACCGGCTGGCTGAACATGACCGCATTCGGAATGCTCACCTCCTCGCCCATGCCGGTGTGTATCCGGGTGGCGAACAGACCGATGTTCATCACCGTGCCTTCGGTGTCGCCGGCCTTCACGTATTCGCCCGGACGCAGCGAGCGCGAGTACATCAGGCTGAAACCCGACAGCACCTGACCGACGATGCTGGAAGCACCGAGCGACAGCATCAGGCCGGCCAGCACCGACACCCCCTTGAACGCTTCGCTGTGCGAACCCGGCAGATACGGATACGCCATCGCCAATGCGAACAGCCAGATCACCAGATTGCCGAGGCGACGCGTCGGCCCCGCGGTATCGATGTCCAGCCCCGCCACGCGCGCTTCGCCGCGCTCGACCCGTTCGAGCAGTGCGCCGAGCGCCCTGGAGCTGATGCGCGCCAGCAGGAAAATGAGCACTGCGATCACCAGTCCGGGGATTGCTCCGGCGATGGCCCATGCGAATTGCGCGAGCACGTCGAGCAGCCAGGCGGTCGAGCGCTCGCCCCACGGACGGGACCAGGCGAACTGGTGCAGCACGAAACTGAGCCACGCGTCGATCAGGACCACGGCTGCCACCCAGCTCAGTCCGCGCGACACGGCGTTCAGCACGCGGCGGGCGTGCTCGGCATAAGTCGCCAGCAGGTCGCCGGCCGATCGGTCCTGCTGCCATGCCGCGAGACGTCGATCGAGCCGCTCCGCCAGTTTGCGACGCAGCCAGAACACCCCCCTCAGCAGCACCAGGGCGAGCAGCGTGGCACCAGCCGACCAGGCAAGCCCTTCACCGATGCGTCGCGCATCGCCCTTTTCACGCACTTCGAGCACCGCTGCCTGCAGGCGACGCCGCACCTCCTCGGCCGCTGCATCGAACGACAGGCCGAAAGACGGCCCGACATCGTCAGCCACCAGATGGAACACCCGTTCGCCATCAAACTTAAGGCTGGCAGTCGTGCCTTCAAGGATCAGCGTGATCGCCGCCGGCCCCCCGCCCGCCAGCATGCGCTCCAGCGTCGCCTCGGCCTGCTGCGCGCGCACCGCCGGCACATCGTCAAGCAACGTGGCGCGAAAGGTCACGATGCGGCGTCGATTCACGAACAGCGTGCCCTCCTCGACGTCGACGCTGCCGCCGCGCGACACCTCGAACACGGGAGGGTCAGCCGCAACGGGCGGCGAAGGCGGCGCATCCGGCCCCCGGGAAAACGCGCCGGCCGACCCGGTCGCGGCGCAGATCAGAAAGAACAGGCGCAGGCAGCGCAATGCGATACGGCGGGCGATCACGCACGTCTCCGGATCATGTCGATGGTCGCCAGAATGCTGTATTCCACGCAGGTCGTCCAATGCCGCGTCCGTCATGCCATGCCTGCCACGACGACGGCCGCTCCGGCCGCGGCAGCGGGCTGCTCTCCGTGGTCACGGACATGTCGTCGGGTAGCTACAGGTGCTTCGCCCATGAAGCGTTCGAATCGTGCTGTACAGCCCCACCGACACAATGCGGCTTAGACCACGAATGACCCGCAAACCGTCGAGTATGCGGATGTCGCCACGACCCTCACCCGACGCGGGCGGCCTTGACGGCTCCGGTCAGCGCCCCGGCGCTGCCACCATCGCTTCCGCCATCTCCTCGCCCATGCGCACGCTGCGCCCGGGCGTCCAGTCCGCACGTGCGCGCAGCACGTTCTTCGGGAACAGCATCACCACCGTCGAGCCGAGCAGGAAGCGACCCATTTCCTCGCCGCGCGCGAGCCGGATGTCCTGCTCGTCGTAGCGCCAGTCACGCAGCGTGCCCGGGCGCGGCGGGTTGATCAGGCCGTGCCACACGGTCTGCATGCTGCCGACCGCCATGGCGCCGACCAGCGTCAGCACGAACGGTCCGAACGCCGAATCGAACAGGCACACGACACGTTCGTTGCGCGCGAACAGTCCGGGCACACCGGCCACCGTCGCCGGATTCACCGAATACAGCGTGCCCGGCACATGGATCATGCGCCGCAGCCGCCCGTCGCACGGCATGTGGATGCGGTGATAGTCCTTCGGGCTCAGGTAGATCGAAATCGCATCACCACCCTCGAAGGGCGCAGCCAGCGCCGCGTCGCCGCCCACCAGCGCCTGCGCGCAATAGGCGTGCCCCTTCACCTGCAGGATGGTGGCGTCACGCAGCGTCACGCAGTCGATCACCGCGCCGTCGACCGGGCTCACGAAGGGCGCGTCGGCCAGCGGACGTACGCCGTCGCGCAGCGCGCGGGTGAAAAAATCGTTGAAGCAGGCGTAATGCGTCGGGTCCGGATCGGCGGCCTCGCTCATGTCCACGCCGTACTTGCGGATGAACCACGGAATGATGCCGCGCGTCCATGGCGCGCGGGAGTTGGCGACGAACTCGGCGAACCGGGTCAGCGCCTGCTTGGGCAACACATGCTGCAGCTGGACAAACAGTCGATCGTAAAGATCAGAAGACGGCATCGGACAGTCTCGTGAGGGGGCCTCGCACGCCCCGGCGCCATTTGCGCCATGCGACGCGCAACAGCGTATGACGGGCCGCCGCCGCGCATTCTGCGGCTGTGACCGGGTGGTGGCGCGGAGCGGATGGCTCGCCAACGGCAAGCGCCCCGGATTTTCGGTCCCGCATATTAATGGAAGCGATCAGCGAGGGCACGGCATTGACGAGGCCGGCAGGTGCGCCGTACCGGCGTACGGCGCAAGTCGCGACGCCGTGGCACTGCAATGTATCTATGCAGTGTGCAACGACGGGGTCGTGTTCAGCCGCCGCTGAGCGCCTGCACGATGACCAATTCGCCGTCGGCGCGCAGCGGCTGCGCGAGGTCGCGTACCTGTTCGCCGTCGAAGAAGATGCGGATGTGACGGCGGATGCGACCCTGTTCGTCGATCATGCGGAAGCGGATGCCGGGGTACTGGCGATCGAGCGCGTCGAGCACGTCGGCCAGCGTGGCACCGGACGCCTCGGCATGAGCGCTTTCAGTGTAGGCGCGCAGGGCGCTCGGGATCAGCACCTTCATCGGACGGTTTTCCGTGCAGCGGTCACAGCGCGGGCCGTTCCGCCACCTCGACCGCATAGATGTCGGGCAGGTGCTGCGCAATGCAGGTCCAGTGCGCGCCCTCGTCGGGACTGGCCCACAGCTCGCCGCTGGTGGTGCCGAAATACAGGCCGATCGTGTCCTGGCTGTCGGCCGTCATGGCCTGGCGCTTCACCGTCCACCACGCCTGAGCCCCTGGCAGGCCGGCATCGAGGCGTTGCCAGCTCGCACCGGCATCGCGCGTGACATACACGGCGGGCCGTCCGTCCGGACTGGTGCGCGGCCACACCGAGGTGCCGTCCATCGGAAACACCCAGGCGGTGTCGGCGTCGCGCGCGTGCACCACCATCGGAAAGCCGATCTCGCCGACCTCGGGCGGCATCGTGTCGCCGATCTTGCGCCAGCGCGTGTCCGGCCGGTCGAGCCGGTAGATGCCGCAGTGATTCTGCTGGTACAGCCGGTCCGGGTTGGTCGGGCACAGGCGCACGCAGTGCGGGTCGTGGAAGCTGGGTTGCGAGGCATCGAAACCTTCGACCACGTCGAGGCCGTCGATCAGCGGCGCGAAGCTGCGGCCGCCATCGAGCGATTCATGCACGCCGCCGCCCGACATCGCGAAATACAGGTGCGCCGGGTCGCGCGGATCGACGATGATGGAATGCAGCTTGGGCCCGTCGGGCGTGCCGTCCTGCGCCGTGCCCATCCATTTCAGGTAGTCCGGATGGTCGTTGATGCAGGAGAACGGCGTCCAGCTGATGCCGCCGTCGTCCGACCGGAACAGGCCCTGGGGCGAGGTGCCGGCGTACCACACGTCCGGTTCGATCGCCGGGCCGGGCGCGAGCCAGAAGGTGTGGTCCACGCTCCGGCCGGCGCTCCCCTCGACGCGGGCGAACGCGGGCGGTCGTGCCGCTTCGGTCCAGTTGGCACCGAAATCGGTCGAGCGGAAGATCGTCGGTCCCAGGTGACCGGTTTTCGCGGCAGCCAGCAGCGTGCGGCCGTCGCGCGGATCGAGCACCACATGGCTGATGACGTGACCGAGGAAGTGCGGCCCGTCGGTGCGCCAGCTGCCGCGCGCCGGGTCGCCGTGATAGAACCACGCGCCCTTGCGGGTCGCGACCAGCAGGGTGACCTGACGTGCCGGGCCGGACGGCCGAAGCTGGGTGTTTTCGGATGACATGATGTGCTCCTCGTGCAGGCGTGACGCCGATGCCGGGTCGACGAACGACGGCTGCCGATTTCGACAGCGATCGAAGCGTCAAACCGGATCATCCGCCCGACGGGGCGCGTTCGGGAAGCACGCACGGCACCGGGTTGCGCTTCGACCCGCCTCAGGATTTCAACTGCCGGGCGACAAACGCCCACACCATGCGCGACGCATCGGGGCCCTTCACATCGCCATACGGTTCGCTTGCAGCGCCACCGCTCCACGCATGCGCGAGCCCGGCGATGCCGATCTGCGTGACCACGGTGCGGCCACGCAGCCTGTAATCGGTCACTGTCATCGGGTGCCGCTTGCCGCGCTGCACGGTACGCGCCGCCACCGCCGAAGCCCCCGCAGCTTCGGCCCACAGTTGCGCAGCGGAATCGCCATTACCCGGCGCAACCACCGCGTCGCGTCCGCCGTGGATCACCAGCAGCGGTGGCAGATCGACCGCCGGCGTCATCGGCACAGCCGGCAATGCCCCTGCCGGACGCCGCCCGCGCATGGCGCCGAGCGCGCTCAGCGTCGAATGCGCGCTGCCCGGCGGCACGCCCGAATGCATCACCAGCGCACGGAATCGCGCCGGGTGCCGCGTGACCAGCAACGCCGCCATGCTGGCGCCGGCCGACAGACCGGCCACGGCGACCCGTTCGCGATCGGCCGGATAGAGCGTGCAGACCTGATCGATGGCGGCCATGATCAGCGCCACTTCTCCCCATGCGCGGCCGGATTGGGTGTCGAACCAGTTCCAGCAGCCCTGCGCATTGGCCAGCCGTTCCTGTTCCGGATACAGCACCAGAAAGCCCTCGCGCGCCGCGATGCGGTTCATGCGCGTACTGGCAGCGAACCCCTTTGCGTCCTGTCCGCAGCCGTGCAGCATGACCAGCAGCGGCACCCGTTCGCCGGATCGGATGCCGGCCGGGCGATACAGCCCGTAGCGACGCGCACCGGCCGGGCCGATCGCCACGCCCGGCAGCCACTGCCCGGCTGCCGTGGCGCCCTTGCGCGGCTTGACGGCGGTGCGTCCGCGTGCGACCGGCTTGACGCGCGCGACCGTCGGCGTGACCGCCTTGAGCGCACGCCGCGTGGCCGGCAATGCCGAGCGCAGCGCCGAGCGCTGCAAGGTCGCCAGACTGCGCGTCATGCTCCTGGTGAAGATCGAGGTCCAGCTGCGTTTGGCCATCCGTTCGGGTCCGTGTACCTGCTTGCCATGGGGTCGCGCCGCATTCCACCTATATATATGCAGGCACGGCCATCCATCTGCTTCTACAGCATGTACGCCCGACTGCACCGGAACATTGCAGCGGCTCACACCTTCGCCGCGCAACGCGCCATCAGGTCGACTTTCGTGCCGGCCGGAGTCTCCGCCGATATCGTGGTGCGACGCTCGGCCATGTCAATCCGGACGTGATCGTCCGCTTCCGACGCACGCGCTGCCTCCGGCGCGCAGACAGCGGTTGTTTTCGCTCGATTCCGCCTCATCTATCGCAGCATGGGGCGGGCTGGAACGGATATGCCCTTCGGCCCGTGCGCCCTCTGTCCTTGAAGGAATCGAACCATGCTCATCGTGTGTCCGCACTGCAGCACGACCAACCGCGTCGCGGACGAGCGCCTCGACGACCAACCGGTGTGCGCGCGCTGCAAGCAGCCGCTGCTGGCGGCCGAACCGTTCGCGCTGAACGACCAGACCTTCACTCGCTACGTGCAGACGACGGAGTTGCCGGTCGTGGTGGATTTCTGGGCCGACTGGTGCGGCCCGTGCAAGGTCATGGCGCCGCAGTACGCGGCGGCGGCCGCGCAACTGCCCCGCGTGCGCTTTGCCAAGGTCGACACCGAAGTGGCGCGAGACACGGCCGCGCAGTTCCAGGTCCGCAGCATTCCCACGCTGGTGCTGTTGCGTGGCGGCCAGGAGGTCGCGCGCAGATCCGGTGCGATGAGTGCCGCAGATCTCGTGCGATGGATTCGATCAGTGACCTGATGCAAACGCGCCGCGCACCGAAGCACGTCAATCGCGCCTCGTCAGCCCGGATCGCGGTTCCTAACCCAGTCCAGGTCGAGTTTCCGACAGCCGGGTGAGCCCAGGAAAAGACCGCACGAAATGACCGCGCAATGCGTCGCCCTTCATTCGGCGACGATCACGCCCTTCGTGCCGGCGTCGAAGTCGGCCCACGTGTCTTCGCCGGTGAGGCGGCGATCGCCCTGGATGGTGAACAGGACGGGGCCATCGCGGAACACGAGTGCGCCGTCGCTGCGCTTCGCCTTCACCCGCTTGCCATTCACCCACACCCGTTCGCGACGGTCGATGCGCAGCGTGGCGAAGGTCGAGCCATCCGCGGCCCGGGCGATCCATTGCCCGGCATAGGGCGTGGCGGGACCGGCGCCCGCGGGCGCCGCGGTCACGAAACCGGCGGCGGCGTTTTCAGCGCGCGTTTTCGTGATGTCGCAGCCTTGCAGTTCCGACATCTGGGTGCAGCCGGAACGTTCGAGCTGCCGCGCGTACTTCGCGTCGATCGCATGAGCCGGCGCGCCGGCCAGCAGGCCGATGGCGGCAACAGACATCCAGCATGACTTCATGGGCTCACCTCGCCTTGCCATCGCAGTGCGGAAGCGGGCGCATGCAGGACGCGCGAGCCCGCTCCGGTTCGAAGCGGAAGCGTACCAACAAGTACCGCCGTCCGCTTCGTTCGACCGCAACCGCCGGGTCGGCGCACGACGCGAGCGAAGCGCTCAGGCGTAGGTGTCGATCAGATGCGTGCCGGACGATCCGGCCGGCAAAGGTGTGGGGAGGGCCTGCAGCAGTTGCAGCGCACTGGCGGCCTGGATGTCCAGCGCCTTCTTCAGCACCAGCGTGCCGGCGGCGTCGGCCACCCTTGCCTGCGAAAGCGCCGTGGCGGTACGGGCAATGGCGGATACGTCCATCGGAGAACTCCTTGCGCCGGAACATGGCGTGAAGTCAGGGCTAACGACCGCCGGGCTCACGATCTTGAGGATCACTTGCCGATGGTTGGGGAGCGCGTTGGGCATCGCTGCGCTCACCCCAACCTACGAATGAAGCGAGGTGGCAAACCCGGCCCCGGCACGTAGGTGGGGGTGCGCGCAGCGATGCCCAACACAGGCCGAGGCGCAGGCCGCATGGCGGAAGTTCGCGCGCCACGCGCCGTAAGATCGCTCTGCTCGGGCTGACCGCCGCCTCAGTACGCGCTGCCATCCTTGCGGCTGAATGCCCACTGACCGTCGATCAGGTCGGCCTGCAGGTCATCGTCCGGGTAGCTTGCCTGGTCACCGCCGCTCCGGTCGCCGATTTCCAGATAGACCACCGCCGCGGCCGTGTCGTTGATCAGGCAGTGGGCGTTGCCGCTGCCGGCCGGGAAACCGGCGCACATGCCGGGTGCCAGGCGCGTCAGCCCTTCGTCGGTGTGCAGCGCGGGCTGCCCTTCGAGCACGTAGATGAATTCGTCCTGCCGGCTGTGCGCATGGCGCAGCGCCGACACGGCGCCCGGCTCGAGCCGCGTCAGATTCACGCCGAAGTTGTGCAGGCCGAACAGGTCGCCCAGCGCACGTTTCGTGCGACCCCGCATGCGCGACGCGAACGGTTCCGGATAGAGCGATGGCCGGGTTCGGGGCGCTGCGTCTGCGGCAACAAGGGCGATCGGGCGGGTGTGTTCCGGCATGGTCGAGTCTCGCGATGGGGGTGACGAGGCGTGATTCAGGAATCGGAAGAAACCGGGTCCCGACGACCGGGATCCTGAAGGATGGCGCAGGTCGCCCTGATCAGTGCAATCGTCCGGTTGCCGACGCGAAATTCGCCGGAGGCGACGCACTGCCGACGGCCGATGCGGTGCGCATGAATGCGGCCGATCAGCCAGTCATCTGCCGTGCTCGGGCCGAGGTAGTCGATGGACAGGCTGGCCGTCACCATCCGGGTATCCGCCGGCATCTGCGCGGCGATGAAGCCGACGATGAAAACGTCGGCCAGCGTGGCGATGGCGCCTCCGTGCGTAATGCCCAGCAGGTTGCAGTCGTCGGCGGTGATGCGGGCCATGAAGTGATCCGCGCGCGCCGCGTCGGCGGTGAACACCGTGCGGCCGCCGAAGAACGGCCCGCGCAGCACCCGCGGCGTAAAACCGGCCAGCGTGCTGCGATCGTCAGGTGCGGCAGGCGGCTGCATCGAGTGCGTCCTCCAGTTGTTCGTTGCCCCAGTACAGGTCGTCGCCGACGAAAAAGCTCGGCGCGCCGAACAGGCCGCGTTGCGCCGCGCGTTCGGTCTGTTCGCGCAGTGCCTGCTTCGCGTCGGGCGACTGCGACCGCGCGATCAAATCGTCGGCAGGAAGACCGAGCGCGTCCAGAATGCCCAGCATCGCTGCGACCTCATTCATTTCCGCGTCATGCACGAAATTCAGTTCGAACACGCGGGTGCAGAAGGTCGCGATCCACGGCGCATCCTCGTTGGCGAGCGCAATGCGCGCCGGCAAGAGGCTATTGCGCGGGAATTGCGAAGGCTTGCGCCAGGGCAGCCCGTGGCGCGCGCACTGGCGCTCGAGGTCGGTCCACATCCAGGCGAACTTGACCGGCTGCTGCAGGAAGGGCGAACTTTCCCAGCCAGCGGAGCGGAAGATCGGGCCGAGCAGCAGCGGGCGCCACGCCACATGCACGCCGCGCTCGCGGGCCAGTGCCTCGATGCGCAGCGTGCTGAGGTAGCTGTAGGGGCTGGCGAAGTCGAACCAGTATTCGACAAGCGGATCGTTCATGACGGACCTTTCAGTCGAAAAGTACGAGGCAGCGCGCCTCGATGCTGGCGCGCAGCGGCGCATCAACAGGTGCCGCCGGATCAAGGAAGGCAGCGTGCGGGGTGAATCGTGACACGCCGCTCGCCTGCGAGTCGTATTGCTTGAACACCAGCACTTCATGCTTTGCCATGTCTGGAAAGTAATGCCAGCGATGCTGCGGCGCATGCTTCAGCAGATAGATTTCACCGCTGCGTTCCGGATAGCGGATGTGCGCCGCCACCAGATCCTGCGCCATCACAGACCGCGCATCGCACATCGCCAGCGGTGCATCGACGACCGGCTCGATCAGCGGCCGCCACACATTCACCACCGCGTAGCGACGGATGCGTGCTCTTGCCGCGTCATCGCGCAGCACGAGGCCGAGCCGCGCCAGACCGCTCGCCTCGGAGTAGTCGTTGTGCACGCGTCCGACGGCCGAAGCCTGCGCATGCTGCCGGCCGAAGGTGAGGTGCTGTTCGCCCCGGTGGCGCCGGCGCACCTGATGGTCGAAGCACAGCACACGCCTCGCGCCGGTGGCGTCGCAGGCGATGGCCTCGACTTCCGGGTAGTAGCGGGCGCGGATGCGTTCGTCGTCGTCGAAGGCGGCGAGACCGGTCGGGGCGTCGCACAGTTCGAAGCCGTGACGGTCTAGCAGGAAGCCCTGCGCAGCCGGGCGGGCGTCGGCGATGTCGACCCGGTGCGTGCGGTAGCTGCAGTTCTCCCACGGTTCGCCGTCGGGCGGCGGGTACATGTAATTGACCGGCGCACCTGCGCTGTCGTGCAGGTAGTCCAGCCCACCAGTGGTCCGCCGCGTATCAAGGCGCGGATCGCGTTCGTCGTGACTGGTCATTGGATTCTCTCCGGTCGTCATTGCACGGCCCCCCACAGCAGGCGCACGGCCCAGGTCGTCAGCAGCGCGATCTGGACCAGCATGAACAGGAAGCGCAGGCGGATCACCCGCCGACGGCCCGAGCCCAGGTGCGTCACCGTCTGGCCGACCCGTGCGGCGAAGACCCACAGCGCCGTCGGGTCGGTGATGTCGGCGTGGCCGCTCAGCGCTGCGGTGACGACCAGCACGCCGAATACCGGCAGGTTTTCGCAGCAGTTCGCGTGCGCCCGGCACAGCCGGCCGGAGAACGGCGACACGTCATCGCCGGCCGGGGAGAAGGCGTCGGCCGAGCGCTGGCGCGTGATGACCAGGGTGGCGCGCAGTGCCGCGATCATCATCAAGAGCAGCAGGGTCAGGGCGGCGTACAGCAGCGCAGCCAGCAGTGAGGGCGACATGGATGTGGCTCCTTGAAGTCATGGGCAGGCGGTGGATCAGGCCTCCATGCTGAGGCCGTGCGGCTTCGCCATCGAGTGTCCATATCGACATCTAACGAGCTAATATGGACATCATGAAAACAGCCGTACTGATCCTGCCCGGCGTACTGGACATCAGTCTGGGTATCACGCTCGACGTGATGAACACCGCCAATCGCCTGTGCGTGCTGGCGGACCGGCCACCCCTGTTCGACATCACGCTGGCCGGCACCGGACGGCGGCGCGAGCGCAGCGGGTCGGGGCTCGAAGTCGGGCCGCTCGAGCGCATGGCCGATCTGCCGCCGCCCGAGCTGCTGTTGCTGCCGGGCGCCAATCGCGCTTCGCGCAGCGAGCTTGAAGGCTGGCTGGCGACGCGCGAAGTCGTGAAGGCGATGGACCGGGCGGGCGGCTGGCTCGGCGCCGGCACCGAAGTGGCGGCGTCCTGCGTCAGCACCTTTGCGCTGGCGCAGGCCGGCCTGCTCGACGGCCGCGTCGCCACGACGAGCTGGTGGCTGGCGCCGTGGTTCCGCGAGCGCTTTCCGCGCGTCGATCTCGACATGGCGCGCATGGTGGTGCGTGACGGCGCCATCAGCACGGCCGGCGCCGCGCTGGCCCAGGCCGACCTGATGCTCGCACTGGTGGCCCGCCACGGTTCCGACGAACTGGCGCGCCGTTGCGCGCGCTTCCTGATGCTCGATCACCGCGTGTCGCAGAGCCAATACGCGATCGCCTCGCATCTGGTCTGCCAGACCCCGACGCTGCAGCGCGCCGACCGCTGGCTGCAGACGCACCTCACCGAACCGGTCACGCTCGCCCTGCTGGCCGATGCGCTGCACATGACGCCGCGCACGCTGAGCCGGCACTTCGCATCCGCGGTCGGCATGTCGCCGATCCAGTACGTGCAGAAACTGCGCGTCGAGCGCGCGACGCAGCTACTCGAAACCGGCCGCGCGTCGATCGAGTCGGTGGCGGCACAAGTGGGTTATGCGGATGCGTCGATGCTGCGCAAGCTGCTGCGGCGCGAACACGGCGTGACGCCGCACGGAATCCGGCCCCGGTCGCGCCGGGCGTCGGCCGCCGGCACCGCCCATCCTGACCGCCGTCCTGATGATCAACCGGCCCGTGCGCACGCGACACCGGAGGCGCCCTGCGAGCCCGGGACGTCGCGCTGACCGGCGCGACCGTGTTCAGGCGGCCGGACCGTAGCGTCTTCGAAACGCATCCGGTGTCATGCCCACGACGCGCTTGAAGAACTTGAGGAAATTGGTGGGCTCGGAAAAGCCCAGCGCCTCACCGATGGCCGTCGTCGTCGCACCGGTATGCACCAGCAAGCGTTGCGCCTCGAGCGCCGTGCGGCGATCGATGAATGCCTTCGCCGACACGCCGACGCGCTCGAGGCAGACGCGCGACAGCGTGCTGGGCGACACCCGCAGTCGCCGGGCGATCGCTTCCACCGTCGGCCGGGTGCTGACCGAAGCATCCAGATCACGCTGCAAGCGCTGGAACAGGCGTTCCTGCGCGGTGCGCGCAGGCGCGGCGATGCGTGCGGCACGGCTCAGCAACACCATCAGGCTCAGGAACAATTCGCGCGCCAGCCGCGCACTGACGTCATCGACGCGATCCCGGTCGAGCTGGCGTTCGAGCACGCGCGTGAGCGCTTCGCCGTCGCGCTGATCCTCGGCGGACAACACGAACGCAGCCGGCCACTCGTCGATCTGCAGCAACTGGAAGGCCGGGTCGGCCAGCGCGCTGGCGGCCAGTTGCGCCAGCCGGGTGTCCACCAGCAGCAGCAGGCCGTGCACATCCGGATGCAGGCGCCACTGCTGCACCTGACCGGGGCGCACGACCACCACGGCGCCCGGCGCCAGTCGCACCGGCTGGAAGTCGATCAGGTGTTCGCAGGTCCCCTCGCTGATCAGCAGAACGATCAGGAAGTCGACGCGCTCCGCTTCGGCCAGCCGATCGGCCGTCACCCGGCTGCGCAGGTCGTCGAGGCTGAGCACCTCAACGCCGATTTCCGACAGGCGGGCGTTATCGAAATGGGTATCGCGGACCTGCGCCGTCGTGTTCATGCGTGCATCCAGAATTTTTCCGATGCGCGATTTTGACCATAACTTGCCGGATCGCAACCTCGGCGTTTCGCAGGCATCCGGACAGACTGCGTGTTCGATGACAACCCAGCATCTACGCCAATGAAAAGCCCCCGCCTTGCCCATGCCACCGCCGCGGTCGCCGCAGCGATCGTCCTGACCGGCTGTGCCGGCTCACACACTTCGAAGGAGAAAGTCACCATGACCACCGACCGCAAGACTCAAGTTGTCGCCCTGCTCAAGGCAATCGAAACCGGTGAATCAGCGCCGGTTGCCGTCATCAATCCGGACCATTACGTGCAGCACAACCTCGCCGTGGCCGACGGCCTCGCCGGATTCGGCGCCGCACTTGCCGCGCTGCCCGCAGGGTCCGCCCGGGTGAACACGGTGCGTGTCTTCGAGGACGGCGACTACGTGTTCACCCACACCGACTACAACTTCTTCGGCCCGAAGATCGGTTTCGACATTTTCCGCTTCGAGAATGGCCGCATCGTCGAGCACTGGGACAACCTGCAGCCGACGCCTGCCGCGCCCAACCTGAGCGGGCGCACGATGATCGACGGTCCGACCGCGATCATCGACCTCGACCGGACCGACGCCAACAAGAAACTGGTGGCGGCCTTCGTCGACGACGTGCTGGTCAACGGCCGCCTTGATCGCCTGGCCGCCTACTTCGACGGTGACCACTACCGCCAGCACAATCCGCAGATCGCCGACGGCCTGAGTGGGCTCGGCACGGCGCTCGAAGGCCTGGCCAGGGCGGGCATCACCTTGAAGTACCACACGGTCCACAAGGTGCTGGGCGAAGGCAACTTCGTGCTGACGGTCAGCGAAGGCGAGTTTGCCGGCAAGCCGACCGCGTACTACGACCTCTTCCGGGTGGAGAACGGCAGGATCGCCGAACACTGGGACACGCTGGAAACCATTCCGCCGCGCACCGAGTGGAAGAACGGCAACGGCAAGTTCTGACGCGCGGGCGTCGGCCTTCAGGACGGCGTGCCCGGTCGGAAACGGCTCGCCGCGCGCCGTCACTCACCGTCGTCGAAATTTTTTACATGCAGACGGCTTCGCGCAACTGTCTTTTCGCAAGCCATTGAAAATAAAACTCTTCAGTCGAAAGGCACGCCTGATGCTTGACACAAATTAACAGTTCAGCACCGATAATCACATGATGGAGGCAATCATGTCGACACGATGGATTTTCAGAAGCCTGGCCGGTTTGCTGCTGACCGTCGCGGTGCCCGCTGCAATGGCCCAGGCGCAGCTGACCGTAACCCTCAGCAATGTATTCGTGCAGTGGCAGGGATCTGCGCCCGCCGGAACAGACCCTGACCCGCTGTTTGTCGAGCGGGACCACGGCATCGCCACGGATGCCACGACGCGCGGGCGCAGCGCGCTGGCCGATGGCCGCATGCAGGCCTACTCCAGCTCGTTCAACTACCCCGAAGGCACGGTCGCCTCGTACGCCGGCATCACCGTCAGTTTCGAAAACACCGGCACCGCTCCGCTGGTGCTGGCGGCCGGCGACCTGCGCGCGAATCTCGACGTCAGCATGTTGCGCATCGCGGGTGTCGGGCCGGGAGGCAACGCCGGGAACACCGTCATCGGCGTGCTGGGCGGCCAGTTACCGGGCGTCGGCGGCGGCGCCGCACGGCTGGACTATCAGCATTTCGATCGCGACGGCGGGCGGCCGCCGATCATCAACGTGAACGAGATCGAGACCGGAGGTTTTGTCGTGGTGCCCGCGATCGATCCCTTCGGTCTGGCCCTGAGCGCCACGTTGAGCGCACCGGCCTTCACCGTGGGCGTGGGCCAGTCATTCCAGGTACAGGCGCTGCTGCAGCAATGGTCCAGCGCCGGGAACAGCGACACCATGAGCTGGTTCGCCGAAACCGACGGCTACTTCGGCGGCAATGGCCTGCAGCTCTTTCTTGATCTTCCGGCGGGCGTAACCGTGATCAGCCCGGTGCCGCTGACCTGGGTGGCAGCGGCGGTGCCCGAGCCGACAACGCTGTCGCTGATGCTGGCCGGTCTGGTGGTGGTGATGTGCAGGCGCCCGCGCGGCACTGCCTGACGGAGCGACACCTCGCAGCGGGGTGCGCAAGCGCTGAGGTGTCTTGCGAATCACGACATCTTGCTCATTTCTTGCAGCACCACGCTTTTGCGAGGGCGTCTAACCGCACGCGCTGCGTCTGATGTTTCCTGCGGTGGTCTCAGCGATACCCCTCTTCGCGCAGCACGCTGGCTACGACCGGCCGGGCACGCATGCGTTCGTAGTGCGCCCGGCAGTTCGGCGGCAGATCGATGCCGCAGTGGCCGGCCCAGAACTCGACGTAGAACAGCGCGGCATCGGCGATGCAGAAGTCGCCCGCCAGTTCGCGCAGGCGCGGCAGTTGCGCGTCGACGATGGCGAACGCCTGGTCGACGATTTCCCGCCCGCGCGCCTGCACTGCCTCGTGCTGCGCGGGGTCGGTGGCGAACTTGTCGGGGGCGAAGATGCGCGCGAAGCCCTGACCGTGCAGCGTGGCGACGACGTAGTCCATCACTTCGAGCACACGGGTTTCGCCTTCCGCGTCGGTGGGCAGCAACTTCGACTTCGGGTGGGTGCGCGCAAGCCACCAGGCGATGGACTGGAACTCGGTCAGCGCGCTGCCATCGTCGCGCACCAGTGTCGGAATCGTGGATTTCGGATTGATGGCGACATAGTCCGGCGCGAGATGGTCGCCGGCGGGAATGCTGACGATCCAGGCCTCGAAAGGCAGCTCCAGCGTCTCGAGCAGGATGTGGATGCCGGTCGTGCACGAGCCGGGGGTCATGTAGAACTTCATGGGACGATGCCGGAGAGTGTCGGATGTCGACATCGAAGCAAGAAGCGCGCAATGCGCGGTCGACGTGCCATCGCCCTCACCACAGCGCAGTTCATGGATGCCGTGATTACGATGCATCGCGGGAGTATCCGGACGCACTACGCACCGGAATTTCGGGGGAACACACCCGTCGAATCACTTTTGCGGCAGCCCGCCTTCCGGCCTGCGCACGATCAGTCTGACGGCGCGCGCGTCCCCGCGATAGCAACTGTCTGCGCGGCTTTCGTCGCAGGACACGCCCCACACCGCGGCCTCCTCACGATCGCCCAGTGCCCAGTAGCCGGTGTCCGGTGCGTCGGGAAAGGCCGTGGTGTCGCTGATGGACACGAGGTCGGCCCCGTAAAGCGTTCGCAATTCGGCGAGTAAGGGCAGGCGCCAGGCGCCAGATTCGAGCTGCCGCGCTTCGGCGAACCACACCTTCTTCGCAATGCCCACGCAGCCGAGATCGGCATCCCAGCGCTGGCCGAGGCTGCAGCGCTGCCAACTCAGGCCGGTCAGGCGGTCGACGACGATGTCCGCCTGCGCGATGAAGCGGGCGCCGCTGTCCGGCGCGCCGGGCTGGCCGGGCTGGCCGGCTGAAGGCTGGCTGGCGGCCACGATGCAGAACGCGACCACGCTGCGCCAGTGGCCGACAGTGTTCATTGCTTGCGCGCCGCCGGCCAGCGACCGCTGCGCACCAGCCGCACGCTGTCCCGGTTGGTGCGGGGCGGGAAGTAGTGGTTGGCGATGCCGTTCTCGAAATAGACGTACCAGGACAGCGAGGTGTCGCGGTCTCCGGTGGCCCAGAAGTAGGCGGGCGGCGTGTCAGGAAACATGGCGCTGTCTATCGTGGGCTTGCGCCCCTTCACGACGATGGATGTCAGCTCGTCCAGCGTGGGCACGCGCCAGCCGTCGGCTTCCAGCGCCTTCGCCTCGTCGAAGGTCAGGCGCAGGACTTCACCGATGCAGCGTTCTTTTCCGTCCCAGCGCTGGCCGTGGCTGCAGCGCTGCCAGGTCAGATCGGTCTTGCGGTCATAGACCACGTCACCACGTGCTTCCAGCATGGCGGCGCGCGACGCCGGTTCGGCCGCGCTGGCGCTACCGGCGATGAGGGTGAGAGCAGTCAGCAGCAGTCGCAAGGGCCAGGCGGGCATTGGCAATCCTCGATGGGTTCGATTGTCAGATACGGTTAACGAACATCACGGCGCCGGTGCCGGCGACCGCCAGCGATGCCAGTGCGGACAGCAGTCCGCCCCAGGACAGCCGGCGCCACAGCAGCACGAGCGGCAGCGTGGCGGCGATGATGGCCAGCTGGCCGGCTTCGACGCCCACGTTGAAGTAGAGCAGCGAACCGAGCAGGTCTTCGCGCAGACCCATTTCGCGCAGCACATAGCTGAAGCCCACGCCGTGGATCAGGCCGAAGGCGAACACCAGGGCGGCACGGCGCAGCGCCGGGCCGGCGCCGTCTTCGCGAAAGCGCAGCAGCTGTTTCCGGCGCAGCACCCACAGGTTTTCGAGGCCGATGTAGAGAATGGTCAGCGCGATCAGCGGCTCGGTGAGGCTGGACGGAAAGTCCACCAGGCCCAGCGTGGACAGACCCAGCGTGACCGAATGCGCCAGCGTGAACGACGTGACGAGCAGTAGCAGGCGGCGCCACGAATGCGTGACCAGCACGAGGCCGACGACGAACAGGACGTGGTCGAGCCCGAGGAAGATGTGCTTGAGTCCGAGCGTGATGAAGCCCGGGTCGAGCTGTTCCAGCGTGATGCCGCCCAGGCTGGCGGCGGGTTCGACCACCCTGGGCAGGGTGTCCTCGCCGCCGGCGAGCGCGTCCTTGAGTCCGCGGTTGGGGTCGGCGTCGAAGAAGCCGTTCGCCAGCGGCTTGCCCCACTGCGCGAGCAGCGTTGCAACCGGTATGGACAGCGTCCGGTTCTCGACGGTGAAGCGCATGCGCTGGCGCTGGCCGGCCATGAACACGCGGACGAAGTTCTCGTGGTCGGCCCAGCGTTCGAAGAACAGGCCGTAGCCGATGGACAGCTCGTCCACGCCGTGGGGGCAGGCGTACGTAAGCTGATACTGATAGGACGGCAGATTGTCCAGTGCGCGGGCGCGTGCATGGGTGATCAGGCAGCGTTCACCGGCGGCGCGGATCGACCAGCCGTCGCGCACGACGGCGAGGTAGTCCGGCGGCGGCGCGACCTCGCCCTGTCCGGGCACGGCGTTCAGTTCGAGCAGGCTGTCTGAGGGCAGCGTGTAGAGAATGCGGATGCCGGTGGCGGTGATCTGGATGGAGGTGTCCGTGAAGCCGCTGATGTGGGCCAGCGCGGCGGTGGGGGCGCACAGCAGCACGAGCAGGAAGCGTGCGTACCGCGACAGCATGGACAGGAGGACGGACAGGGGTTCGATCACGGCGCGACAGGGACAGGTTGGCTGCTTCGTTCGGGAAGCGGATAAAAATGAAGCCGCCCGCGTGAGCGGGCGGCAAAGAGCAACGGGGGGTCGATCGGAAATCAGGCGTTGCGACGGCGCAGGAACAGGATCAGCAGGCCGGCGCCCATCATCAGCCACGTACCGGGTTCGGGCACCAGCGCCACGCTGGTGCGGCCGAACAGGTTCGCGTTTTCGCCATTGAGATAGGTCAGGCCGTGATTCAGGTTGCCCGCGTTCGAATGGATGTCGATGAACACCTCGCCGACGGCCAGGACTTCGAACGTGAGGGTAGCCAGTTGCAGCGACTCCTGACCTTGGTCCGTGATGCTCTCGAACACCGAGCCGGCGACATTCACGTCGTCGAAGAAGGCGCTGTCGTCGTCCCACGGGGCGGCGACGCTGACGTTCGCGAGCTTGAGCAGCGACGTGTCGAAACCGAGGTCGAAACCGAAGGCGAGCAGTTCGTCGGCGCCGTAGACGCCGCCGAACGGCGACATGAGCGCCACGGTGACGTCGAAGGTCGCGCCGATGCCGGCCGTCGTCGGGGCGCTCAGCTGGACGTTGGCCGGCGCCAGGCTCAGCGCCAGGTTGTCGGCGTAGCCGTCGTTGGAGGAGCCGCCAGTACGCGACATCGACAGCTCGACCAGGGCCGACGTGGCGCCCATCGGCACCCAGCCGGCAGATTCCCGGTACAGCATCGCGGTCGCGTTGTCGCGTTCGGAGGCCAGAACCGGGCCGACGCTGTGCGTGCCGATGACGTTGTTCGCGGCATCGAGATAGGTCACGGAAAGCGTGGCGTTGTCGTTCTGCGAGCCGTAGCCGCCGAGCCAGCCGGACAGCGAGAAGTAGGCGCCGGCGCCGTTGATGCTGCCGGACGCGAAGTCGAGGCTGATGGTCTGCGTGCCTCTGGACAGGCCGGCGTAGCCACCGCCGAACAGGTTGGCGCCGCGATCGGCCGGGCCCGGGTCGGTGCTCGTCGGGTAGCCGGCGGGGCCGCCCAGTTCATACGAAATGGCGGTCAGTTCGCCGCTGACGGCCCAGCCCGGCAGCGAGTTGGCGAGGTAGCTGCCGTCACCGCCGGTCGCGCTTTCGGCGCCGCCGTTGAGGATCAGGTTGCTGTTCCATTCGGCGTGCACCTCGGCCGCCATCGGGGCGGTGGCCAGTGCGGCAACCAGCAGCGCGGCGCGCAGTGCGCGGCGGGGAGTGTTGTTCGTTTTCATGCGTTCGGCTCCAGATGTCCTTGAAAGTCAGTGGGCAGCGTCACTGCTGCTTGAAGATCGCGTACCACAGCTTGTAGTCCTGCTGCGTGATGCAGCTGTCGCTGTCGAAGTTGGCCGCGGCAACGTAGCGGCCATCGCCGGCGCAGCTGCCCATCGCCGCGCGCTGGGCGTTGCGGTCGGCCACGTCGACCTTGCCGTCGCCGTTGATGTCGCCCAGCTTCACCACCTTGAAGGCGACGCGGGGCGCGCCCTCGGTGTAGCCGTCGTTGAGCAGGAAGGCGGCGAAGTACTCGCCGGTCGCGAGACCGCTGAAGCTTGCGCTGCCGGACGTAGCGGCGACGTACGTCCATTTGACCGAATTGACGGTGCCCGGCGTCTGACCCTTCCGGTAGATGCCGATCCAGTCCTTCGCGCCGCCCGGGGTGTTGGCCCAGTTCAGCACGACGGCTTCGGTGTCGAAGAACTCGCTCTTCGCGGCGGTCAGGGTGGCCGCCGGCGGCGGCAGTTGCGAATCGCCGACCGAGAACTCGACCCGGTTCGAGACTTCCGTGTAGGAGTCGTTCGTATACATGGCCGCGAAGTAGTTGCCGTCGGCCAGGTCGTCGGTGACGCGCACGCTGCCGCTCGTCTTCCCTTCGAAGTAGTAATAGCCGATCAGCTTGTCGACGCCCGGAGTGTCTCCCAGCTTGAAGATACCGATGTAGTCCTTGGGTATGCCGGGGCCGTCGGCGAAGCTGATGTCGAAGTCTTCGCCCGACTCCAGCGCCCGCTTCGCCATCGTCACCGTGGCGATCCGGTCGCCGACCGAGAAGCCGATGCGGTCGATCAGTTCGAAGTAGCCGTCATTGACGAAGAAGCCGGCGTAGTAATACCCCTTGGCCAGGCCGCTGAAGCTGACGCTGCCACTGACACTCGGCACGTACTTGTACTGGGTGGAGCCGGTCTGCCCGGGGACCTGGCCGACGCGGTAGATGCCGATCCAGTCCTTGGCGCCGCCTTGCGCATTGACCCAGCTGAAGCTGACGGTTTCGCCGACTGCCAGTTCGGTCTTGTCGATGCTGACGACGGGAATGTTGCCGACATAGAAGTTCACCCGGTCGGCGATTTCCGTGTAGCCGTCGTCGGTGAAGAAGGCGGCGTAATACTCGACACCGGCCGTCAGGCCCGAGAACTCGACATGACCATTGGGACCGGACACGTAGGCGAACTTCTGGGAGGTGACGCTGCCGGGCTTCTGGCCGGCCTTGTAGACGCCGATCCAGTCCTTGGGCTTGCCGTAGCCGTTTGCGTAATCGACGCGCACCTTCTCGCCCGGTGCGAATGCCTTCTTCGACAGGCTCAGGGCCGGCGTGCCGGTGGTGCTGCCTTCCACCTTGAAGGACAGGCTGTCCGACCAGGGCGACCACTCCACGTTGCGGTCACGGTGGCGCACGCGCACGAAGTAGTCGCCGTTGGGCAGACCGAACTCGGGCACCACGTACGACATGATGTCCAGCCCGGCGTTGATGTCCACCGGCTCGTAGTCCGGCGCGCCGGTGTCACCGTAGATGTTCTCGTAGTCGCGCACGCTGTCCAGCACGAGATCGGTGAAGCTGTCATTGCGAGAGAACTGGAACTGCGTGGTGTTCAGCTCTTCCGGGAAGGTCGACTCGAAGTCCGAGCTGGTGAAGGTGTAGGGCAGCGTGACCGGACCATCGAGGGTGTTGGTCAGTTGCGGCTTTTCCGGCGCGCCGTGGTTCAGGTTGCGATGGAACTCGTCAGTCTGCCGGCTGGTATAGACGAAGCCGAGCTTGGGATGCGCCTCCGAATATGAGCGGACCGTCATTTCCTTGGTCGCCACGTCGATTTCGACCAGCTGCCAGGTCCAGTTGGCGATCGTCTTCTGGACGTCGTCAAAGTCCTTCTCGGTGGATTGGCCCCAGTACTGGTCCCACGCCGTGCCGCCGGAAATCATGTGGTAGGTGGACCAGTCGCGGGCCTGTCCGCGGGCGTACAGATGGTGATGGCCGGCGACGTTGAGCACGTGCTTGCGCGACATGGACAGGATGGGCATGACCTGGTCGCGGAACCAGCCCGAGATGTCGCCCACGTACTGTTCCGCCTGGTACGGACGGTGCACCACGCTGATGACCCAATCCACTTGCGGGTCGGCGTCGGCGGCGGTGATCACGCTGCGCGCCCATTCCTTCTGCGTGGCCGTGGGGGCTTCGCTGTCGAGGTGGATGAACAGCACGCGACCCACATGGTTGGCGTAGTAGCGCTCATCCGGGCCGGGCGCGTTGCCCTTGTAGTTGATGCCGTCGATGAAGAAGTGCGCCTTCCAGTTGGTCATCCCGTTGTCGTAATAGACCTCGTGATTGCCGATCGTCGTCATGATGGGCACGTTCTTCGACAGCGGCTCGGACTGCCGGAAGTGCAGGTTTTCGTAGTGGTCCAGCGTGCCGACGTCGACCTGGTCGCCGTCGTTGATGACGATGTTGATGACCTCTTCCAGCGGTTGGCCGTACAGCGATTCGATCTTCGCGCGCGCCGCGTTCAGCAACGTCAGGTAGCGGCTCTGGTCACGGATCTGGTGGTCGCCCGCCACGAGGATGCGGTACTTGCCGCTGACCTTCGACGAATCCGGCTGTGTGCGGAAGCGGAACACGTCCGAGACCACGGTGTTGGTGCGCACGCGGTAGTAGTAGAAGGTATCCGGAGCCAGGCCCGACAGCTGGACGCCGTGGAAGAAGTAGTTCGATGACAGCTGCTGGTTCGAGCCGCTGGCCTGCCGGTCGAGCTTGCTCTCCGACGTGCCGTACTCGACGATCGAACCGCCGGACGTCGACGTCTTCCAGCTCACCCAGATGGATGTCGCGGTGGGCGTCTGGAGATAGGGGACCATGTCGGTCGCCCAGGCGGCATTGCATGCGAGGAGTACGGCGGCCAGAACGATGCGGCCATAGAGCCGCGCGATCAGGCTGCGGAAGGGGTGCGTCACGGTAGTGCCCTCGGTCGGAATTCAACGAGGGATGCTGCGGCGGGAGTGTGACGAATGATCAATCGGACCGGGGCCCGTTCCATGAGCCGTTGAGACTATGCGGCGCAGCGCCCTCGGCACCGGTGGCCCGGTTCGGGCAGGCTGACCGGCTCGCGCCGTGCCGGAGGCGCTCGCTGAAGCGACATGCGCCGTGGCATCCACTTGCTGAATTCGCGCCTGCGGTACGGGCACATATCATCGGTGTCCGGCTCGACCATTCAGCCCTCACCAGCATTCAGCTCGCGCAGTGCTGCGAACTACCTGCGGCCGGCCAGCGCCTTGTCCAGCTCCCCGGTGAACACGTCGAAATTCTCGATCTGCGGCAGATGGCCCAGATCCGGAAGCTCGTACAGCACGGCGCCGGGAATGAGCGCGGAGGCGGTCTTGCCGAGCCGGTCGTAGCGCCCCGGTTCGTAGTCGACGCCGGCTCTCATCCAGCCTCGACCGGGGCCGGTGCGATCGCGCGTTCCGATGATCAGGCTGACCGGCACCGACAGGTCACCGAATTCGGTCACGACCGGCTGGGTGAAGATCATGTCGTAGGTCAGCGCATTGACCCACGCCACCTGCGCCTTGTCCGGCCCCTGGAGCTGGCCGACGAGAAAGCGGGTCAGCGCCTCGTAGCGTTCATTCCACTGGCCTGCGTAGTAATTGTCGCGCTGATATCTGGCGATGCCCGCGGCCGTCTGCGCCTGCTCGGCCTTGTAGAAGAAATCGGTGTCCTTGTACTCGGCATACTTCAGGTAGTTTTCCAGGCCGATCGGGTTCACCAGCACCAGTTGCTGCACCGCCTGCGGATACATCAACGCGAAGCGACTGGCCAGCATGCCGCCCATCGAATGCCCGATGACGACCGATCTTTCGATGCCGAGCGACTTCATCAGCGCGCGCGTGTGGCTCGCCAACACGGGAAACGAATACTGGTACTGCATCGGCTTGGACGACTTGCCGAACCCGATCTGGTCGGGCATCAACACGCCATAGCCCTGCTTCTGCAGATGGCGGGCGGTGGACGCCCAGTAATCGGCGTTGAAATTCTTGCCGTGCAACAGCGTGACCACCGGCTTTCCGGCCTCGCCCGGAAGAAAGATGTACGCCATTTCCAGCGACTGGCCCTGCGACGCGATCGGGAAGAACTTCACCGCGAACGCGTATTCGTAGCCGGTCAGCCGGGCATCGTAGGACAGCTTCGAAACGTCTTCAGCCGCACGGTCTTCCGCCGCACGCGCGGGAAGGCAGAGCGGCATCAGCACCGCACACAGCAGGACACTCAGACGTAGCAGGGACACGGCACTCTCCGAAGGGGCAGTCAGACCGACGGTCGACGCGGGGACGCCGGCGCGGTTCCGAGGCAGGGTACATGTTTCGCGCAACGGGCCCGCGCTCGTGTGCTGCCGATGCGCTCGAAGGGAACCGCTTCGCTGGTCACCAGCGGTATCTCGCGCCACGCGCATGACGCCGGGCGCTGCTGCGCTCACGCCAAGCTGCGCGCACTGCACGCTTCTGTGCGGGCTCATGTTGGGCATCGCTGCGCTCACCCCAACCTACGGGATGGATCCGCAAGCAGTCTTGCCTGATTTTGCCAAGCCTTCTAGTTTTGGGGTCATCAGCACGATTTCCTGCCGGGCACGCTGAAGTCCTGCGCAGACGAACAGGTGAGCCAATCAGGACCTATCCGCATGTGCGGGCGATCTTGGTGAAAAAGGGCGGATTTACCGAGTACCCGACCTGGAGCGGTGACCCGTGAGAAGGACAGGTACGGAAAGCGCAAAGAGCATCCAGGGACTGGGCTCGGGAATGGGCGTAACAAATATGTTGGGCGGGATTGCAATCGGAATCTGCAGTCCTTCGTGGATTGCCCAGAACGAGAAAGTGGTGCCATTCGCCCAGGAGCCCTTAAGCACGCCATCTTCGTAGCTGACATTGTTCGCAACAATGTCTGCCCTGGAGTCGGCACCGTGAAAGACGAGCCACCCCAAGCTGTCAGCATCGGTAAGCCGAACGACACTACGGTCGTGCAAGTGAATCCAGCTGATCTCGCCACCATTGATCACAGCAGAAGCATTGTCATGAAGTGTGAGGAAGCTGACCTTGCCGTCAGTGACAAGCAGGCGGGATTGCTCGTAGGCATCCAGGAAGGCCACATCGGCTCCGTCAACCACCTCAGCGAAGTCGGAGAGCCGAAGTCGGACGTCAGCGGTCGGTGCGTCGATCACAATGGCATTTGACGCTTCGCCTGTTCCATATAGAGCAAGGAAGGAGAGGATGGCGGCGAAAAAACGATGCATGGGAAAGATCCAAGCCGAAACGAGAACCACACTTTACCGACGAACTATGACAAATAGCCTTGTTTCCGCGTTACGTCAGGCATCTCAAGCAATCGTCCCGCACTGGAAAATGAGGTCTGACCTTGAGGTTTCCCACGAGCTCGATCTGCCGGGTCTGCGTACCTGGCCACTGACGAACTACCCACATCTCGTGTTCTACATCGAGCGCCCTGACCCTATCGGCGTCTGGCGCGTGTAGCAGGGTCAGCGCGACATCCCCGCCTGGATGCAGGAGACCGGCAAGGCTGTCCGACGGCGCAACCCGCGCGCAGGGACGAAGCCACAGCGCTCAATCCGCGTAATCGCCCTCGCGCTGATGTCTCGCCGCCAGCACGATCGCCATGTGGCGGCCCGCGTCATAGTCATACAGGGCCACGTAACCCGTCCGGTCGTGCGAAATAACCAACTCGCGCAGACCGTGTTCGACCTTGCGGCCGATCAACGGATGCTGGCGCAACAGCGCTAGAACTGACTGCAGCAAGGGAAGCGTTTCTGCAGCCGTCACGGGCGCGTCCGCTTGCAGCAGACATTCGGTCAGCGCGCGCGGCGCCAGAACCAGACGGGTGCTCAATGCAGGTCGGTGCTCAAATCCCCGACGGGTCGGGTTTTCGGGCGGCCTTTCCTTCGGCGCGCGCCTTCAGGTAATCGAACACCTCGTCGGCATCCACCACCAGCCCGTAACGCGCGACCTCTTCCCGCGCCAGCAGCGCATCGGCTACGAAGGCACTGCGACGTTCGGCCAGCTCGGTCTGCAGTTCCAGCGCCTCGACCATGAAGGCATGCGCGGTCTTGCCTGACTGCTGCGCCGCCGCGGCGATGCGCACCTTCAGTTCGTCGGACAGCCTGAGCGTTGCGGTGCTCGTCATTGGCGGTGCTCCCGGAAGAGGTGACACCATGGTTGTACCGACGCACCCGCATCAGCGCGAGCAGCTGGCAGTGCCGGAAATGTTGCTACGTCCCCTGTTGTTGCTCGTCCCCTGTTGTTGCTAAGGCGGCACATGCACGACCGAACGAATATGCTTCAGATTGGCAACCATGGTGAACGACATGATGACCAGCAGCGACCATGCGCCCCACTTGCCGATATGGACTGCCGACCATGCACCCAGCTGGTTCGGATACGCCCAGATGCCGAAGAAGGTGCTGATGTTCTCGGCCAGCCAGATAAAGAATCCGATCAGCAAGAACGCCAGCAGCAGAGGCATGCGGCGCTCGCGGTCGAGCGGGCGGAACACCACCGTCGCGCGCGCATACAGGCCAAGCGCGCAGGCAGCGATGTAGCCACGGAAATCACCGACGTAATGGTGGGTGAAGAAATTCGCGTAGATGAGCAGGGCGACAAGTCCCGCCATCCAGTAGGGAGGGTGGTGCTCGATGCGCAGTGCGAACATTCGCCAGGCCTGGATGATGTAGCTGCCGACAGCGGCGTACATGAAACCGGAGAAGAGCGGCACACCGAACACCTTGGTCCAGGCGAAATCCGGATATGACCATGACTGGATGCCGCCCGAAGTCTTGAATACCTCAAGCGCAAAACCCACGACGTGGAAAAGCGATATCGCCTTCAGTTCGTCCAGCGTCTCCAGCTTCGCCCACACCATCCAGAACTGGATTACCAGCGCCACACCCAGCAGCAGATCATAGCGCGGCACGCCCCACAGCCCGCTGCGCGGCATCAGGAAGACCGCCGCGAAGAACAGGCCCGCGAACAGACAGGCACGCGCTTCTTTCAGCCCGAACCACAGAAACTCAAGTGCAAACCGGGGCAGACCCGCGAGTTCGGGGCGCTCTGGCGGGTTCAGCAAGCGGGTATCGATCGTTCGCGGATGCATCGGTGGCAGGCGTCCGTCGTGTCGGCGGCGCTGCCTTGCGGGCAGAAGTCGCGGGTTTTGAAGCGATGCACCGCACAGCGGCATGGGTGCGGAGGGGATTTTACAGCCTCGAAGACTGCCGCCCGCTCGATGGACGCGCCAGGCCTCTACGTGGCAGCGGGATTTCATGTGCCCGTTTTGATGGACGTCCTGGTTTGCAGCGGATCCGGCGCCTGCCGTGACAATGGCGTCTCGTCCATGCCGGGAAGGGGCCTGGATGAGTACCGAAGGTCCACATCGCCATTGGAACCGATGAACAACCGGGAGCGGCAGACATCCGGACAACATCCAGAGCGGATCAAACCCATGAAGTCATTGGCATTGTGGACAAGCATCTGCCCGCCTCACCCCTGATCGCGCCGGACGACGAACCACGGGCCCCGGACAAGCGGCTGGTCATGCTGGCTGAGCGTTCCGGTGCGGCACATTGGCCTGCGGACCGCTGATCCCGTGCGCCCGGCGGATCATCCGTTTCGGATACTCCGGACTTGTCCCCGGTGCCATTGAGCGGGCAATTCCAGATGTCTGGTCAGGCATTGAGAAAACCACGACAACCCGGCGATCCTTGTACGCAGATCACGCGCTCCCGGGCTGAGCTTGACCGCATTGAGCCTGTGCCCGATTGCGCCGCTCGCCCGGGCAGGCGCACTGCACTGCTTCGGATACATGTCGGAATTTCTTACACCCGGAAGCAGCTGTCCGCATAAATGCCTGTTCCATATGGGGTTCACTTCTGGTGCATTCCTTGCTGGGCCGTGCGTGCGCAGTTTATCATGACAGATCGCACCCATTCTTCATACGACATCCGGACACCACTCATGCCCTTCCTCAAGCACTGCACTCTGGCATCGGCTCTCGTCATCATCAGCGGACTTGCTCAGGCGACAACGCCCACCGTCACCTACGAATTCACCGAATCCTTCGTGGGCGACGTCGTGTACAAGTTCACGCTTCCGCTTCCCTACACGCGACGGGACACGCTGACTCTCGCGGCGGGTGGCAGCAACCTGCCGTCCGCCCTGCAAAGCGAGACACAGCAGACGCTCACGCTCTTCTACGAGTTCTATGCCCCGACGCCGGGCGTGGAACACACGTACTGTTATAACGATGGGGGTTGTGCTCTGAGCGGCGGCAACGCGAACGGCAGCTACACCGCCCTCTACTGGGTGGACTACTACGAGCGGACGGGCATCCAGGGCGAGAACTGGATCGGCGAACGCTATGATTTCGGTGGCACCTTCACATTCACGGGTGGCACCGGTGTGTTTGCAGGCATCACCGGCGGCGGCACGTTCACCGGCCAGGAAACCTATTCTCCGGAAGTGGAGCAGGTCATTTCCAAAACCACGCAGGGCAGCTTTTCGCTGCCGGTGCCCGAGCCGGAAACCTGGGGAATGATGGCCGCCGGACTGGCCCTTGTTGCCGGCATGGCGCGCCGCACACGACAGTCGCCCGCCCGACTGGCCTGATCGATGTGGACGCTGCGGCGGATCAGCGCAGGTCGTGCGCAAGAGTGTTCAGGAAGAGCGGATAACCGACCCCGCTCGCGCCGCGGAAACGGAGGCGGGGGCGGGGGAATCGGACCTGACCCAGAGGCTTCGCCGGAATTCGGGGAAAGAATCCGCCGGCATGTCGAGGCGGCGCACACCGCACACAGCCGCCCTCCCGCATGCAGCCAACGATACTGAACGGCGCTGAAGATTGATGAAATTCGCTGAATTGCGTACGCCAATCCGATAACTGGCGAAAGTGCGCATACCCCGAACGGGATGAGCACAGGGTGTCGCCCGGGCCTCACACCACACCGCGATCACAGGATGATGAACTGGAAATCCTTCGTTGCCGCCGTGCTGATTCTTGCGCTCGGCATCGGAGTTTCCGGCGTCCTCGCGATGCGGTACTACACGGACATCGCCTTCTACTTCACCTCGACGAAGCAGTCGGTGCAGGTCGAACGCGTGCGGGTTCAGGAGGAACGCATAGCCGACCCGGTTCACGCCGCGCACTACCATGACGTCGAGTCCGAACTGCTCATCAGGACGCCGCGCGGCGACCAGCACGCGTTCGAACATTTCAGCGGATCGGCCCCTGCTGCGGCCGCACACATCGCCGCGCTCCGTGCCCTCGAAGGCCGTACCGTCGACGGATATCTGAGCCCGCATGCGCCCCATCACTTCGCGCTGACGCTCGAATTTCCATGGACACGCCTGGGCGCACTGGCGCTCGTGCTGCTTGTGTTGGTCCTGCCCCCGGGCATCGCGATCTGCGTGTATGTCCGCAGTCTGTTTCCGCGACGCGGAGCGCCTGCCCGGTCGTGACAGCCGGGCGCGGGAGGGTGCAGCTGCCGGGCGACTTCCACAAGGACCCGGCCGACCGCATCATCGTCGCCACGGCGCGCAAGTTCGCCGCACCGCTCGTCAGCGCCGACGAAAAGATCAGGAGCCACCCGCACGTGCGGGTGATCTGGTGAAACGGCGTGAGGGCATTCGGGTGCCCGATGCGTAGCGGTAAGCAGGGGCTGCAATGGAGGCGACCGTGCCTGCGTCGTCAGCCTCGGTTGCAGACTGTGCGGGAATGTTGCTACGTCCCCTATTGTTCTTCCCTATTGTTCGTCCAGGCAGTGCAGCGATGGCGCTTGCCCATGCACGCGAAGCATCCGTACCGGACGCGCGTGCCACGCAGCCTGGGAAATTTGATCTGGTCACGCTTACTCGAATTATTCACTTCGCAAGCACGAACACGATCACTATGATGCCCAGATCATCGCCGGACCAAACGAAGAAAGGAATGCCCATGCGTCACGCCCCATTTCGCAGCCTGCTGTTTGCCCTGCTCCTGAGCACCGGTCTCGCCGTCAGTGCCGAACCTGCGCCCACCGCTCTCGAAGCGGAATACAACGCGGCGGTCGACGCCGTCCGTGCCGCCGAGAAAGATGGGCCGACATCGGTCCGCCTCGGCGAACAGGCGACGCTCGACGTGCCCGAGCACTTCGCCTTCGTTCCCGCCGAAGCGGCGGCCAAGCTGATGCACGCCATGGGCAACCAGACCGATGACGGCTTCATGGGCATGGTGATCGGCGACAACATGTCCGGCTTCATCACCGTCCGCTTCGACAAGGCCGGATACATCAAGGACGACGACGCGCGTGACTGGAATTCCGACGAGTTGCTTCAGAACCTCAAGGACGGCACCGAAGCCGGCAACGAGACGCGACGCTCGCAGGGGATTCCCGAATTCACGGTGGACGGCTGGGTCGAGGCCCCGCACTACCAGGCCAGCAGCCATCGCCTGGTATGGTCGGCCCGCCTGCGGGACAAAGAGGCCACGTCCGATCAGGGCAGCCCCGGGGTGAACTACAACACCTACCTGCTGGGTCGCGAAGGCTATGTGTCCATGAACCTGGTGACCGACCTGGCCAGCGTCGAAGCGCAGAAACCGATCGCCCATCAGATGCTCGAGAACCTGCATTTTGCGGATGGCAAGCGCTACGAGGATTTCAATGCCAGCACCGACGACGTGGCTGCCTACGGTCTGGCCGCGCTGGTGGGTGGCGTGGCCGCCAAGAAGCTCGGCTTGCTCGCTACGGTGGGCATTTTCCTGGCCAAGTTCTGGAAGATCGCGCTCATCGCCGTGATCGGCATCGGCGCGGGCATCAAGAAGCTGTTCGGGCGCAAGCAGACGGCGGAATGAAAACGCTGATCGCCCTGCTGCTCGGGGGCGTCAAGCTCGCAAAACTCGGCAAGATCATGACCACCGGCGGCACCATGCTGCTGTCGGTGGTCACCTATGCATGGGTCTTCGGCTGGCGCTATGCGCTGGGCTTTGTCGCCCTGCTGTTCTGTCACGAAATGGGGCATTACGTCGCGGCACGACAGCGGGGCCTGAAGGTCGGCGCACCGACCTTCATTCCCTTCGTGGGCGCCTGGATCGAACTCAAAGAGCAGCCCATGAATGCCGAGACCGAAGCCTACGTGGGCATGGCCGGTCCCCTGGCCGGCACCGCCGCCGCTTTGGCCTGCTACTTTCTCGCACGCAACGAGGGCAGCTCGCTGCTGCTGGCCGTGGCGTACTCGGGCTTCTTCCTGAATCTGTTCAACCTGATCCCGATTCCCCCGCTCGATGGCGGGCGAATGACCGCAGTGATCTCGCGCAAGGTCTGGCTGCTCGGCGCGCCGCTGCTCATCGCCGTATTCTTCTGGCGCCCAAGCCCCCTGCTGATCCTGGTCGCACTGCTCGCGGCGCCCCAGGTGTGGCGCGCACTCAAGGGCGACGACGCCATGCCGCCCGACTACTACGCCTCCGCCTCTGCCGGCACGCGTGCGGAATATGCCTTCATCTACCTGGGCCTGGTCACTTTTCTGGCCGTGATGGCCCATGACGTGCATGAAATGATCTGACACTCTGCGGACGAGAGAGCATGTGGGAATTCAGGCGGAGAACAGGTGACGTGCTCTGGCTGTGCCGTCACTCCATGGCACCACCCGAGAAAACGGAACCACACCGCTGCAGCCATAGTGCTGCTTGCAATGATTGCAGGAGAAACCACACCGCACGCACTGCAATCCCCCGGAGGAGCACCGACCATGGCAAGCAATCTCATCGTCCGGAACGTCGCCCCCGCCATCATCCAGGCCTTGAAGGAAGCGGCCATGGCGCATGGGCGCAGCGCCGAAGCGGAACATCGCGAAATCCTGCGCGCCGCCCTCACCCGCCCCGAGCGACGCAGCCTGAAAGACGTGCTTGCCGCCATGCCCGACCTGGGCACAGACGATGACTTCAACGCCCGTCAAGGCTGATTTGGCTGCTCGGCACCCACGTGATCAGCGAACGGCGCAAGGGCGCACGGGCTGACGCCAGCGTCCTTGCCTTCTTTGCCGCGCTGGATCCGCAGCACATCCATCTGGCGGTCCAGGCCATGGGAGCACTGCGCCGCGGCCTGGAAAACATCCGCGGCCGCGGCGACTTGTTTGTCACCCGATCCGCACCTATCATGACTATGGTTCCGTGACCATGCTCAGAAGAGGCCCGATGTGAGTACCGAAGTATCCAAATCGCAGTTCAAGGCGCGCGCGCTCGAATACTTCCGCGACGTGGAACGCAGCGGCGAATCCCTCATCGTGACCGACCGCGGCGAACCGCGGCTGGAAGTACGCCGTTTCACACCGCAGGCGCGCTCGCCGCTGGACATCCTGCGCGGCTCGGTGCTGCGATACGACCGGCCGACCGAACCGGTGGGCGAAGATGACTGGGACGCCGCGCGGTGATCGTGCTCGATACCCACGCACTGCTGTGGTGGGCCAATGGCGAACGCGCGCAATTGTCCGCCGCCGCAGCGTCGGCCATCGACGCCGAAATGGACGGCGGCCAGATCCTCGTTTCAAGCATGTCGGCCTGGGAACTGGCCATGCTGGTCGAGCGCGGGCGCGTCGCACTGTCGATGGACGTCGCATCCTGGCTGGACACCCTCAGCCGGATCGACGCGGTGCAGATGGTGCCGGTGGACAGCGAAATCGCCGTGAAGAGCGTGCAACTGCCGGGCGACTTCCACAAGGACCCGGCCGACCGCATCATCGTCGCCACCGCGCGCAAGTTCGCCGCGCCGCTGGTCAGCGCCGACGAAAAGATCAGGAGCTACCCGCATGTGCGGGCGATCTGGTGAATCGGCGGGAGGGCACTCGGGTGCCCGATGCGTAGCGGTAAGCAGGGGCTGCAATGGAGGCGACCGTGCGTGCGACGTCAGCCTCGGTTGCAGACTGTGCGGAAATGTTGCTACGTCCACTATTGTTCTGCGGATGAATAAATTGTGGTCTGTCCCCTTTTAACCTAACATATGCCATTCGAGTTCGGAAGTTCCGGAGCCGCACCCGATGTTCAAAAAAAACACAAACTAAAAGAACTGTCAATCACCCAAACAGATCGAAAATTTATGTTGCAGGCTCTCGCAACCGAAACGCATAGCTGGCCATAATATCCATACTCGACTGGCATCGATGATTTCCAACACCTAAAGTCCAGACGACAGAGCTAAATTTCTGAAACGCTTCCACCCAGCAATCAATTTTTGATTTATCTGAAAATTTAGAATATCGACTACGACCACTCGGCACTACGAATTCCTCTCCGAGAAAGAATTGTGGATATCGAGATGAGCCTCCTCTTGCGCATGAAAATGGATAGAAAAATGAAAAACTTGGTTTTGGCTGTCGGCATCGCGGGAGCCTCTGTGGCAGCTCATGCCACTACTGTTCAGGTCGTTATAGAGGTAATTGCACAATCACGACAAATCACCACGCTAAGTCAGGAAACCGGAAATTGGAACGTCACATACGACTATGCGTTCGAACCCAGCCGTTTCGAATACACCGCGCAATTTGATTTAGATAGCCCCTTAGTTGACCAACCGCAGCACGCATGGAGCAATAGTGGTTCAATCTGGTATAGCAACGTGATGTACACCGGTGGAGCAGGCGCTTCCACCACACCCACGCCGTATACAGCAGACTTGACAAACGGATTTCCACCATCAGGAACTGCCGTTTGGCCACTATTTACACAAGCCAGCCAACGACTGACGTCGCCCATCAATCAGGAAGGTGCACAGCCCGTCGACGCTATTGCTTCCTTCAGCACCCTCACCAGATGGGAGACCTTTGGCGAACTGCAACACACGTGGTCGTATGGACGCTCAAGCTTCGTTCAGCTACCCGCAGGCCCGGTTCCCAACGCCGACTTTCGGGTATGGTCTGCTGAGGAATTCATATCTGCAATGCAGGCCAGCGTCGGGACTGTGACTCAAAACTCCTTTAACGAAATGTCCTTTTACGGAGTTTCTCAGGTATACAGCAGCCCATTCGAGGGAACGCGCATCGACATAATGGGTGACACTATGCTGAAGTCCGTCACTGTTGTACCCGAGCCGTCCATCTCAGTATTGATGACACTGGGGCTGATGGCTTTAGCGACTGCGCGGCGAGCGAAGAATTCAAAAAACCCGACGATTTATAGGAATTTAGGGCACACCCATGTTTTCAATGACCGAAACTAAAAATGATGGGCCGTCATAAATTTTTGAATGGCCGGATCGATTTTTCTACTGTGCGGAATGATTGTGACCTGTTCCCACCGGGGAAAATTGGGTCTGACCCCTATTGTTTTTCGGACACCTCACAGGCGTCAGGGGCATAATCCCGGTCCTCCGCACAATCAGCCAGTTCTTCGGTATCGTCATCCAGATGTTCTGGCGCGAACACGCCCCGCCGCATTTCCATGCGCTTTACGCCGAACACGAAGCCCTGATCGACATCGGGACGCTCGAAGTGATCGGCGGCAGCCTGCCGCGCCGGGCACTTGCCTTGACAATCGAATGGGCGATCGAACATCGCACGGAACGGATGGAGGACTGGAAACTGTGTCAATCCAGACAACACCCGAAGCGGATCAAACCACTGGAGCAATCCCCGCCGCGCCCTGGCGGATCAAGGCACTTTCGGTGCTGCCCGACTATCGTCTCGCCGTCACCTTCATGGATGACACGAAGGGCATCGCGGATTTTTCGGCGATTCTGGCTGCCACGGAATGCGGCATGTTCGAAGCGCTCAAGGACCAGTCCTGTTTCGATCAGGCATGCCTGAATCTCGGCGCCGTGACCTGGCCCAACGGGGCGGACATGGACCCGGCGTGGATGTATGAGCAGATTCGGGGAAATAAATTGTGGTCTGTCCCCTTTTAATGCTTGGAAATGACATCCGAGTGCGGAAGCCCTGGTTGCAGTCCTTACCAACCGATGTCATGCTTTCAATCTAACTCACATACAGAGGGCATATGCTTTCCAACATCAGATTTATTGCTGCCGCGTTCTCACTTACCGTTGCGACAATGGCTGCCCACGCGGGGCAGATCTCGTACGAGGAGCTTTCGACCGACGCCAAGCTCGTCACTTTCGAAACGCAGCCCTTAAACTTTGGCCGCCCAGGACCAGTTTTTTCCGGAGGTTTAACCTTCACATCTGGGAATGGATCATTTAGAACCTATCCATCTGGTTCGATCGAGCTTTGCGAAAGCGGCTGCATCATGACCGATGTAGAGCTCGACTATATTTCAGTTGCACTGCCCACACCTGCCGCCCAGGCCGGCGGATTTGTTGGCGTGTACAACGTTCCCAATCATGCTCAGGTGGAGTTTTACTCTAACGACTTACTCTTGGGAACCATTGCTGTCGATACAGCGGCAAATGAAGGAAAATTTGCAGGCTGGGACGCGGGCCAACAACTAATCACATCAGTGCGATTTGTTGACGTTGAGGATCAGCAATTCACGATCACATTAGGCGAGTTTGCCTACAGCCCCACGTCGACTGTTCCTGAGCCGTCAAACGGATTCTTGTTTGCTGTAGGCATACTTGCCTTGCTTGCCTTGCGCAAAGGCAAGCTTCCACAGTAAATACCGACAAGTGGTCATTGAACCGCCCCGGATTTGAACTGACCCCAGAAGTTGGACGGTTGCAATGCCGCCAACTAGGCGGTGTTTCTGAGCCGGTATCCCACTGGGCTAAGCCCTTTCAGTCTGAGCTTTATGCGCTCGTGGTTGTAATAGCGGACGTAATCATCTACGCCCGCTTCAAGCGCATCAAGGCTATTGGGTGCTTCAAGATGGAAATACTCGGCCTTCAGCGTGCCGAAGAAGCTCTCAATTGCCGCGTTGGCAAAGCAGTTGCCCTTACGGCTCATGCTTTGCTTGACTCCACGCTGCGCGAGCATTTCTCGATAGGGTTTCATCTTGTAGTGCCAGCCTTGGTCTGAGTGGACGATCAGTTCCGCGGTACAGGCGATCCGCGAAAGCGCTGCCCGAAGCGTGCTGGAAACCAGCTCAAAGACGGGACGCCTTGCCATTTACCCCAGCCCTTCGTGTCCGACTACTCTCGTCTTTAGTGAGATTTTAGTAAGCGTCCGACCGACACCGTGTTGACGGTCAGAGTTTGATCTTTGCGAGTCGTCGATCGACTTCGGCGATGTCGAAGGCAGCGGGGTCGAAGGTTGAGCCG
>NZ_JANINH010000011.1:90133-123667 GCF_024580155.1 Methyloversatilis sp. XJ19-13 | reverse complement strand
CCCCGTGTTGTCAAAGCCCGGCCAAAGCGCTACACCGTCCGCGTTCTGAAAAAAGACCTTAACTGAACGGTATTACCGCTCCGCCCTCGCCGCGATACGCACTTCGCACAGCGACCATCGCGGCACGGATCGCGGCGGGGCCGCCGCTCCCACAACCGCTCCCACAGGACCGCTCCCCCAAGGGCTCGTCAGGCCGGTAGTTCCCAGCTTGCCCCGATGGCCGCGATACCGGCGCGGGCGACGATGGCATCTTCGCTCGACTTCACGCCCGATACGCCGACCCCGCCGACGCATTCGCCGTTCACAACGATCATTTCGCCGCCTTCCAGCGGCAGCACCGGCATGCGCAATGCGGCCAGACGGCCGCTGTTGACCACGTCCTCGATCGCCTTGCTCGGCTTGCGCGCGAGCGCGCAGGTGCGGGCCTTCTCCGGTGCGATCTGGGTGCTCATCGGCGGCGCGCCGTCAAGGCGTTGCAGCCACATCAGGTTGCCGCCGTCGTCGACGATGGCGATGGTGACCGGCCAGTTGCGTTTCAGGGCTTCGGCTTCCGCCGCGGCCGCAATCTGCCGCGCGTCGTCGAGCGTCAGGGTGAGGCGGGTTCTCATGGTCGTACTCCGTCAATGTCAAGAGAGGGCGTTGAACCCGAAAGCCGATGCTGCTCCGCTGCGCTGCGGAGAAGGCCGGTCAGGGGTTTTCGTGCGACGCTTGGCCGTGACGGGTGGTCCGGCGGGTGCGCGGGCCGGCGGGCGGATTGCTCACCGGCACTGTGCGTCTGGCTGACTTCTGTGGTGCATGTTCCACGCGGCGAGCGAACTGGTGGGCTGCCGCGGGGCCGGCAATCTACCGGCGTCACGGTCAGCATCCTACACTGTCGGCCTGCCCGCGCGAGACGGGTTCCGCACACAAAACCGACAAGGAGAACGCATGGCCAGCAATCTGGGGATCGATCTTTACTCGCCGAAGGAGATTGCCGAGAAGGTCGAAAACATCGGCATCGTGAAAGCCAACCTGCCAGTGCGCACGATGTTCATGCTCGGTGTGCTGGCCGGCGCCTTCATCGGCTTCGGTGCGCTGTACTTCACGCTGGTGGCCAGCGATGCCTCGCTCGGCTTTGCGCTGACCCGTGTGCTGGGCGGGCTTGCCTTTTCGCTCGGCCTCATCCTGGTGGCCGTGGCCGGCGCCGAGCTGTTCACCGGCAACAATTTCCTGGTCATGGCCTGGGCCGAGGGGCGCATTCCATTCAGTCTGCTGGCGCGCAACTGGGCCATCGTATATGTGGCGAATGCGGTCGGCGCGCTGGGCATGGTGGCCCTGGTGTTCCTGTCACATCACGGCGACATGAACGGCGGAGCGGTGGCGGAAACCTATGTGAAGGTGGCGGCGGCCAAGACGGCCACACCTTTCCTGATCGTGTTCGTGAAGGGCATCCTGTGCAATGCCCTGGTCTGTCTCGCAGTCTGGCTGGCGACCGCCGGGCGCAGCGTGACCGACAAGGTGCTGGCGATCGTGTTTCCGGTATCGGCGTTCGTGGCCGCCGGATTCGAGCACTGCATCGCCAATATGTATTTCATTCCGATGGGCATGTTGCTGCATGCGAACGGCGTGCTGCCGGCTGGCGTCGATCTGTCGGGACTGACCGCGGCCGGGCTGGCGGGTAATCTGGTCGCGGCGACGCTGGGCAACATCGTCGGCGGCAGCATTCTGGTCGCCGGGGTGTATTACATGACCTTCCGCCAGCGCGCCTGACGGAACCCGGGGCGTCCACCGCGCGGACTTGCCGTTCAGGACTGCCGTTCGGTTCCGTCCATCAGTCCTGATGTTCGGTGCGACGGCCGACCGGCAGCCCGAGTTGCTTGAGCTTGCGGTACAGGTGGGTACGCTCCAGCCCGGAGCGCTCCGCCAGCCGGGTCATGTTGCCGCCTTCGCGTTCCATGTGGTGTTCGAAATACAGCCGCTCGAACGCCTCGCGCGCATCGCGCAACGGCTGGTTCAGGCCGGGCAGTGCCGCGTTGCCGGCCGGGCGCAGCAGCGCGCGCAGCGCGCTCGCGTCCAGATCATCGTCAAGCGTGGCCAGCGCAGCCGAACGCAGCGCCGCCACCAGTTCGCCGTAACCGCCCGGCCACGGGTGCTGGCGCAGGAGTGGCCGGGTCGACTCGGCCAGCGCGCGCACCGGAATCTCGCCCGCGTCCGCCAGATGCTTCAGCACGTCGTCAGCCAGATCGCCGATTTCGTCGCGCAGTTCGGCCAGCGTCGGCAGCGGCAGCACGACGTCGAACAGCCGCGACAGCAAGACATCGTCCCAGCCGCCGGCGGCCTGCAATTCCGCCAGCGGCTGGGCACAGCTGGCAATCAGTTTCGCGTCGAGCCGTTCCAGCCGGTCGACCGCGAAGGCGAGATTTTTCTGCTGCATGCGCGACAGCGTGCCGATGTCGCCGGCGTGGATGACGCCGCCGCGCGCCGCGTCGAGCTGCTCCTGCGTGATGGCGCCCGGTATGCCAGCCAGTTCGATCCAGCGCCGCCCGGGCACCGCCAGCGTGCGTGCTGCCAGTTCGGCGAAGCTCGACGGGCCGCAGCGCAGCATGATGATGCGCGAACGGCTGGCCATCTGTTCCAGCCGGCGGCGCAGGTCGCGCAGCGCCCCGCTGCGCGTGACGCCGGCCAGCGAAGGCGCAGCCGGGCGCTGTTCGGCTGGCGCACTGCGGATCAGCGCGCGCTTCACGCTGGACAGCAGCTTGGCCAGTGCGATCGGCTTTTCGAGGAAATCGAGCGCGCCGATGCGTGTCGCCTCAACGGCCGAATCGATGGTGCCGTGGCCGGACATCATGATGACCGGCATGGTCAATTGCCCACCCGACGCCCATTCCTTCAGCAAGGTGATGCCGTCGGTGTCGGGCATCCAGATGTCCAGCAGCACCAGGTCAGGTCGCGCGGCCAGACGCGCATTGCGCGCCGCAGCCGCGTTCTCCGCCAGCGTCACGTCATGCCCCTCGTCCCGCAGGATTTCGGACAGCAACTCCCGGATGCCCATCTCATCGTCGACCACCAGTATGCGAGCCATGTTTTCCTGACTTTCAGGCTGCCAGCGGCAGCGCTATGCGGATTTCAGCGCCGTGCGGCGCAATGTTTTCGATTTCGATGCGACCATCGTGCTCATCCACGATCTTCTTCACGATGGCCAGCCCAAGGCCTGTACCCCGTGCTTTCGACGTGACATAGGGTTCGAACGCGCGCGCCAGCACCTGGGCCGGAAAACCGTGGCCGTTGTCGCGCACCGACAGTTCGACGCGGTTGCCGCGGCGGCGCGTGTGCACGCTGATCTGCGGCGTGCCGGCTTCGGCCGAAGCATCCTGCGCATTCTGCAGCAGGTTGTGGATGACCTGTCGCAGCTGGCCGGCGTCACCACTGATGTGCGGCAGGTCGGTCGCCAGATGCCGTTCAATGCGGGGCGTCGAGGTTTCGTACAGACCGAGCACTTCGTCCACCAGCCGGTTCAGGTCGAGCGGCGTCAGTACCGGCTGCGGCAGCCGCGCGTAGTCGCGGAAGGAATTGACCATGTTCTTCATCGCCTCGACCTGATCGACGATGGTCGAGGTGGCACGCGCCAGCAGGCGCTGGCCGTCCTCGTCGAGCTTGTCCGACAGCTTGAACTGCAGCCGCTCGGCCGACAGCTGTATCGGCGTCAGCGGGTTCTTGATCTCGTGCGCCAGTCGGCGTGCCACCTCGCCCCACGCGGCGCTGCGCTGCGCGGCGATCAGCTGCGTGATGTTGTCGAACACCACGACGAAACCGCCGCCGCCGGCCTGCGGCAGCTGCGAGCCGCGCAGCAGCAAAGTCTTGCCCGGGCCGAACGGATCGGCGATGTCGATCTGCCGGCTCCACGACTCCTGCCCCTCGTCGATGGCCGCCAGGATGGTGTCGCGCAACTCCGGATGACGCGGCCATTGAGCCAGCGCAATGTCTTCCCAGCCTTCGAGCCGGTCATCCAGGATGGCCAGCGCACCCTGGTTGGCGGCACGCAACCGGGTGGACGGACTGAACGCCAGCACACCGGTCGACAGGTTGCCGAGGACGCCTTCGAGGTAGGTGCGTGCCGCCTCGGTTTCGCTGCGGCTGCGCTCGGCCTGCGCGCGCGCATCGTTGAGCTGTTCGGTCATGCGGCGGAACGACTGGGTCAATGTGCCCAGCTCGTCGCGCGTGGCGAGCGCCGGGATCGGGCTGAAATCGCCCTGCATCACCGCATCGGTGCCGCGCGCCAGGATGGACAGCGGCGCCGACATGCGTCGGCTGATCACGAAGGCCACGGCCAGCGCCGACAGCAGCGCGAGCAGCAGCGCCAGTGTCAGTGTCAGCGCGAAGATGCGCTTGAGTCCGGCACGCGCCAGCGACAGTTCCTGATAGTCGCGATAGGCGCTCTGTACCGCCTCCGCATTCAGCGCCAGCGAAGCCGGCAGCGGCTGCAGCAGCTGCAGCACCGGGGCGTCGGACGCCAGTGTCGCGCCACCGATGAACACCAGCGCACGCACGGTCAGGCCGTCGTTGCTGTCGGTGTCCACGGTGGTCAGACCCATGCCCTGGCGCGCCTGGCGCAGCTGCGACGGCGATGGCAACGAAGGCACCAGCCGGGTGGCCGACGAACTGGTCGTGACCACCTGTCCCTGCGGCGAAAACAGCGTTGCACTCTCCACGCCGGCCTGCTCACGCAGCACGTCGAGCCGTGCGCTGCGCTTGAGCACTGGTGTGTCGGACAGGTCGCGCGCCATCGTACGGGCCTTTTCCAGCAGGTCGGCTGACAGGTAGTCGAGCGTGTTGCGACCGAGGATGAGGCCGCCTTCGAGTGCCTGTTCGATACGCACGTTGAACCACGAATCGACGGAACGCGACACGAAATTCACCGACAGCACGTAGATCAGCGCGCCCGGCGCCACCGCCAGCGCAGCAAACGCCGCGAACAGGCGCAGCTTCAGACGCGAGCCGAACACCGCGGCGCGGTGCTCGCGCAGCAGGTGCGCCACCAGCCAGGTCACAAGACCGAGAAGGCCGAGCGCCACAGCCACATTCAGGCCGAGCAGCAGCGGGTAGCTGCGCGCGAACAGCGCAGTATTTTCACTGGCCAGCGACAGCAGTAGCAGCAGCACGCCACTGAGCGCCGTGCTGGCGAAGATGAAATTCCTCACTGCCGCACCGCCTGCTGTGCGGTGAAGCCCCAGCGCTGCCACTCGGATTCCAGCGTCCAGTCGCGATTGCTCATCGCGCTGAGCTGGAACGGCTTGGGCAGCTGGGTCACATCGAGCCGCAGGCGCAATGCAGCGACATAGCTGCCGCCGGCCTTCAGACGCCCCGAGTCGATGATCGGCCAGTTGCGCAGCCGGCCGATCAGCTTGAGCGCTTCGTCCAGCGTGTCGAAGCCCTGATGCAGCGCACCGGTGGATACCCGGTACTGCTGGGTCAGAGCGTGATAGCTCAGGCGGTAGGTCAGCGCGCGCTCGACCACGTCTTCATCGAGCCAGTACCAGCGTGGCCGGCTGATTTCGAATTCGAGCACGAAGTACAGCGCCACACCGCGTGTCACCGCTTCGGCAAGCCGCGGCGACAGCGTGACGCCGATGTCGGTCGACAGCTGATAGCCCTCGTCGCTGTGATCGAGCCGGACATCGCGCATTTCCACATCGGCCGCAGCGTGACCGGGGGTCATCAGGCAGACCGTCAACAGGCAGGCCAGGATGCAGCGCCAGACCCCCGGCCAGAGCGGGAGTCGTTCAGACACCGTGGGTTTTCTGCAGAAGGGCGTAGTAGAACCCGTCATGCTCGGCGTCCGGCAGCAGTTGCAGATCGAATGCGCCGCATGGGCTCAGGCGTTGGCAGTCGGCATGGCGGGTCACGAAGGCGGCGACCTGTTGGTGGTTTTCCGCGCGGAACACCGAACAGGTGGCGTAAAGCAATTTACCACCTGGCGCCAGCACGCGCCAAAGGCTGTCCAGCATGGTGCGCTGCTGCTTCGCGAAGCGAGAGATGTCGTCCGGCCGGCGCAGCCACTTTGCGTCCGGGTGCCGCCGCACGACACCGGACGCGCTGCACGGCACGTCGGCCAGGATGCGATCGAACAGCTTGCCGTCCCACCACTTGTCAGGCGCCGCGGCATCGCCGATCTGCACCCGACCGTCCAGCCCGAGCCGTGCGAAATTCTCGCTGATGCGCTGCGCACGCGGCGCGCTGTGGTCGAGCGCCAGCAGCTCGATATCGGCGCATTCCAGCAGATGAGATGCCTTGCCGCCCGGTGCTGCGCAGGCGTCGAGCACGCGCTGCCCGGCACGCACGTCGAGCAGCCCGGCGGCGCGCTGGGCGCCCAGATCCTGCACCGACATCAGGCCTTCGGCAAAGCCGGGCAGGCGGGCGACCGGGCACGGCCTGTCGAGCAGCAGGCCGGCATCGCCGTGGCGGGTCGTCGCGATGTCCTCGGCCGTCAGGCGCGCCTGTACCTCATCCCGGGTGGCGCGCCGGAGATTGACGCGCAGTGCCATCGGCGGATGGGCATTGCCCTGCTGCGCGATGTCCTGCCAGTGATTCGGGTGGTCGCGGCGCAAGCGGTCAAGCCACCAGCGCGGGTGTTGCAGGCGCGCTGCGTCATCACCCGCGACCGCGGCATCAAGTTCGTCACCACGCCGCTGCGCGCTGCGCAGCACCGCATTCATCAGTCCGCCGAAGCGGTCACCACCGAGCGTGCGCGCCGCGTCGACCGCCTGGCTGACCGTGGTGTGCGCGCTGTCCGGTCGCGCATCGAGGCGGCACAGCGCGACAAGCAGCAATGCACGCCGATCGAGCTCGCGCAGCGGCTTGGGCACCAGCACGGCGAGCCGGGCCTCGATCGCGGCATGCGCGCGCAGGCACTGGTAGGCCAGATCGCGCACGGCGGCGGTGTTGGTCGACAGTGTGTCAGGCGTGCGGCTGAACGCGTCGTCCAGCGCATCACCCTTGAGTACGGCAGCCACGGCGTGGGCGGCTCCGAGCAGGGCTGCCGCCAGTGAATCGGCGGCGACCGGCTGACCGGAAGAAGATACGGAATTCAATGCATGGGTACCGGCAAGAGGCGAGTCAGGACCCGCTCCGGAGCGAGTCCTGTCGGGGGTAAGCGGACGATCAACCCGTCCAGGCGTGCTGGCGCAGCGCTTCGATCGACGCATAGCGCAACGCAGCCTCGTGCGTGGCGACCAGGATCACCTGTGGTGCCTGACCGGCGTCGAAGGCTTCGCGCCAGCGTGCTGCGCACAGGCACCAGCGGTCGCCGGCCCGCAGGCCGGGGAAGTCGTACTCCGGGCGAGGCGTCGACAGGTCATTGCCGCGCGCGCGGGAAAACAGCAGGAAGTCGTCGGTCAGCACCGCACACACGGTGTGCGAGCCGAAGTCGTTGTCGTCGGTGTTGCAGCAGCCGTCGCGGAAAAAACCGGTCAGCGGCTTGAACGAACACGGCTCGAGCGGCCCGCCGAGCACGTTGCGGGCATTGCCGTCGGGCCGCCAGTCGCGATCCATGTCAGCGGGCCAGCGCGCGCAGGCGCGCCACGCGTTCCGCCGTTTCCGGGTGGGTGCTGAACAGGCCGCGCAGGCCGCCGCCCGAAAGGGGATTCATGATCATCATCTGGCCGGTCTCCGGGTGCGCTTCGGCGGTTGCCATGGGGATACCCCGCGCGTAAGCGTCTATTTTAGTGAGTGCGTCCGCCAATGCATGCGGATCATTCGATATTTCCGCGCCGCCCCGGTCGGCCCCGAACTCGCGCGTGCGCGAGATCGCCATCTGGATCAGCATGGCAGCAATCGGCGCCAGCAGGGCAACAATGATGCCGACCACCGGGTTGGCCGGACGGCCGTCCGCATCACGGCTGCCGCCGAACAGCATGCCGAACTGCGCCAGCGCCGAGATGGCGCCGGATACCGTGGCCGAAATGGTCGAGATCAGGATGTCGCGGTTTTTCACATGCGCCAGTTCGTGCGCCATCACGCCGCGCAGCTCGCGCGCGGACAGCATGCGGACGATCCCGGTGGTTGCCGCCACGGCTGCATTCTCCGGGTTGCGGCCGGTTGCGAAGGCATTCGGTTGCGCTTCGTCGATCAGATAGACACGCGGCATCGGCAGCTCGGCCCGCTGCGCCAGTTCAGCCACCATGTTGTACAGATAGGGCGACGAGGCGGCGTCGACCTCGCGCGCGTTGTACATGCGCAGCACCATCTTGTCGGAGAACCAGTAGGCCCAGACATTCATCGCACCGCCGAACAGCAGCGCCAGCAGCATGCCCTGCTGCCCCCCGATGGCCGCGCCGACGACGCCGAACAGCGCGACGATGCCGGCCATCAGGATCGAGGTTTTCAGCCAGTTGCCAAACATTGTGCTTACCAGTCAGTGAAATCGGACGCCGTATAGATTGCGCACTCAGCCGAAAATTCAAGCCGAAAACCGCAGTTGATCGGCGTTGCGGGCAGGGTGGCTGGAAAGGCGCGACTACAAGGCAGGGGGCTCCCTGCAAGATACGAGCAACGCCACCGGGCGCCCGGCCGACGCTCAGCCCGGCAGCTGTGCCTGCTGGCCCGCTGCAAGCGCGTGACCGCGCAGGAATTCGGCCACCGGCAGCCGGCGCCCGCCGGCCTTCTGCAGTTCGGTGATGCACAGAGAGCCTGCGCCGCAGCCGATCACCACGCCGTGATCATCGACCCGGCTGATCAGGCCGGGTGCGCCCGGCTCGGCCAGCACTTCGGCCCGCCAAAGCTTGATCGGCGTGCCATCAACCGACATCAGCCCGCCGGGAAAGGGATCGAAAGCGCGCAGCCGGCGACCCAGTTCGGACGCGGGACGACGAAAGTCGAGGGCCGCTTCGGTCTTGCCGATCTTGGCCGCGTAGCACGCGCCATGGTCCGGCTGCGCGCGCGGCGTGACGCGGCCTGCCAGCAGGTCGGGCAGGGTATCGATCAGCAGCCGCGCGCCGGCTTCGGCCAGCCGGTCGTGCAGCGTGGCGGTCGTGTCGATGTCCGTGATGTCGACCACATGCTCGGCGAGCATCGGGCCGGTGTCCAGACCGATGTCCATCTGCATCAGCGTGATGCCGGTGCGGGCGTCGCCCGCTTCGATGGCGCGCTGTATCGGCGCGGCGCCGCGCCAGCGGGGCAGCAGCGACGCATGGATATTGATGCAGCCGAGGCGCGGAATGTCGAGCACGGCGCGCGGCAGCAGCAGGCCGTAGGCGACGACCACCAGCAGGTCGGGCGCGGCCTCCGCCAGCGGCGCACGCAGTTCCGGCGTTTTCAGCGTATCGGGCTGATCCACCGTCAGGCCATGCGCCAGGGCGCGCGCCTTCACCGGACTGGGCGTGAGCTTCATGCCGCGGCCGGCCGGCCGGTCAGGCTGGGTCAGCACGAGCGGGATGTCGCAGTCGAAACCGATCAGCGCGTCGAGCGCACGAGCGGCAAATTCAGGTGTGCCGGCGAACGCGATGCGCGGCCGGTCAGTGAGTGAGCGTGAGGGCATCAGGCGCTTTCGCGGGCCTGCTTCGCGATGCGATTCTTGATGCGGCTCTGTTTCAGTTGCGACAGGTGATCGACGAACACCTTGCCCAACAGATGATCCATTTCGTGCTGGATGCACACGGCGAGCAGGCCGTGTGCATCGATTTCGTGCTCGGTGCCATCGAGCGACAGCGTGATGACCCGGATGTGCTCCGAGCGCGTCACCTTTTCGTAGATGCCGGGTACCGACAGACAGCCTTCCTCATACACCTGCTCGCCGTCGCGCTCGACGATGCGCGGGTTGATCAGCGTGATCAGCTCCGTCTTGTCCTCACTGATATCAATCACGATGACCTGCTTGTGCACATCGACCTGGGTCGCGGCCAGTCCGATTCCGGGTGCGGCATACATCGTTTCTGCCATGTCGGCGGCCAGTCTGCGCGTGCTTTCATCGACCCCCTGGACCGGCGACGCTTTCTTGCGCAGACGGGGATCGGGAAATTTCAGTATCGGAAGTAGTGCCATAAAAGTCGTGCTGATTTAATGGATTAGCAGTGAATTTTCATGCAGACTGTCATTAGTTGAAGCAGCTTGCTACACTGACGCATGCCGATGGCCTGAGCCTTGCCTGCCGTCACGCAACGCGCGCCGCAATCCATGATGCAACCCATGAATCTCCGGCGGCGGAACAAGGACGTGCGCAGCTCAAGTCGCCGCGCACGCTGCCGTAGCAAACGCTTGAACCAATATCGAGAGGCAAACCCCCGGCCGGGTTCCGGCGGTGCAACACGAAACGAGGCGACCCTCCGTCCGTAACCGTTGTGCTACCGGCATCCGCCAGTGCGAGGCCACACCATGCGCAAGATTATATGCTCCCTGCTGGTCGCCCTTTCAAGCGCGACCGCCTTCGCCCAGTCAGACGGTGCGCCCGCCATTGCCAGCAACGCGCCTGACCGCCATGTCGTCAAGCCGGGGGACACGCTGTGGGGCATTGCCGGCCTGTTCCTGAAGGAGCCTTGGCGCTGGCCCGAAGTCTGGCGGATGAACCGCGAACAGATCCGCAACCCGCACCTGATCTATCCCGGGCAGGTCGTCTACCTGGAAGATTTCAACGGCTCGCCGCGCCTGCGCGTCGGCCAGCCGGTCAAGCTGTCGCCCAGGACCTACGAAGAAGCGGTGCCCGAGCCGATTGCCTCGATTCCGCACAAGGCCATCGAACCCTTCCTGACCAAACCGATTGCGGTCGAAGCCAGTTTCAACGAAACGGCGCCGCGCATCGTCGGCACGCAGGAAGGCCGTGTCTATCTCAGCGCGGGCGATGTCGCCTACGTGACCGGCGTGACCGACAACAAGTCGCTGTGGCACGTCTATCGGCCGGCTGCGCCGATCCGCGATCCGGAAACCAAGGCGGTGCTGGGCTTCGAAGCCGAATACCTCGGCGATGCGCGACTGACGCGCGAAGGCGACCCGGCGACCTTCGAGGTCGAATCAGCACAATTTGAAATGGGCAAGGGCGACCGGCTGATTCCGGCCCCACCGTCTGAACTGGTCGCCTACGTGCCGCGAGCCCCCGAGAAGGACATCGAAGGCAGCGTGGCGCGCATCGTCGGCGGCGTGGCGTCGGCCGGACGTCACAACGTGGTGCTGCTGAACCGCGGCGCGAATGATGGCGTCGAGGTCGGACACGTATTCGCTGCCTTCGTCGCCGGCAAGCAGGTCACCGAGCGCCGCGATCAGCAGATCAATACCTTCCAGATGCCGGACGAGCGCTCGGGCGTGGTTTTCGTGTTCCGGGTGTTCGACACCATTTCCTACGCGCTGGTGATGGATGCCAAGCGCCCGATCGCCGTCGGCGACCGCATCCGCAAGCCCTGACCATCGTCGGCTCGATGGCGCGGTCGCGGGTGGAGCGCGTATCCGATGCATCGCTTGCAGCCTGGCTGCGGCTCACGCTGACACGCGGACTCGGGCTGGACGCACAGCGCCGTCTGCTGTCGGCATTCGGCCCGCCGGAGCGGGTGTTCGCTGCGTCCGGCCCGGCGATCGCCGCGGCGATCGGCGACAAGGCGGCCCGCCTGCTGGCCGCTTTCGATGACGATGCAGCGATCGCCCGTACGCTCGACTGGGCGCGCCAGCCCGGCAACCACCTCGTGACGCTGGCCGACGCCGCGTATCCGCAAGCACTGCTGGAAATTTCCGACCCGCCGACGCTACTGTACGTAAAAGGCCGCGTCGAGTTGCTGAACCGGCGTGCGCTGGCGATCGTCGGCGCACGCAATGCAACGGCACAGGGCGCGCAAACAGCCGAACAATTTGCGCGCGAGCTGTCGCGCGGCGGCCTGACCATCGTCAGCGGCCTCGCGCTGGGCTGCGACGCCGCCGCCCACCATGGCGCGCTCGACGGCCCGGGTTCGACCATTGCGGTGATCGGCACCGGTGCCGACCGCATCTACCCGCCGCGCAATCAGGACCTCGCGCGCCGCGTGGCCGCGCAGGGCGCCGTGCTCACCGAATTTCCGCTCGGCACACCGGCGCTACGGGAGAACTTTCCGCGCCGCAATCGCATCATTTCCGGCCTGTCACGCGGTGTGCTGGTGGTCGAGGCGGCCGCACGCAGCGGCACGCTCATCACCGCGCGCCTTGCCGGCGACCAGGGGCGCGAGGTGTTCGCGATTCCCGGGTCGATCCACTCGCCGCTGTCCAAGGGCTGCCATCAGCTGATCCGCCAGGGGGCCAAACTGGTGGATGACGCGCGCGACATCCTGTCCGAGCTGCAGCCTGATGCGCCACCGGCCAGGGCCGCCCCCACATGCGTGACGGACGACGCCTCGGCGCTGCTTGATGCAATGGGCTTCGATCCGGTCGGAATCGACCTCCTTGCGCAACAAACCGGCTTGACGGCAGACACCCTCTCCGCCATGCTGCTTTCGCTGGAACTCGAAAGGCGGGTGGCGTTGCTGCCGGACGGACGATTCCAGCGCATCAGGTGATACGGTTCGGGCCTGCCCGAGCCGGGTGACAAACCGCCGGTGGGCCTTGCTGCCAACCGGCACGCGCGGAGCCGAATCATGATCGACGTTCTGGTCTATCTTTTCGAAACTTACGCGCATCTGGACAGTTATCCCGAGCCCAACCAGCTCGCGCGCAAGCTCACGGCCGCCGGTTTCGAGCAGGACGAAATCGAGGAAGCCATGGGCTGGCTGTCCGGTCTTGAAAGCGCCGGCGGCGCCGACAAGCCGAAGATCGCCGAAGAAAGCCGCTCCATCCGGCTGTACTCGGCAGCGGAGCAATCGCGACTCGATACGGAATGCCGTGGCTTCCTTTCATTCCTCGAAGATGCCGGTGCGATCAACGCCCTGACCCGCGAAATCGTGGTCGAGCGTGCGCTGGCGCTGGAGGATGACGAGGTGTCGCTGAGCCAGCTCAAGGTGATCGTACTGATGGTGCTGTGGAACCAGCAGGCGACCACCGACACCCTGGTTCTCGAGGAGCTGCTGTCCGACGAAGACGAGCCGCGCGCCCCGCATTGATCCGGCGCGCGACGCGGCGGGCACGACGGGGTCCCGCGTATTCGCTTGCCTGTTCGGAATTTTTGTCCCTATCATGCGCCGCTTTCACGCCGCTTGATCCGGCGCGCACCCGGTGCGCCGCAGTCGGCGATCGGGTCATCGGGCAGGCATGGGCAAAAAACTGATCATCGCGGAAAAGCCGTCGGTCGCGCAGGACATCGCGCGCTCCGTCGGCGGATTCACGCGCGAAGGTGACTACTTCGAAAGCGACGACTACGTGTTGTCGTCCGCAGTCGGCCATCTGCTGGAACTGGCCGTGCCCGAGGAATACGAGGTCAAGCGCGGCAAATGGTCGTTTGCCCACCTTCCGGTCATTCCGCCCCGCTTCACGCTGAACCCGATCGACAAGACCGCCGAGCGGTTGCGCCTGCTGACACGGCTGATCAAGCGCAAGGACGTCGACAGCCTCGTGAATGCCTGTGACGCGGGCCGCGAGGGCGAGCTGATCTTCAATTACATCGTCGAGCACAGCAAATCGACCAAGCCGATCGAACGCCTGTGGCTGCAGTCGATGACGACGACGGCGATCCGTGACGGCTTCGTGAAGCTGCGCAGCGCGCAGGAGGTCGAAGGTCTGCGTCAGGCCGCGATGTCGCGCGCCGAAAGCGACTGGCTCATCGGCATCAACGGCACGCGCGCGATGACCGCGTTCAACTCGAAGACCGGCGGCTTCCACCTGACGACGGTCGGCCGGGTGCAGACGCCGACGCTGGCCATCGTCGTGCGGCGCGAGGAAGAAATCCGTCGCTTCAAGTCGCGCGACTACTGGGAAATCGAAGGTCGTTTCGGCGCAGTGGCGGGTGAGTACACCGGCCGCTGGATCGACGAGAAATTCAAGCGGCCGGAAGGCGACGAGCACGCCCGCGCCGAACGCGTGTGGGACGAGGCGAAAGCGCGTGCCATCCAGGCCAAGTGCGCCGGCAAGACCGGCACCGTCGAGGAAGAGGCCAAGCCATCGACCCAGCTGTCGCCGCTGCTGTACGACCTCACGTCGCTGCAGCGCGAGGCCAACGGACGGTTCGGCTTTTCTGCCCGCGTCACGCTGCAGATCGCGCAGGCGCTGTACGAAAAGCACAAGGTGCTGACCTATCCGCGTACCGATGCGCGCGCGTTGCCGGAAGACTATCTGCCGACGGTCAACGACGTGCTGGCACGCCTGCCGCAGACCTACGCGCCGCATGCCAACGAAATCGTGAAGCACGGCTGGGTCAAGCCGAACAAGCGCATCTTCAACAACGCCAAGATTTCCGATCACTTCGCCATCATTCCGACCGGCACCGAACCGAAGTCGCTGTCCGAGGCCGAAGCCAAGATCTACGACCTGGTGACACGCCGCTTCCTCGCGGTGTTCTTTCCGGCGGCCGAATACCAGATCACCACCCGGATCACCCGCGTCGAGGGCGAAGCCTTCAAGACCGAGGGCAAGGTGCTGGTGAATGCAGGCTGGCTCGCCGTGTATGGCAAGGAAGCGGCGCTGGTCGATGACGAAGCCAGGGCCAAGGGGGAAACCGTTGCCGCCAGCCTGGTGCCGGTCAAGCCGGGCGAGACGGTCAGGGTCGAGGACATGCTGGTGAAGGCGCAGCAGACGCGCCCGCCGGCGCGCTACTCGGAAGCGACGCTGCTGTCCGCGATGGAAGGCGCCGGCAAGACCATCGACGACGAAGAGCTGCGCGCAGCGATGGCCGGGCGTGGTCTGGGCACACCGGCGACCCGCGCGCAGATCATCGAGAACCTGATCCTCGAGAGCTACATGCTGCGCGAAGGTCGAGAGCTGATTCCGACCGCCAAGGGTTTCCAGCTGATGATTGCGCTGCGCGGCCTGAAGATCGACGAACTCAGTTCGCCCGAACTTACCGGTGAGTGGGAATACAAGCTGTCGCAGATCGAGCGCGGCGAGCTGTCGCGCGAAGCCTTCATGGGCGAGATCGCCGACATGACGCAGCGCATCGTGCATCAGGCGAAAAGTTACGAAAGCGACACCATTCCGGGCGATTTCGCGACGCTGGAAGAAAAGTGCCCGCGCTGCGGCGGTGTCGTGAAGGAAAACTACAAGAAATTCCAGTGCCAGAGCTGCGACTTCGCGCTGTGGAAGATCGTCGCCAGCCGCCAGTTCGAAACGCACGAAATCGACACTCTGCTGCGCGACCATCAGGTCGGACCACTGACCGGCTTCCGCAACAAGATGGGCCGGCCATTCAATGCGCTGATCAAGCTCAACGACAAGATGGAGCCGGAGTTCGACTTCGGCCAGCCGCGCGATGACGAAAATGCCGAGCCGGTCGATTTCTCGTCGCAGACACCGCTCGGCGCCTGCCCGAAGTGCGCGGCGAAGGTGTACGAACAGCCGATGTCCTACATCTGCGAAAAGGCGGTCGGTCCGGACAAGAGCTGCGACTTCCGCTCGGGCAAGATCATCCTGCAGCAGCCGATCGAACCGGAACAGATGCAGAAGCTGCTGGAGGCCGGTCGCACCGATCTGCTGAAGGGTTTCGTATCGTCGCGCACCAAGCGCAAGTTCTCCGCCTTCCTGGTGCGTCAGCCGGATGGCAAGGTGGGCTTTGAATTCGAGCCGCGCGCGGTCAAGCCCAAAGCCGGGGCGAAGGAGGCCAAGGCGGCAGCGCCGGGCGCCGACGTGGCGGAGAGCGAATCGCCTGCCGGAGCTGCGGTGAAGAAGGCGGTCGCCAAAAAGGCTGCCCCGGGCAAGACTGCAGTGAAGAAGGCCGCACCGAAAAAAGCTGCACCGAAGAAGGCCGCTGCGAAGAAACCGGCCTGACGGCGGGGCTCGCTTCTTCGCCGACATGCTGCGCCCCGGCGCATCCGGTCGCGCGAAGTCCGGTGTTTGCGGGCCGGCCGCGTGATCGCTGGCGGCCCAAAAAAAAGCCCGACTCGAGGCCTGAGTCGGGCGAAGCGGGAAGGGGTGAAGCGCCGTACTACATCTTCTTCTGCACGTCGCGTGCGGTGTCCTGCACCGCCTCGCCGCCGGACTCGATGTCCTTGCCGGCACCGGCAATCGTGTTGCAGCCCGCCAGTGCAAGACCGGCACTCAGAATAAGTATCGTCATCAGCTTGTTCATGCTTGTCTCCGTTGGGAAAGTAGGTACTGCGTTCAAAAACCTGGCCGTGTCTTTCAGATCGTGCTGCGAAGCTGCGACACCGCGGGCAGGATTTCACCGTCATCGTCGCCCGCAGCCGCATCGTCCTCCGAGTCGGGCGTCAACATCAGACCGTCGTCCACCGCCTGCAGACGGTATGCAGGCACCGCCAGACGCAGGCCGGCATTGCCCGAGCGCGATACGCGCACCATGGCGTAACGCGCGCTGCGTTCGCCGTGACGCCCGGACACAGTCTGTTCGACCACGCCCAGTGTGACGCCGTCGGTGTCGAACACCTCCCGTCCGTCAAGCTTCGACAGTGCGGATACGCTGTCGGGTGCGGCGGTGCCGCGCCCCATCTGGAAAGCGATCAGCAACGCGGCGCTCAGCAGGGCGCCACACAGCGCCGACATCAGCAATCGAATCGTCATGATGCGTTTCTCCGTCTGCACGACACGACTGCAGTATGCGCAGCGGTCACGGCGCCGCCTGTCGTCCGCACGGCGGGGTGGCTGTAGGACGATTCCCGCATCGCCGCAGGTGCGCACGGCGCGTCTCGGGTACGCTCGCGCTCTGACCCTTGCTCTGACCCTTCTCGTGGAGAAAATGTGATGGCTATGCTGGTACTCGGTCTGGTGTTGCTGCTGGGCGTCCACTCGACGCGGCTGATTGCTCCGGGCGTGCGCGACGCAGGCGTCGCACGCCTCGGTCTGCTGCCGTGGAAAGTCCTTTATGCGGTGCTGTCCCTGATCGGCCTGGTGCTGATCGTGCAGGGCTATGGCGAAGCGCGCATGGCGCCGACGCTGCTGTGGGCACCCCCGGTATGGACGCGCCACCTGGCCGCGCTGCTCACGCTGCCGGCCTTCGTTCTGATGGCCTGTGCCTATGTGCCGGGCACACGCATCCGCGCAAAACTCGGCCATCCGATGGTGGCCGGCGTGAAGATCTGGGCGTTCGCCCACCTGATCGCCAACGGTACGCTGGCCGACCTGCTGCTGTTCGGCAGCTTTCTGGTGTGGTCGGTCGTCATGTTCGCCACGCTGCGCCGGCGCGACCGCGCAGCCGGTCTGCGACGCCTGGCGGGCAGTGCATCACGCGATGCAATCGCCATCGTCGCCGGTGTCGTCGGCTGGGCGGTATTCGCCGGCTGGCTGCATCTCGCGCTGATCGGCGTGAAGCCTTTCGGCTGAACGTGCGGTCATGATCACCCTGCACATCGAGCGGCTGCGCCCGGGCGACGATCTGCGACGCAGTCTGGAAGCCGTCGCGCGCCGGCAGGACATCGGCGCCGCGTTCGTGCTGTCGGCGGTGGGCAGCCTGGCACCCGCCACGCTGCGTCTGGCGGGTCGCGACAGGGCCACCGTCATCGACGGCGACAGCGAGTTGCTGACGCTGTCCGGAACGGTGAGCCGACACGGCGTGCACCTGCACATGATGGTGGCCGACGCCGACGGGCGCGTCACGGGTGGTCACCTGCTTGCGGGCAGCATCGTGCGCACCACGATGGAACTTGTTCTCGGCATCGCCACCGGCTGGGACATCCGGCGCGAGATCGACCCGGCAACCGGTTTCGAGGAAATGGTGGCCGAGAACCTGCATGAACTGCTCGGCGCCCGTGGCCCCGATTGAGCACACTGCCTGCAAATGAGGCGTCGTGCCCACATCCTTGCTGGCGGCGGCGCTGCCCTCGCCATACAGCTTTCGCCCACAGCCTTGTCCACAGAAACTGTGGATGGACTGCGTGACCAGGATGCGCGGGCAATCACCTCAATTGTCCGCACCCTGCCTCAATAATGAGCAACCCTATTGACACCGTTGCAGCGCGCGGCGCTCCGGCCGGTGTTACCGCGTGATGAAGCATCTTGTCCACAGATACTGTGGATAACCGGCATGCGGCGCACGGCGATCCGCACACGCCGTGTAAGCTCGCACCGATCTGACGACAGGACGCAACACGTGGCAAAGGTGGTACCCGATGGCTGGCGCGAAATGGATGGCGGCAACGACGCCGGCGACTCCATCCGTCCGGGCGCGGCTGCGGAGCGCGAACGTGCCACGCTGGCGCTGCTCGAACGCGCACTGCCGCCGGCCTACACCGTCTATCACGGCGTGCACTGGACGCGTCTCGATCAGGGGTATTCGATCTACGGCGACATCGACTTCGTCATCGTCAATGCCGCCGGCAACCTGCTCGCCATCGAACAGCGCAGCGGCTATCTCGAAGAAGGTCCGCACGGCCTGCTGACCCGCCACCGCGGACGCGACCGCAATGTCGCGGTCGGCATTGCGCGCTCGCGCCACGCGCTGCACACCCGTCTGGCATCGCGTCTGGGCGGCGCGGACGCCGCACTGCCCAGCCTCGAATACCTGCTGTACTGCCCGGACCACTTCGTGCGTCAGGCGCATACCGCCGGCATCGAGCCGGAACGCATTGTCGATGCGGCGCTGCGCGACACGCTGGCGGCGCGCATCCAGTCGATTCTTCCGCCGGGCCAACATGGCGCGCGCGCCGCCGAAGTGCATCGTTTCCTGCGCGACGAAATCAAGCTCGAAGCCGACGTCAGCGCGCGCATGGGCATCGCGCGCGAGCGCGTGACCCGGGTTGCCGGCGGCCTGTCGCAGTGGGCGCGCGCGCTCGACTTCACGCCCTACCGACTGCGCGTCGTCGGCACGGCCGGTTCGGGCAAGACGCAACTCGCGCTCGCCGAGTACCGCGCTGCAGTCGAAGCCGGGCTGCGTCCGCTGTATGTCTGCTTCAACCGTCCGCTGGCCGATCACCTCGCGCGCATCGCGCCCGAGGGCGGGCTGGCGTGCACCTTCCACCACCTGTGCGAGCGCGTACTGGCCGAGCACGGCGAACGACCCGACTACGCACGCCCCGACGCGTTCAATGCGCTGATCGCGCGCGCCGGCGAACTCGACGTGCCGGACGCCCTGCGTTTCGACACCGTCATCGTCGACGAGGGCCAGGACTTTTCCACCGACTGGGTGACCGGCCTGTGGCGCCATGCCGCCGACGAGGCGCGTCTGATCTGGCTGGAAGACCCGATGCAGAACCTGTACGGCCGTACGCCGATCGAGCTTCCCGGCTGGGTGACGCTGCGTGCGCGCAGCAATTTCCGCAGCCCGCGTCCGGTCGTGCACATGCTGCAGACACTGCTGCAGGACGTGCTGCCCGAGGCCGCGCAGATCGAGGCGGCGTCGCCGTTCGATGCCGACGAGGTCGAGCGGCTGGTGTATGACGCCGGGCATCCGCTGACCCAGCGCGTCAAGGAGGCGATCCGCCTGTGCTTTGCGGCCGGCTTTCGCGCCGAAGATGTCGCCATCGTCAGCTGGCGTGGCCGCGAACAGTCGGAACTGCTGCGCCACGACCGGCTCGGCGCCAACGCGCTGCGCAGCTTCACCGGCCAGTACGACCTGCTCGGCCAGCCGGAATATTCCGAAGGTGATGTGCTGATCGAATCGGTCTACCGGTTCAAGGGTCAGTCGGCGCCGGCGGTCATCCTCGCCGAAGTCGACTTCGATGCGCTGGACGAGCGCACGCTGCGCAAGCTGTTCGTCGGCGCCACACGCGCCATGATGAAGCTGGTACTGGTGGTCAGCGAACGTGCCGGGCGCACGCTCGACGAACGCCTCGGGCGGGGCTAGCGGTACATGTCCATCCCTGCTGACGCCATGCAATCCCCTGCGTCCGTGCGCACCCGCACGCCGCGTCGCCGCACGCTGGCGCTGCCACTGCTCGCCATCGGCCTTCTGCTGTCGATCTCGCTGTCGCTGTCGCTCGGCAGCGTGCCGGTCAGCCCGGCGCAGCTGTGGCAGATCGCGACCGGCGGCGATGCCGGGGTGGCCGGCGACGTGGTGCTCGGCCTGCGACTGCCGCGCGTGCTGGCCGCGGCAGCCTGCGGTGGACTGCTCGCGCTGGCCGGCGCGCTGATGCAGGTGCTGCTGCGCAATCCGCTGGCCGACCCTTACGTGCTCGGCATTTCCGGCGGCGCCTCGGTCGGCGCGCTGCTGGCCATGACGGCCGGACTGGCGGGCGCGCTGTTCGAACTGTCCGCCTTTGCCGGTGCGCTGGCTGCGATGGCGCTGGTGTTCGGGCTGGCCCACGGCGAGGGCGGGCGCACGCCGACGCGGCTCCTGCTGACCGGCGTCATCGTGTCGGCCGGCTGCGGCGCGGCGGTGTCCTTCATGCTGACCGTAGCGAACGAGCAGTCGCTGCGCGGCATGCTGTTCTGGCTGATGGGCGACGCCGGTGTGGCCGCACCGCCCGCGGCTGCGCTGTGGGCGCTGGCCATCGGCGTGCTGGTGTGCATGCCGCTGGCGCGTGACCTGAACCTGCTGGCACGCGGCGACCTCACCGCGCAGACGCTCGGCGTACCGGTGCTGCGCCTGCGCCTGGCGATCTACCTGATCGCGTCGGCGCTGACCGCGGTCGCGGTGACCACGGTCGGCGCGGTCGGCTTTGTCGGACTGGTCGTGCCGCACCTGATGCGGCTGGCGCTCGGCAACGACCAGCGCCTGCTGCTGCCGGCCAGTGCGCTGGCGGGCGCCCTGCTGCTGCTGCTGGCCGATACCGCAGCGCGCACCCTCATCGCGCCGGCGCAATTGCCGGTCGGCGTGCTGACGGCGCTGCTCGGCGTGCCGGTGTTCCTGTTCCTGCTGTATCGCCGTCAATGAGCACCGCCCCGCCCCTGCTCGTCGCGCGCGGTGTCAGCGTCGGCATCGACGGACGCACCTTGTGCGCCGCGCTCGACCTCGACATCCGGCCGGGTGAAATGCTCGCCGTCATCGGCCGCAACGGCATCGGCAAGTCCACCGTGCTGAGCACGCTGGCCGGGCTGCGTGCGCCGCTTGCCGGCACGCTGACGCTAGACGGCATGCCGATCGCATCGATGGCGCCGCGCGCGCTGGCGCGCCGGCGCGCGCTGCTGGCGCAGTCGCACGAAGATGCCTTCGCGTCGACGGTGCTCGACACCGTGCTGGTCGGTCGGCATCCGCACATCGGCCGCTGGTCGGACGACAGCGCGCTCGACGTGCAGGTCGCGTTCGACGCGATGGCCCGGGTGTCGCTCACCGGCTTCGAGGCGCGCGATGTGCGCACGCTGTCCGGCGGCGAACGACAGCGTGTGGCCATCGCCTCGCTGCTGGCGCAGGACGCGCCGCTCTGCCTGCTCGACGAGCCGGTCACCCATCTCGACCTCGACTACCAGATGGACACGCTGTCGCTGTTCGCCGGCATGGCGCACGACGAGGGGCGCGCCGTGGTGGCTGTGCTGCACGACCTCAATCAGGTGCTGCGTTTCTGCGACCGCGTGCTGCTGCTGACCGGCGGCGGCGAGTGGGTCTGCGGAGCGGTCGACACGGTGCTGCAGCCGGATACGCTGTCACGCGCGTTCTGCCACCCGCTGCGCGAGCTGCGCGATGGTGAGCGTCGCTATTTCGTGCCGGCATGATGCGTCTGGCCTGGCTGCTGACCGGACTGATGCTTGCCGCCACCCCGGCACGCGCCGGCGTCAGCGTGACCGACGACGCCGGACGCCGCGTCGTGCTGCCGACTGCCGCGCAGCGCATCGTCAGTCTCGCGCCGCATGTGACAGAACTGCTGTACGCCGCCGGCGCAGGCGCGAAGCTGGTCGGCGCGGTCGAATACAGCGATTTTCCGCCGGCGGCGCGGGCGCTGCCGCGGGTCGGCAGTTCCAGCGCCGTCGACATCGAGGCGGTCGCAGCGCTGAAGCCCGATCTGGTCATCGCCTGGCAGAGCAGCACCCGTGCCGCGCAATACGGTCAGCTCGACCGGCTGGGCATTCCGGTTTTCGTCAGCGAACCGCGCTCGCTGGATGACATTCCGCGCACGCTCGAACTGCTCGGCCGGCTGGCCGGTACGTCCAAGATCGCGGAGGCCGCAGCGCTCGACTTCCGCACGCGACGCGACAGGCTGGCGGCGCGCTTTGCCTCCCGCCCGCCGGTCGGCGTGTTCTACCAGATCTGGGACCGGCCGCCGATGACGATCAATGGCGAACATCTGATCAGCGCCGTGATGGCGCTGTGTGGCGGACGCAATGTGTTTGCCGATCTGGCCATCCTCGCGCCGACGGTGACCGAAGAGGCGGTGCTGGCCGCAGCACCAGAGGTCATCGTCGCCAGCGGCATGGCCGATGCGCGCCCGGAGTGGCTGGACGCGTGGCGGCGCTGGCGCAGCCTGCCGGCCGTCGCGCGGGACAACCTCTATTTCATTCCGCCGGAACGGCTGCAGCGCAATACGCCGCGCGTTCTCGACGGTGCGGCGCAGATGTGCGAACAGCTGGAACAGGCGCGCGCGAAGCGACGCTGAAAATCCGCAAGCCCTCGCGCAGGACGGCGGGCGCCCGGAAACAGGCGCCGCCTTGACCCTTGCTAATTGCCTCGTTCCGCCCGCGCCGCCAGCCAGACCAGCGCGAGCACCGGCACGCCGAGCAGTGCGGTGCCGGTGAAGAAGAATTCATAACCACGCTCGTCCACCACGACGCCGGAAAACCCGGCGATGAACTTGGGCAGCAGCAGCATCAGCGAACTGAACAGCGCGTACTGCGTGGCCGAATACGCCACATTGGTCAGCCCCGACAGATAGGCCACGAAGGCGGACGACGCGATGCCGGCCGACAGGTTGTCGGCCGAGATCGCGAAGATGAGGCCGCTCACGTCGTGGCCGCGACCGGCCAGCCAGACGAACAGCAGATTGGTGACCGACGACAGCAGCGCACCCAGAAACAGCGTCTTCATGACGCCGATGCGGGCCGTCAGCACACCGCCGATCACCGCACCGGCGATGGTCATGCCCACGCCGTACACCTTGGCCACCGTCGCCACCTCGTCCTTGGTGTAGCCCATGTCGACATAGAAGGCGTTGGCCATGATGCCCATGACCACGTCGGAAATGCGGTAGGTGCCGATCAGGGCCAGCAGCAGCACGGCCTGCCAGCGGTAGCGGCGGATGAAGTCGAGCAGAGGCGACAGCGCAGCGCCGTGCAGCCAGGCCGCCAGACGCAGCAGCGGGCCGTGCAGGCCCTCGCGCATCAGCCAGTCACGAGCGCGCGCCTCGCGCTGCACGGTTTCGGCCGACACCACCACCTCCGGCTCGCGGATGAGCAACGTAGTCACCACGCCGACCGACATGCTCGCCGCCATCACCAGGTAGGCGAAGCGCCAGGGCGCGTGCTCATAAACGAGTTCGGTCGCATCGACCGATGCCGCCAGCCACAGCACGCCGGCCGAGGCGACGATCATCGCGATGCGGTAGCCGCCCTGGTAGGTCGCCGCCATCGCGCCCTGCAGCCGCTGCTCGACCGCCTCGATACGGTAGGCGTCGAGCGCGATGTCCTGCGTCGCCGAAGCAAAGGCAACCGCCAGCGCGCAGTACGCCATGCGGCTCAGGTTCTGCGCCGGATCTGTTGCGGCCATGCCGAGCAACGCCAGCGCGATGGTGAGCTGTGACGCCAGCAGCCAGCTGCGGCGCCGACCGAGCAGTCCGGTCAGCAGCGGCAGTGGCAGGCGATCGACCAGCGGCGACCACATCCACTTGAAGGCGTAGGCGAGGCCGATCCAGCTGAAATAGCCGATGGTCGAGCGATCGATGCCCGCCTCGCGCAGCCAGTACGACAGCGAGCCGAGCACCAGAATCAGCGGCAGCCCGGCGGAAAAGCCGAGAAACAGCATGCCGGCGACGCGCGGGTGCGCATAGACCTTCAGACTGTCGAGCCAGCCGGCAGCAGTGGATTGCGGGGTCACGGGCGAGGCGCAGGTGCGGTGCGGGGCAGGAACAAGGCCGGAAGATACCAGCCCCGGCGACCCACCGCGCGGCAGCGCCGGTCGAACAGCTTTTGGGTCAGGCGTATTCCGGAAAGAACAGCCCCATCACCGCGGCCATGGAACTGCTTGCTTCGGCGCATGCGCCCTCGAAAGCCTGCGGTTCCAGCCGGGTCATGTTCCACGCCTCGGGTACTACGGTGGCCACGATCCGGGCCGAATCGAGCAGTTCGCCGTCGTGACCGACTGCGCAGCGCGCGAAATGCAGCAGGCAGGCTTCGAACTCGTGCGGCGCGCCACGTGCCGGATCTGTCTGGGCGCCGATGGCTGTCGAAAAACTGGTCGGCAATTGCCATGATCGCAGCAGTTCGGCACCAACAGCGGCGTAGTCGCATCCGATGACGTCGCGTTCGATCAATTCCGGCGCGGCGCCGGACGCCCGGCACTCCACCAGCGCTGCCTCGGCCAGTTGAGGAACATGCATGAACATCACCATGTGGCCGATGTCGGCCAGCAGGCCGCCGACGAACAGACGTTCGGCATCAAGCAGGCCGCAGCTCTTGGCGGCCGCGCGCGCCAGCAGCCCGCGCATCGCGGACGCGCGCCAGAAACGGGCAACGTCCATGCGCTCGGGGCGCATGCCGGAGAAGACGGCGGTCACCGTGGTGGCCAGCACGATGTCGTGCACCTGCTGCATGCCGAGCACGCTGACCGCGCGCGACATGGTTTCGACCTTGCCGGGAAAGCCGTAGAAGACGCTGTTGACGACGCGCAGCACGCGCATCGTGATTCCGGGATCAGCCACCACCACTTTCGCGAGGTCGAGCACCGAACCTTCCGGATCGTCGAAAACCTGTTTCACGCGATGATAGATGGCCGGCAGGGTCACCAGCTCTGTCGTGCGCTGCGCCAGTTCCTGTGCGGTAAAGGAGGACATGTCTGGAGTCGGAACGATGGCAGTGAGCTGAATTCGGCAATCTTGCCGAAAACTTGAGTTACCGGCGCCGAACCCGGGCCTGCCGGCCTGCACTTCCGATGCGCGCGCGGATCATGGTCGTCTGCCGTCGGAACCCAGTCTGTGCTGCAACTGCTGCAGCAATCGCCAGCCCCCCCACAGCCGCAGGCCCCAGCGCCAGACGCGACGCGGCCGCAGAAGGATCATGCCGACCGCTGCCGCGGCGATGACTTCAGGATGCATCCGCACCCACTGCACACCGTCGCGTACCGTGTCGCCAACGCGCAATGCCGGGGACAGCGCGGCAGACTGTTCCACCGCGATGCTGCGCAGCGTTCGCGAGCGCTCCAGCAGCCGCTCGCGCGTCAGGGCAAGGCGCATGCGTTGCGGATTCATGGCTGCAGGCTATCGCGGTCGCGTTTCAGTTCGTCAAGCGACGATGCGAACAAGCGTGTGCCCTCTGCCATGCGCGCGCGCGCAACGACCGCCGCGAGCACCCCGAGCGTGATGAACAGCGTGGAAAACAGCGTCAGCGCCAGCAGGCGGTGGCTGTCCCACAAAAGCACCGTCAACAATACCGCCAGAAAGGCGATGCCAAAGGTGAGAAAGGCGATGGCCAGTGCGCCATACACCAGCAGCTCGGTCAGACGCAGCGCTTCATCGCGCGCCTCGACCGTGACCAATTCCAGCCTGACATGGACAAGTTCGATCAGGCTGGAGAAGAACCCCTTCAGCGATACGGCAAGACGCTCGGGCCGTTGCGGTTCCGACATCGCGCTCAGCGACGACCGATCAGGAGCCCGATCAGCAATCCGGCACCGGCCGCAACGCCGATCGCCTTCCATGGGTGATCGTGCACATAGTCATCTGTGACGCGCGCCACTTCGCGCGACTTTTCCTTGAGTGCCGCTTCGGCGTCGGCCAGCTTGTGGCGCGCGGAGGTCAGGTTTTCCTGCATGCGCACGCGCAGTTCGCTCACTTTTTCGCCAGCCTGATTGGCCGTGACCTTCAGCAGTTCTTCCGCGTCGGCGATCACCACCTTCAGGTCCGCAATCAGCTTCTGCTTGGTGACTGTTGATTGATCGATGAGTTCGGACATTGATGTTCTCCTTGTTGAATGGGGTGCCTCGAAAGACACGAAGTTAACCCCTTAAGTTGCCTCGCGCAACGCACCTGTGTGGGCCTGCACCCTTGAAGCACGTAGGCGACCGGCTACGCCGATCAGGCCAAGACCGGCCAGCAGCATGGCCCAGGTCTGGGCCTCGGGCACCGGCGCGAGTGCGGATGCGAAGGCGGACGCGACCTGCTGGTGAGCTGCCGTGGTGATGTGCACACCATCCCAGAACAGATATCCGGCACCGTTGCCGTCGACGCAGGACACGCTTTCGATGCAGGCGTCCGTCGCGTTCGTGAAGCCGAACGCCTGCGGATCAGCATTGACCGCGGTGATCAGTGCGAAGGTGTCGGCGGTGAAGAAGTTCGCGTCCGGCAGCGCAGCGTCGAGATCGGCGAGCAGATCGGCCAGTGCAGCATTGTGTCCAAGCGATATCTGCGTGGCCACCAGCGAAATGAAGGGATCGTCGTCAGCCAGCTCGGGTACCAGACCCAGATTGGGCAGGTTCGGGATCAGGAAATTCTTTGCACCTGCGGCATACAGCGTGGTGACCGAGCTGTAGAGATTGCCGATGGCGTTCGCGACATAGGCCTGCGGATCGACCGAGCCCGGTGCCGCTTCGGACAGCAGGAAGTAATCGTTCGGACCCGCCCAGATGAAGTACAGGTCGCTGGCACTGGCGGTTCCGCCGCTGCCGCCCAGGTAGCCATTGACCTGCGCCACGACGCCGGTGCCGTTGAAGAAGTTCGGCGGAAACACCGACTCATCGTCATCGATGAAGTTGTCCGAACCGCCGCCGACCGGTGTGCCGGTGCGGGCGCCCGCCACGGCAAAGTTCGACAGTCCGGCGCCGAGCGTGTCGGCCAGATACTCGACCGCCGTGATGCCGTTCGACAATCGCCCCTCGAAGTACGGGAGAGGCGGATAGAGGTTTCCGGTCAGCGCGTAGAGATTCCCGTCATCCGACAGGCTGTCGCCGAAGGCATAGATGCGGTCATACGCCGCAGCCGGCAGCGGCAGGGCGAATGGCGCGGTAAGCAGGGCGAACAGCACGACACGGCTTGTCTTCATGGAGCACTCCAGTGATGAACGGAAAACCCGATGGCTCGAGACTGAAGGATCAGGGCAGGCTGACATCGTAGTCGACAATCAACGGCGCATGATCGCTGAATCTATGGTCCTTGAAGACCCGCGCTGCGCGGGCCTTCGCGGCGATTCCCGGGGTCGCGATCTGGTAGTCGATGCGCCACCCGACATTGTTTGCGCGCGCCTGGCCGCGGTTGCTCCACCAGGTGTAGCAGTCCTCGGTGGCGTCGGGGTGCAGGATGCGATAGACATCGACCCAGCCGCCCTGCCCGAGCAGGGCGCTCATCCACGCCCGCTCTTCGGGCAGGAAACCTGAATTCTTCAGATTGCCCTTCCAGTTCTTCAGGTCGATTTCCCGGTGCGCGATGTTCCAGTCGCCGCAGATGACGATCTCGCGGCCGCTGGCGCGCAGCGCTGCCAGATGCGGCACGAAGGCGTCGAGAAAGCGGAATTTCGCCTCCTGCCGCTCCGGTGCGCTGGAGCCGGACGGCAGATAGAGCGAAATGACGGTCAGGTCACCGAAATCGGCTTCCACGTAGCGGCCTTCGTCATCGAACTCCTGCTCGCCGAACCCGGTGATCACGCGCGAAGGTACCCGCCGCGCGTACAGCCCGACACCGCTGTAGCCCTTCTTCAGCGCGTAGTGGAAATGGCCGGGCAGACCGCCGAGCGCGGCCGGCGCGCGCATCGCATCGTCGAGATCGGCCGCCTGCGCCTTCAGCTCCTGCACCGCCAGCACGTCCGGCGATTCGCCGGCCAGCCAGGTCCACACACCCTTTGTCGTGGCCGAGCGGATACCGTTGAGGTTGAGCGACACGATACGTAACATGGCCGGTTTATCCGATTTATTGGGAAATTCCGTGGATTCTAGACGTTCATTCGTGCAGTTCGCCTGCGACACCGGCGTGCTGCGCTTCGGCAGCTTCACCACCAAGGCGGGCCGCCAGTCACCGTACTTTTTCAACGCCGGATTGTTCAACAGCGGCGCGTCTGTGCTAAAGCTTTCGGAGTTCTATGCCGAAACCATCCTGGACCGAGCGCCGGCGTTCGACATGCTGTTCGGCCCGGCCTACAAGGGCATTGTGCTGGCCGCCGGCGCGGCGATGCAGATGGCGCAGCGCGGTCGCGATGTGCCGTTCGCATTCAACCGCAAGGAAGCGAAGGACCACGGCGAAGGCGGCACGTTGATCGGCGCGCCACTCAAGGGTCGCGTGCTGATCATCGATGACGTGATCAGCGCCGGCACATCGGTGCGCGAGTCGGTCGAACTGATCCGTGCCGCCGGCGCGACCCCGGCCGGCGTCGCCATCGCGCTTGATCGCATGGAACGCGGCAGCGGCGCCTTGTCAGCGGTTCAGGAAGTGGAACGTTTGTATGGCATGCCGGTGGTGGCCTGCGCCAGTCTCGATGATCTGGTGGGCTACCTGCAGCTCACCCCCGGCATGGAGAGCAATCTGGCGGCGGTACAGGCGTATCGCGCGCAATACGGAGTCGGCACCTGAAGATGATCACCCTGGAACTGCGTCACCTGCTGCCCGGCCTGGTCCTGATCGGCCTGATGCACACGCCGCTCGCCGAGGCGCGCGTCTATTGCTGCAAGGACGCGCGTGGTCATCAGGTGTGCGGCGACGTGCTGCCGGAATCCTGTGCCGACCGCAGTTACCGCGAGCTGAACAAGCAGGGCGCGACGGTGAAGCAGGTCGATGCGCCGATCAGTGCGGAACAGCGCGCAAAGCGCGACGCCGCGGCGCAAAGGGCCAGCGAGGAAGACCGCGCGCGCCAGGAACAGCGTCGCCGCGATGCCACGCTGCTCAATACCTATTCGAGCGAGCGCGACATCGACATGGCGCGCAAGCGCCGGGTGACCGATATCGAAGAGCTGCTTGTGCAACTGCGCGACCAGCAGCAGACGCTCAGGAAGCGCCACGTCAATCTGGAAGCGGACGCCGCGCGCTTCGCAGGCAAGCCGGTACCGCCAGGCATCAAGGACCGGCTGGACACCAACGCGCAGGACATGCGCCTGCTGGCCGACAACATCGCAGCGAAAGAGCGCGATCTGGTCGAGACACAGCGGCGCTTCCAGGAAGATCTCGCGCGTTTCCGCCAGCTCGCCGGCCAGAACTGAACCAGCGATCTATCCTGCCGGCACGTCGAGCGCACGCCGGTACTGGATCGCTTCGGCCACATGCGCCGGGGCGATGCAATCCATGTCCGCCAGATCGGCGATCGTCCGCGCCACCTTGAGACAGCGGTGATAGGCGCGCGCCGACAGGTTCAGCGCCGTCATCGCCTGGCCGAGCAGCGTGCGCGCCGGATCGCTGAGCACGCAGTGCAGATCGATGTCGGCCGCCTCCAGCGACTGGTTCGGCCGCGCCTGACGCGCGAGCTGCCGACTGCGTGCAACCTGCACCCGTGCGCGCACAACGGGCGTGGCTTCACCCGGGCCTGCGCGCAGCTCATGCTCGGCCAGAGGCGCCACGGTCACCATCAGATCAATGCGGTCGAGCAGAGGCCCCGACAGGCGATTCCGGTAGCGCGCCACCTGGTCCGGCGTGCAGCGGCAGCGCGCCGACGGATGACCCAGATAGCCGCACGGACAGGGATTCATCGCTGCGACCAGCTGAAAGCGCGCCGGAAACTGCGCCCGGTGGGCGGCGCGGGCAATCGTCACATGACCGGTTTCCAGCGGCTCGCGCAGTGCTTCGAGCACGCGGCGGTCGAATTCGGGCAGTTCGTCGAGAAACAGCACACCATGGTGAGCCAGCGAAATTTCGCCCGGCCGCGGCACGGCACCGCCCCCCACCAGCGCGGCCGCGCTGGCCGAATGATGCGGAGCGCGGAACGGCCGGTGCGTCAGACGGGCGGCGTCGAACAGGCCGGCGCCCGACAGCACGGCCGCCGTTTCCAGCGCCTCGGCTTCTTCAAGATCGGGCAGCAGGCCGGGCAGACGTGCCGCCAGCATCGACTTTCCGGTGCCGGGCGGGCCGCTGAGCAACAGCGAATGACTTCCCGCAGCGGCAATTTCCAGTGCGCGGCGCGCCTGCAGCTGGCCCCGCACATCGGCCAGATCCGGCCACACCGGTGCCGCGTGCTGCGCAGGGGCGCTCGCGCGGTGCAGTGCCTCGCGACCGCACAGGTGGGCGCACACGTCGAGCAGCGAGCGCGCGGCGCGCACATCGACGCCAGCCACCATCACCGCTTCCGCCGCCGACTCCGCCGGCAGCACGAAACAGCGACCGGCATCGCGCGCGCCAAGCGCCATCGGCAGCGCACCGCGCACCGGGCGCAGCGCGCCGGTCAGCGACAGTTCGCCGGCAAACTCATGGCGGTCGAGGGTTGGCGCGGCGAGCGCACCGGACGCGATCAGGATGCCGAGCGCGATCGGCAGGTCGAATCGGCCGGATTCCTTCGGCAGATCAGCCGGCGCCAGATTGACGGTGATGCGCCGGGCCGGAAACTCGAAGCCGGAACACAGGATGGCCGCGCGCACGCGGTCGCGTGCTTCCCGCACTTCGGCATCAGGCAGACCGACCAGGGAAAACGCGGGCAACCCGTTTGCGACGTGCACTTCGACCGCCACCTCAGGTGCATGCAGGCCGGCCAGCGCGCGGCTGCGCAGTATGGCGAGTGACATGTAATCGTCATTTTGTGCAATGGGCGCAGTCTAGCGCACACTGCGGCATTCAATGCCATCGGAATCGACCGGTCGCAGTTCCGCGGCGCGTGTGCTCAGGCTGCCCGGTAAAGCATGACCGCCAGCCCGGCCCCCAGCGCCGCTACGACGAGATTGACCCAGGCGCCCCAGCGCGCGCCGTAGCCGGGCGGGAATTCGGCCGGTGTAAGCGTGCCGAGCAGGCGCAGGTATTGTCGCGACGACCACCCGGCCACCCATGCGCCGAGCACGATGAACGCCAACCCGAACCACAGCGACGCGCCGGACAGGCCGGCCCCATGCTGTGCCGGCGATACCAGCCGGATCAGGATGCCGGCGCGTTCGACGACGAAACCGAAGGCGATCAGCGCCAGACTGGTGCGGTTCCACGCCAGCAGCGTACGCTCGGCGGCAAACAGCACGCGCGGGTCCTTCAGGTCAGACAAGATGGTGAGTCCTCATGGGTTGTGATGCGGCATGCGTCCCGGCGCGCAGCCTGCGTGCCGGGACGCATCCAGACACGGACGTTAGCAGACCCTGCGAACGCTGCCCTGACGGGTTGCGCGGTCCGGTCGAGCGAACCGGCGCGCGGTGATTTAGAATCGCGGGCCTTCGAGTACGCACGGAACGGCCATCCGCCGACCGACGACCCGTCGAATCGTCACAGGCACTGTCCTGCCGCCGCCACGAGCGACGGCGCGGTCCTGTCACACCACCTCATCTATCCGGAGAACACCGTGCCCAGCCTGTTGCCCAATGTCGACCCCCAGGGGCTGCTCGAATATTCGGTCGTGTACACCGACCGCGCGCTGAACCACATGTCGCAGTCCTTCCAGGGCGTCATGAAGGACATTTCGCGCGTGCTCAAGCAGGTCTACAACGCGAAATCGGCGGTCGTCGTGCCGGGCAGCGGCACTTTCGGCATGGAAGCTGTAGCGCGCCAGTTCGCCACCGACAAGAAGGTGATGGTGATCCGCAATGGCTGGTTCAGCTTCCGCTGGACGCAGATATTCGACATGGGCCGCATCCCGTCCGAATCCGTCGTGCTGAAGGCGCGCCAGCCGGTGCCCGGCTCGCAGAAGGCGTTCGCGCCGCCGCCGATCAGTGAAGTGGTCGCCGCCATCCTCGAACACAAGCCCGCCGTGGTGTTCGCACCGCAGGTGGAAACCTCGGCCGGCCTGCAACTGCCGGACGACTACCTGCGCGAGGTCGCCGCCGCCGTGCACGAAGTGGATGGCCTGTTCGTGGTCGACGCCATCGCCGCCGGCACGCTGTGGGTGGACATGGGCGCACTGGGCATTGACATCGTCGTCAGCGCGCCGCAGAAGGGCTGGAGCGGTTCGCCGTGCGCGGGTCTGGTGATGCTGGGCGAGCGCGCCCGCGCCCGCATCGATTCAACCACCAGCACCAGCTACGCCGCGGACCTGAAGAAGTGGCTGCAGATCATGGAAACCTATGAAGGCGGCGGCCATGCCTATCACGCCACGCTGCCGACCGACGGTCTGACGCAGCTGCGCAAGGTCATGCTGGAAACCGAAAGTTTCGGTTTCGACAAGGTGAAAGCCAACCAGATCGAGCTGGGCCGCCAGATCCGCGCGCTGATGGAAGCGCGCGGCTTCGAAAGCGTTGCCGCCGACGGTTTCAAGGCGCCGTGCGTCGTAGTCAGCTACACCAGCGATCCGGATATGCAGAACGGCAAGAAGTTCATGGCGCAGGGGCTGCAGATCGCCGCCGGCGTGCCGCTGCAGGTCGACGAACCGGCCGATTTCCGCAGCTTCCGCATCGGCCTGTTCGGTCTGGACAAGCTGCAGAACGTCGAACGCACGGTGCAGAACTTCAAGGCGGCGCTGGACAGGATCGAGTAGTTCCCGTCGGCTCGCCCGTCGGACACCGCTTCGATTCGCACTCCGGCGGACCGACCACTGCGCGCGGCAGGTCCAGCACGAATTCCGCACCGCCCTCAGGGTGGTTGCGGGCGGACAGCGCGCCGCCGTGCTGTTCGACGATGCCGTAGCTGATCGACAGGCCGAGGCCGGTGCCCTTGCCGACCGGCTTGGTCGTGAAGAAGGGTTCGAAAATGCGCGACAGGTACTCGTCGGGTATGCCCGGTCCGTTGTCGCGCAAGTGCATGCGCACCCGGTCGCCATCGTTGGTGCAGCTCAGCGTGAGCTCGGCGACGCGATCCTCAGCGCCAGCCGCATCGTAGGCGTTCTGCAGCAGATTCATCACCACCTGCTGCAATTGACCGGCGCTGCCGGTGACCACACAGGGCTCGCGCGCCGCCCAGTGCAGCGCGACGGCCGCGCTGGTGCCCTTGTGTATCCAGTGGATGGCCCGCTCGATCACGGCATTGAGATCGACGGCGCTGCGCCCTTCCGGATCAACGGCCGAAAAGCGCTTCAGCCCATTGACGATGTCGGCGGTGCGCTGCGCGCCTTCCATCGTGCCTTCGATCAACGACGGCAGATCCTTCAGCAGATGTTCGATGCGCAGCGCAGCGCGCAGCGTGCCCAGTTCGGCGTCCGACGCCCCGGCGTGCACGGCGTCGATGTAGCGGCCCATGCGTTCGCTGTATTTCTTCAGCGCGTGCACGTTGCCGAGCACGAAGCTGATCGGATTGTTGAGCTCGTGCGCAACTCCGGCCACCAGACGGCCGAGCGACGCCATCTTTTCCGAATGCAGCAACTGCTGCTGTGCCAGCTTGAGCGCCTCGTGCGCCTCGCGCAGCTCGTGGTAGGCGCGCTTGAGTTCGGCGGTCGGCCGGCCGACCAGCACGGTGCCGGCGCGCCGGCCGT
>NZ_JANINH010000011.1:65000-90111 GCF_024580155.1 Methyloversatilis sp. XJ19-13 | reverse complement strand
GTGGTAGGCGCGCTTGAGTTCGGCGGTCGGCCGGCCGACCAGCACGGTGCCGGCGCGCCGGCCGTTGCGCGTGAAGCGCGGCGTCAGATTGGTGTCCACCGGCACACCGGCGCCCGCGGCATCGCGCAGGTTCAATTCGACCGCCTCGCCCCGGCGCGACGGATTGGCGTCATCGAGCACGCCACGCATGCGTACGCGGCTTTCGTCGTCGGCCAGCAGCGCGAACACCGGCGTACCGCGCAACGCGTCGTCGCTGCGGCCCACCAGCTCGCACAGCGCGGCGTTGGTTTCCTCGATCTCGCCGCGCTCGTTGCACACCAGCAGCACGTCCGACATCGCCGACATGACGCTGAAGATGAACTGCTGCGACTGTTCCAGTTCGACGTTCTTCTGCTCGAGCGCGATTTCGTCGCTGACCAGCTGCGAATACACCTCGTCCATGCGCTGGATCACGTCCAGCCAGGTCGCCTCGTCCACGCCTTCGATGTGGGCGCGCGCGAGCAGGGCTTGGGTGTTGGCGGATTTCGTGCGTTCGGTCATCGCGGCAGGCGGGGGCGGCGTCAGCGGTGCATGGTAACGCCGACAGCGGCTGCCCCGCCAACAGGTCGGAGCCCGCCCGTGGTCAGAAGCGTGCGCTCAGGGTGAAGCGCATGCTGCGTGGTTCGACCGGATGGAAATGGCGGTCATCGATGCCGCCCGCCGCTTCGCCGCGCAGGCGAGAGGTGTAGAAGTACTCGATATCGTTGTCACCGCTGTCGAACAGATTGAACACGTCAAGCATCAGCCGCAGGTCGCGGCTGAGCCGGTGGCCGACGCGCAGGTAGGCCAGCGTGGTCGAAGCGGAACGTTCGGAGTTGTCCTCGACCAGCGGACGCGGGCCGACGTGGCGCAGCTGCAGGTGACCGAACCAGCCGTTCGCCAGCGGATTGTCGTCGGTCAGGCTCAGGCCGGCAGCCACGACGCGGTCGACAGCGCCCGGCACGTGATTGCCGGCCGGATCGCTTTCGGTGAAGCGGGCGCGCGAGGCGGCGACGTCCAGATCGAACAGCAGCCACGGACGCATCGTCCAGCGGTTGTTCCACTCGATGCCGCTGCGCCGGCTGGCCCGGTTGGGCTCGGTTTCACCGGCATCGCCGACGAACAGCAGTTCCGAATCCAGCTTCAGCGTCCACACGGCGAGGGAGCTTTGCAGACCCGGTATGATTTCCGTGCGTACGCCGACTTCGCTGCCCGTGGTGCGCACCAGCGCATCGACCGGATCGGCCGGCAGCCCGCCCTTCGCGGTGACGCGCGCCGTGGTGCCGCGGGCGTCATTGCTATGGAAGCCGTTGCCAAAGTTCACGAAGTACTCGGTGCGCGCCCAGGGCCCGAAGATGAACGACAGCTTGGGTGACGCGATGTGGTCGTTCGCGTCGCCACTGTTGGCGGCGATCGAACTGCTGACGTCGAAGTCGTAGTGGTCCAGGCGCAGGCCGGCCAGGCTGCGCAGCCAGGGCGTCCATTGCACACTGTTTTCGCCGTACAGGCCGACGCTGGTCTGGCGCACGTCGCTCTGCTGGGTGACGCCGGTGGTGCTGCGCGCGACCGTGGTGTAGAGCCCGACCGGGCTCAGCCTGTCGTGTCGCACCTGCACGCCCAGCGTGTTGGTCATCGGGAGCCCGGCGAGCCGGCCGTCCCAGCTGCGACTGGCGCTCATGCCCAGTACCTTGCGCTGCTCGGACTGACGGAACTGGTCACCGTCGGCCGGGTTGTCGAGGAAATAGGTGAAGTTGGACCATAGATCCAGTTCGGACTGGATGGCGTAGACGTTGAAGCGGAAGGCGCCGTCGTCATAGGCGCGCTGGTGGTTCACCGACAGGCTGTAGCGCTGCGTCTTTCCGCCATCCGTCGGATCCACCGTACCGTAGCGGCCGATCAGGCCGGACTGCACGGCGCGCAGCGGAATCTGGTCCGTCGAATCCCAGCGTGAGGTGTAGGCCATCGCGGTGACCGAGGTGCGGTTCGCACCTTCACCCAGGGTGTAGCGCAATACGCCGTTGATGCGCCGGAAATCTTCCGGGTTTTCCCACGGGCCGTCGTTGCGCGAAGTTTCGAGCGCATAGAGGAGGGTGCCCGCGCCCGCTTCATGAGCATTCATCAGCAGCGCGCGCCGGTAGCCGTCCTGGCCGATGCTGACTTCGGCCGTGCCGTGATCGAGCCGGTCGCGCAGGCCAAGCCGAGCCGAGCCGGCCGAGGCGAAGTCGCCCTCTTCGGCGTAGTAAGGACCTTTGCGGTAGTCGATGCGCCCAATCAGCTCCGGTATGAGCCAGTTCAGGTCGGTGTAGCCGTGGCCGTGCGCGTGCGTCGGCATGTTGGCGGGCATGCCATCTATATAGGTGGCGAAGTCGGTGCCGTGGTCGAGGTTGAAGCCGCGCAGGAAGTACTGGTTCGCCTTGCCGCCGCCACTGTGCTGCGTGACGATGACGCCGGGCACGAACTCCAGCACCTCGGCCGGGCGAAGCGTCGGCCGGTTCTCGATGAGACGCGCCGTGACGCGGCCCTGACTCGCTGCATCGGAGCTGCCGACCGCATTGTCGTAATGTCCCTCGACCGTCACTGTATCCAGCTTGTGGGCGGATGGCGTAGCCTCATGCGCCAGCGCGGTGCCCCACGCCCCGATGACGGGCACGCAAAGCGCCCCGAACATCCCCCTTCTCAAGCTCACTGCAGCGAGCAAGTCTTTCGCCGACACAACTCTATGCCTGTTCACGTTTTTGTATGAAGAAACTAAAAACTTAGCATAAAAGAGAAAGATTACAGTTGGTGGACGCCGGCCGAATCCATGTTCCGGCGCGACAACCGCCGTCCGGTGATCGGTCTTCGGCAGCTCGCTTCGGTGCGCCGGAGGCAGCGCTCGTGTCAGGTGGTCGGCTTGATGTGCACGTGGCCGTGTCCGCCGCGCGCGTGCCGCCGCGTATAGCTGTGCCCGCCGGGCCCCGCGTGGTGGTGGCCGGCATCGAGCTCGACGCTGATCAGGTTGATCTGGCCGTGATGCACGCCGCGCTCGGCGCACACCGCGTCGGCGAACTGCCGCACCGCCGCGATCTCGCCCTTCAGGATGACGGTTTCGAGGCAGTAGTCGTGGTCGAGGTGGGCGTGCATCGACGACACCGTGAGGTCGTGGTGTGCGTGCTGCAGGCTGATGATGCGCTCGGCCAGATCGCGTTCGTGGTGATTGAACACGTAGGACAGACAGGCCACGCACTGCGTCGCGCTACCCGTCTGCTGGGCCGTGCGGTCAAGCTCGGCTCGGAACAGGTCGCGCACCGCTTCGGAGCGGTTGCCGTAGCCCCGCTGCGCGATCCAGTCGTCGAACTGGGTGGCCAACTGGTCGTCGAGGGATATGGTGAAGCGCTGCATGCAGACTCCGTTGTCAGTGCACGGTACACACCATGCAGGGATCGAAGGATCGCACGATATGCTGCACCGCCACCGGCGTGGTTTCGCCCTCGCGCACCGGCGCGCCTTCGAGCGCCGATTCCAGCGCACCGGGCCGGCCGCCTTTGTCGCGCGGCGAGAAGTTCCAGGTAGTGGGCGCGACGATCTGGTAGTTGGCGATGCGACCGTCGCGTACAGAAATCCAGTGGCCCAGGCTGCCGCGTGCCGCTTCGCCGAGGCCGGCGCCGCTGCCTTCGTCCGGCAGCCGGCCGGGCGTGCAGAAGGGTTCGCCCGGCCGCACGGCGCGCAGCCAGTCTTCCATCATGATCACCACGCGCGCCAGTTCGAGCAGGCGGGCGACGACGCGGGTGTAGACCGTGCCGCCGTAACGACCAACCAGATCGACGATGAGCGGATGGCCGCTCGCCAGCTGGCGCGCGATGGCGCCGGTTTCGACCACTGCGCCGGCCAGCCGCGGCGCCTTGTTCCAGGTGTAGGCGCCGGGCTTGTCCGGTTCCGGCAGCGTGACGCCGCTGCGCGGATGCTGCGGGCCGCCGGCATCGCTCAGCCAGGCGTGCGTGGCGTCTTCGCGGATGGCGGCCGGGTCGAGCGGTGACAGCGCGCCGGCGTGCCAGACGCCTGCGCCCAGCGCCGTGCCGCCCGCGGGCTGCGGGTAGGCGCCGAAGCTGAGGAAGCGGCCGGGACCGGCGCCAAGCGTGGCCAGCGCCGCATCGCGCGCGACGGTCAGGAAGAAGCGCAGGTCGCCGTTCAGCGGGTCGGCGAGTGGTGCCGAGTGATGCCAGGCGTCGAGCGCGGCTTCCGAATCGAGCGCGGCCACCTGTTCCAGCGGCGCCGCATAGGTGTGGGTTTCGAGGAAGCGTCGGAATTCGCGCACGCGGGCCAGCAGGCGCACCCGTTCGGCGGCGTCGATGGCGCGCGTCGAACCACCGGGGTCGATGCTCTGCGTGTGCGGCCACTTGCCGGCCAATGTGCCGAGCAGCGTGAACCAGCGCTGGCGCGCGGCGATCGCGGCGCGCACCTGTTCGCCGGTCTGCGGCGTGAAGCGACGCACCGCCTCGGCATGCCAGGGCCGGCTTGCATACACCGGCCGCACGAAATCCGGCATGAAGAACAGGTAGAAGTGGGTCAGGTGATCGGCCAGGTTTTCGGTGGCGAGGATCACATTGGTCACGTGCTGACCGTTGGCCGGCATCGTGATGCCGCCGAGATCGGCCAGCGCACGCGCGGCCGCCACCGACTGCGACACCGAACAGATGCCGCAGATGCGCGGCACATACACCAGCGCGTCATGCGGCTCGCGCCCGCGCAGGATCTGCTCGAAGCCGCGGTACATCGGCGCATTGACGTGCGCCGACGCGACACGCCCGTCGGCGACGTCCAGCGTCACTTCGAGATCGCCTTCGACGCGGTTGAAGGGGCCGACGAGAAGGCGGGTCATTCGTCAGCGGCCTTAACACGCCGAATCAGATACCAACACATACTCAAGGCCAAGTTTCTGCCAAGCCGGCAAGTTTCGAAGTCACTCAGACCAACCGGACGGTGTGCGCCGAGGCTCAAAAACCCATACACACCAACAAGGCCCTTCTCTTCTTCCGCAGTAAACAAGTTCTTCCTTCGAAGGAGCCCAATAACGTGACCCCAGCGTGACGCGTCGTAGTCCTGCGTCTCCTCCGGATACTTCTCACCAGCAATCCCACGCGCAAGGGTTTCAAGTGCAATTCGCGCGTTGGTTAAGCATGCGTTGTAATCCGGTAACGGACGACAAAAGGCCTCAGCGGAGTCACTCAACTTTCGAACAATTTCCTCATTCTCATGCAGGCTCGACCCTTGAATTTCACGCGTCATTTCGTCCTCGATGAGGACTGCATCGGTGCCTGACGGGTCAAATCTTCGAAGCTCCTTGCCATCGACAAGCCAGCCCTCCAAGGCCAAGCAGCGCTCAAGGTCCTCGAAGCGCTCTCTCTCAAGATAGCGAGGCTTTACCTTGTGTAAGAGAGAACCACGGGTCCGAATGATCTCCTCAAGCAGAGTCCAGCACTGGTCGCTGTCCGCCTGATCCCTCAACGCAGAAAAAACGCTCGACAAGTCAGCATCACCAATCAACTGAAGCCCGTGTTTATTGAACAAAAGGTCGGTCTGCTCCGATTCGAGAAGATCAAGGAGCTGAGCAAGAGATCCAAGAGTTCTAGCTGAAAGCATGTTGGGTCACTTAAGACGCGTCCTTCTCGCCACCGGCGGCACCACGACATGGTCCGACACCGCGTTCACCTTGACCCGCTTCGGCGTCGCCGACTTCGACAGTGACGCCAGCGCGACGAACCAGGCCTTGGGCATGTCGGTCGGCAGGCCGATCGGGATGCCGGCGATCTTTGGCGTGGCATGGAAGGGGTGGCCCGGTTCCTGGAAGCCGGGTTCGGTGCAGCTGATGCAGGCGTAGCCGCCGCGGGTGCAGGAGCCTTCGCCGTTCCACGGCCGGGTGTTGCAGTCGGCGTGCGCCTGCGTGCCCTTGCAGCCCATGTTTTCCATCATGCAGCCGAGGTCGGACGGCTTTTCGGCGCTGGCCTTGAATTCGTAGTACTCGTTGCGCGTGCAGCCGTGATGCACCAGCTGGTCGGCGTAGAAGCGCGGCCGGCCAAGTGTGTCGAGGTCGGTTTCGGTGAAGCCGTCGGCGGCCAGCGCCATCAGCGTGTCCAGCACCCAGCTCGGATGGGTCGGACAGCCGGCGATATTGATCACCGGCAGGCCGCCGTGCGCGCGGAAACCGGCGCCGAGCAGGCCGCCGCGCACGTCGTCCTCGTACTGCAGGCCGCAGGCGTCGGTCGGGTTGTTGCCGCCGGCGGTGACGCCGCCCCAGGCGGCGCAGCTGCCGATGGCGATCACGTGGCGCGCTCTGGTTGCAAGCTTCCTCACCCACTCGATCATCGGCACACCGGTGCCGGCCATGACATGGAAGCGGCCGGTGCCGTTCGGCCCGCGCAGCAGCGACCCTTCGATGCACAGCGCGTCCAGCGGCAGATCACCGTCGAGGATGCGGCCGAGCAGCGCGGTCACCTCAGAACCGCTGTCCAGCGACAGCGACGGATGCCACAGCAGATCGATGCCGGCGTCGCGCAGCTGGCCGTGGAAATCGTCGGTGTCGGCGCACAGCAGCGACATGCTGCAGCCGCCACAGCCGCCGGACTGCAACCAGAGCACGTTCATGCATTCACTCCTTCTGTGTACGCGCCGCAGGCGACGGCATCGTGCAGCCAGCCGCGCGCCCGGGCGAGCGCCTGTTCGAGATCGGCCACGGCCTGCGCATCCGGCTGCTCGCCCAGTTCCCAGCGGCGGCCGCGGATGGCCAGTACAGCACACACCGGCGGTGGGCGGCGCTGCAGATCGACGAATACCTGCAGCAGCGCTTCCGGCGACAGCGCATGGCTGGTGATCTGGCGCTCGCGCTGCGGCTCGACCCTGCGCATCTGACAGGCGGCATCCAGCCCGCGCGCGGCATCGACGAAGAGCACGCGTTCGCGGCCGACCAGGTCGAGCGCGTGTTCGATCTGCAACTGGTAGTCGCTGAGGCAGTCCACGCTGCCCGCGGGCAACGCGCGTCCGGCATACGCCGCCAGCGCATCGACCAGCATCGGGCCGAGCGCGTCGTCGCCGCGGCTCGGGTTGCCCCAGCCCAGCACCAGCAGCGGCGCCGTCATTGCGCCGCCTCGGCGTCGTGCGCAGACAGCTCGCGCAGCAGTTCGCCGGTCGAACTGCGCAGCACGTGGTCGAGCACGCGGCCGTCGGCTGCGCGCAGGCTCACCGCCAGCGGCATCTGGCCGAGCGCGTGCGTGGCGCAGGACAGGCAGGGGTCATAGGCGCGGATGGCCACCTCGATGTGGTTGAGCAGGCCTTCGGTGATCGTTTCGCCATCGAGATAGCGCAGCGCCACCGCGCGCACCGCCTCGTTCATGGCCTGGTTGTTGTGCGTGGTCGATACGATCAGGTTGCAGCGGGTGACCAGGTCGTCGTCGCCGACTTCGTACTCGTGGATGAGCGTGCCGCGCGGTGCTTCGATGATGCCGATGCCCGAAGGCCGGCGCGGCCCCTCCGCCTGCAGCGGACCGCCGGTGATCAGCGCATCGTCGAGCAGCGCCGCCACGGTTTCGACACCGTGCAGCAGTTCGATCATGCGCGCCCAGTGGGTGGCCAGCACGGCGTGCACCGGCCGCCCGCCGTGCGCGGCGACGAAGGCCTGGCGCGCTTCTTCGGCGCGCGGCGTCGGGATGAAGTCGCAGTTCTGCACGCGCGCCAGCGGGCCGACGCGGTACCAGCCGTCGTCGACGCCGAGGCTGCGGCGGTAGGGGAATTTCATGTAGGTCCACGGCCGCACCGCTTCGTCTATCAGCTCGCGGTAGCGCTGGTCGTCGAAGCCGTCGACCGCGATGCGCCTGTCGGACTCGCGCAGCCGCAGCACGCCGTCGTACAGCTCCATCGCACCGTCGCGGCCGACCAGCGACATCATGGCGGCCGGGGTGTCGGCGAAGTCGGCGTAGCGGGTCGGCAGGCTTTCGTGCAGGCGGCGCGCGAGCGACACCGCGTCCTGCGCCCAGGCCAGCACCTGCGGCAATTCGGCGCGCAGCGCGTCGCGTTCGGCCGGGTCGACCGCGCGGTTCATGCCGCCGGGTATCGAACCGGTGCCATGAATGCGCTTGCCCGAGGTGATGCGGATCACCTCCTGGCCGAACTTGCGCAGCATGACGCCCTGACGCGCGGCGTCCGGAAAGGCGGCGGCCACGCCGACGATGTTGCGCTGGTCGACGCCCGCGTCGAAGCCGAACAGCAGATCGGGCGAGGCGAGGTGGAAGAAGTGCAGCGCGTGGCTCTGCACGATCTGGCCATAGTGCATGAGCCGGCGGATGCGGTCGGCCGCCGGCGGCACCGGCCAGCCGCCGACCACGCGATCGAACGCCTTCGATGCGGCCAGATGGTGCGACACCGGGCAGATGCCGCACAGCCGCTGCACCATGACCGGCACTTCCCAGTACGGCCGGCCCTCGATGAATTTTTCGAAGCCGCGGAATTCGACGATGTGCAGCCGCGCCTGGCGCACGCGGTTGTCGTCGTCGAGCAGCAACGTCACCTTGCCGTGGCCTTCGACGCGCGACAGCGGATCAATCGCGATGCGGCGCAGGCCTGCAGGGTTGTCGGCGGTTTCGAGCGGGCGGGTATCCATGGCTTCAGTCGTAGCGGATGAGGCCGGGCGCCGGCACCGGCGTGCGGCCGGCGATCAGGTCCTGCAGCAGTTGCCAGAAGGCGTCGGCCGGCGGCGGGCAGCCGGGCAGCGCGTGGTCGATGTGCACCACTTCGTGTATCGGCAGCACGCGGTTCAGCGGCAGCGGCAGTTCCGGGTCGTCCGGTACCTGACCATACACCGACTGCAGGATGTCTCCGACGTCGAGGTGGTTGCGCAGCGCCGGCAGGCCGCCGGTGATGGCGCAGGCGCCGACCGCCACCAGTACCTTGCAGTGCGCGCGAAAGGCGCGCAGCACTTCGACGTTCTCGGCATTGCACAGCCCGCCCTCAACCAGGCCGATGTCGCATTGGCCACGCTCACCCACGGTCTTGATGTCGGTCAGCGGCGAGCGGTCGAATTCGACCCGCTCGATCAGTTCGAACAGCCGCTCGTCGATATCGAGCAGCGACATGTGGCAGCCGAAACAACCGGCCAGCGACACGGTGGCCACGCGCAGCTTGCGCGGCGATGGGGATGGGGCCGATGCATTCATCCGCGCGTGTCCCCGGTATCGAAGCGGCGCCGGCCGATCGGCAGCGCGAAGCCGACCCGCTTGGGCAGCAGCGCGCCGACCGGGCAGATATGGGCAGCACGGTCGTCGACCGACAGCGCGCTGTCGCCGAGCCGGCCGCTGGCGCTGTCGATCAGCAGCCGGGTGGCGATGCCGTGGCCGCCGATGGCGAAAACGCGCTTGCCGTCGATCTCGTCGCTGGCGCGCACGCACAGCTGGCACAGGATGCAGCGGTTCGGTTCGAACAGCACGTCCGGGTGACTGGCATCGACCGGCCGCTCCGGCTTCAGCACCTCGAAATTCAGGTCGGTCATGCCGGCGCGCTCGGCCTGTACCTGCAGCAGGCAGTTGCCGCTCTTTTCGCAGCCGGGGCAGAAGTGATTGCCCTCGACGAACAGCATCTGCAGCAGGCGCAGGCGCTGCGTGGCCAGCGACGCGGTGCGGCATTCGACCTTCTGGCCGGCCACCGCCGGCGTCACGCAGGCAGCCACCGGCCGGCCGTCGGCCAGCACGGTGCACAGCCGGCACGATGCGCTGGCCGATACCTCGGCGCTCCAGCACAGGTGAGGAATGTCCAGCCCGGCGCGCGCCGCGGCGGTCAGTATCGTGTCGCCCGGCTGCAGCGCGACCGGCTGGCCATCGAGGTCGAAGGTCGGGCCTGTGGCGCTCATGCCGGCGTGTCCGTGTGCAGATGGGCGCCGGCGTCGCCGCGGCCAGTGGCGCGGCGCGCCGACGACAGTGCGGCGTCGAGGTCGACGTCCGGCTGGAACTGCGGCGCAGTCGCGCGCTGCGCGTAGGCCGCGCCGAAATGACGCATCGTGTCGCGAAGCGGATTGCAGGCCGAGGCGCCGAGGCCGCAGTGGGTGCCGCTGTGCAGCACGGTGTCGAGATCGTGCAGGCGTTCGATATCGAAAGCGGACGCGCTGCCAGCGCCGCGCGCGTGCGCCAGCTTGTCCAGCCGCCGCACCACCAGTTCGGTGCCGACGCGGCAAGGCGTGCACAGGCCGCAGCTTTCATGCGCGAAGAAGCGGGCGAAGTGGCGCGCCACCTCGAACAGGTCGCGCGTGCGGTCGAACACCATGAAGGCGCCGGCACTCGGCACGTCCTCGAAGGCGATGGCGCGGTTGCATTCGGACGCCGGCACGCAGGCGCCGGACGGACCGCCGACCTGCACCGCCTGCACGTCGCGGGCGCCGCAGTCCGCGAGGATCTGCGCGATGGGCGTGCCCAGCGGGTATTCGTACAGGCCGGGTCGCGCACAATCGCCGGACACCGAATGGATCTTCGTGCCGGTCGATTGCGCCGTGCCGATGCCGGCCCACCAGGTGCCGCCGCGGCGCGCGATATGGGCGACCGCGCAGAAGGTTTCGACGTTGTTCACCACGGTAGGCCGGCCGAGGTAGCCGGCCTGTACCGGGAAGGGCGGGCGGATGCGCGGCGTGCCGCGCTTGCCTTCCAGCGATTCGATCAGCGCCGATTCCTCGCCGCAGACATAGGCACCGGCGCCCAGATGGATGGCGATATCGAAAACGAAGCCGGCGACGCCCCCTGCGTCACGGCCGAGCAGGCCCTGTGCACGGCGGCGCGCGAGCCCCTGTTCGAGCTGCGGCAGCAGGAAGCGGTACTCGCCGCGCAGGTACAGAAAGCCCTGCTGCGCGCCGACCGCGCGCGCCGCCACCGTCATGCCGTCGAACACGGCGTCGGCGTGGCTCGCCAGCAGCACGCGGTCCTTGAAGGTGCCGGGCTCGCCCTCGTCGGCGTTGCAGACGACACAGCGCAAGGGGCCGGCTGCGTCGCGGCAGGCCTGCCATTTGCGCGCGGTCGGAAAGCCCGCGCCGCCGCGGCCGCGCAGGCCGGACTGCGCCACTGCGTCGAGCAGGGCCTGCGGCGACTGCGCGAGCACCGCCGGCAGCGTCGGTGTGTCGGCGGCCAGACCGCCCAGCAGCACATCGGCCCGCTGCACGCCGTCGATCACCTCGAACCACTCGGCCGGCCACTGTTCGACCGGCGTGCCGGCCAGCAGCAGATCGGCGAGCGCGTCGACGCGCGCCGCGTCCAGTCGCGTGACGGCCTGATGATGATTCACCAGCAGTGCCGGACCCTGGTCGCACAGTCCGGTACAGGAACAGCGGTCTACGCTGAATCGGCCCTGCGCATCGACCTCGCCCGGCGCCACGCCGAGGCGTGCGCACAGCTGCGCCAGCAGTGCTTCGCTGCCCAGCATGCGGTCGGTGATGTTGTCGGAGAACAGCAGCCGCGTGCGGCCCACCGGGCGGGTGTGGAAGAAGCGGTAGAAACCGGCCACACCTTCGACGTGCGCAAGCGTCAGACCGAGCGCGGCGGCGATGCGGGCGAGCAGCGGGCGCGGCAGCCAGTGCGTGATCGCCTGCGTTTCGCGCAGCACCTGCACCAGCGCGTGCGGATCGCGCTGCCAGCGGTCGAGCACCGCATCTGCGCTCTCCAGCCCATCGTCACGCACTGCTGCCGCATCAACGAACATCAGCCCTCCAGACCGAAACGCACCATCTTTCCTCGAAGACCGACGCGCGAAAGCCCCAGCTCCCTGGCAGCGCGCGTCTTGTTCCAACGATGGCGCAGCAATGTTTCACGCAACAGCATGGCTTCGATCGCGTCCAGCCGCTCGGCCAGCGTACCGCTGGCCGGCAGCGGCGTAGCGCTGGCGGTGGCCGTGAGGCCGGTCTGACCGTGCAGCACACGCAGCGACAGCGACAGCGCCTCGATGCGTTCGCTGTCGCTCAGCGCGAGCGCGCGCGCCAGTTCGTTGCGCAACTCGCGGATATTTCCTGGCCAGGGATAGGCCATCAGACAGGCCATCGCCTCATCGGTCAACACGGCGCCGGGGCGGCCCAGTTCGATGCCTACTTCGTCGACGACACGGCGGGCGATCGGCTCGATGTCACCCACCCGCTCGCGCAACGGGGGTACGGTGAAGGTGGCGCCGGCGATGCGGTAATACAGATCTTCGCGGAACAGCCCGTCGCGCACCCGCTGTTCGAGCTCGCGGTGGGTGGCGGCGATGACACGTACGTCCACCGGCAGGGCGCGCGTACCGCCGACCGGGCGCACCTCGCCTTCCTGCAGCACGCGCAGCAGGCGCACCTGGAAGGCGGGCGATGTTTCGCCGATTTCGTCGAGGAACACGGTGCCGCCGTCGGCGCGCTGAAAGAGGCCGATATGGTCTTCGTAGGCGCCGGTGAAGGCACCGCGCTTGTGGCCGAACAGTTCGGATTCGAGCAGCGTTTCCGGTATCGCCGCGCAGTTCTCGACGACGAAGGCGCCATTCGCGCGCGGGCTGGCGTAGTGGATGGCGCGCGCCAGCAGTTCCTTGCCGGTGCCGGATTCGCCGAGCACCAGCACCGACAGGTCGTAGCGCGCGACGCGGGCCGCCATTTCGCACACTGAATCGAGTGGGCTGCCGGGCGCGCGCTCGATGCGGTCGAAACCGAAGGTCTTGCGCGCGCGCTCCAGCTTGTGCGCCGCGCGCTGGCGCAGCACCGGTGTGGCGGTGCGCAGTTCGAGGTCGAGGCGGGCGGTTTCCTGCTGCAGCGTCTGCGCTTCGGCGGCATTGCGCACGGTGGCCAGCAGGTGGTCGGGCACCCACGGTTTCAGGATGTACTGATAGATGCCGGCGTCGTTGATGCCGGCGATGATGTCTTCCGAATCGGTGTAGCCGGAAATGACGATGCGCACGACGTCGGGCCAGCGCTCGCGCACCTCTTTCAGGAACAGCACGCCGGTCAGGCCGGGCATGCGCTGGTCGCACAGGATGACGTTCACCTCGTGCCGCTCAAGCTGCTGGCGCGCGTCGTCGGCACCGCTGGCGGTGAGCACGGAGAAGTCCTCCTCCAGCGTGCGACGCATCGCGTCCTGCGAGCGCACTTCGTCGTCGACCACCAGCACGGTGGGCAGGCGCAGCGTGGCGTTCATCGTGCGCCGACCTCGCGGTGGACGGCCAGATGGCGCGGCGTCCACGCGTGCGGCAGCTTGTGCACGAAGTGATGGCGTGCGATGTGGAAGCTGGGGTCGAAGCCGTAGAAGTTGCGGTGCATGCGGGACAGTTCTTCCTGGCGGTAATCGGCAAGTGGACGGTCGGCTTCGTGGGCCGCACGCTCGGTCTGTTTGCGCATGACGCGATCGCGCAGATTGTACGACGCAGCCAGCAGGCGGGCTTCCCGCACCGCCGCATCGAGCGCGTCGCCGGCCGCGCCATCGAGGCAACGGTCGACGAAGCCGATGCGCAGCGCCTCGGGCACCGACAGCGGCAGCCGGCGCTGCATCAGCGCACGCGCGCCGTCGGCGCCGAGCCGGCGCGGCGCCAGATAGGTCCAGTACTCCGAGCCGTACAGATTGCCCATGTTCTTGTAGTGCGGGTTCAGCATGACGCCGCGCTGCGCCCACACCTCATCCGCCGCCAGCGCGAGGAAGGCGCCGCCGGCACCGGCGTTGCCGCGCAGCAGCGACACCGTGAGGCGGTCGGTGGTGGTGATGATTTCCAGCGCGACGTCGTTCATCGCATTGATGTTGCGCCACGATTCGTCGGCCGCACTGTCGCCGTCGCGGTGCGCCGCCGCCTCGATGCAGTTGAGATCGATGCCATTGCTGAAGAAGCCGTCGCCGCCGGCGATCAGCAGCAGCTGCGTGTCGCGCTGCTTCACCTCGACCAGCGCGTCGCGCAGGCGCTGGCATTGCGCGGTGGACATCGCGCCATTGCAGAAGTCAAAACTCAGCACGCCGACGCGGGCTCCGCACTCGCCATGCTCGGTGTAGCGCAGCTCGCCCCACTCATCGGCCACCCGCGTGAGCGGCACTGCGCGTTCGGGCAGCGTCGCGGCCTCCGACGCAAAGGCCTGCGTCGCCGGCAGCTTGATCGGCGACGCTGCGTCGCCGAGGGCGACCGACACGCGTCCAATCCAGACGCCGCCATCGACGGTCCGGCGCAGCAGCGCGCCGTCACGCTGCGCCAGCACGTCGCCCGGCCCACCGCCAAGGCCGGCCAGCACCTCCGGCGTCGCGGGGTGCGCGTCGAACAGCCGGCAGGGCGTACCGAACAGCGCATCGACCACGCCCGGTTGACCGTCGGAGGCACGTATCTTCGCCAGCACCGTTGCGCTGTCGTCGCGCGACCAGTCGATCGCGCGGCGCGCCTGCGGCAGCACGCCGCGCCAGCCGTCGGCGGCGGGCACGCTTTTCTGCGGCGCATCGCCGGCAGTGAAGCGGGCGAGCGCCTGCAAGGTCGCCGCGACCGCCGCCTCGGTCACCTCGCGCCGGTAGAGCGTGCCCTTGGACGCCGCACGCAGCGGGAAGGTCGCGGCCCCCCAGACCGGACCGGCGTCGAAATCGCCATCCGCCTGCAGCACGGTGACGCCCCACTCGCGCTGCCCCTCGACGATGGCCCAGTCGAGCGCTGCCGGACCGCGGTCGCCGGGCGGACCCGGATGCACGATGAAACAGGGCAGGGCGCGCCACACCGGCTCCGGGATGCGCCGCTTCAGGAAAGGGGCCAGCACGAGGTCCGGCTGGAACAGCGCGACCGCCTCGTCGGTCACGGCGTCCGCGATGTCCAGCTCCACCGACAGCATGTGACCGAGCGCCGTCAGCTCGGCGTACAGGCGCTGGCTCAGGCTGTTGAAGCTGTGGCACAGCAGCAGGACGCGCAGCGGCGGTGTCATGTCGGCAGCTTCAGTCCGGCCAGCGTGCGTGCGGCGTCGCGACGACCCATGTAGAGCGCGAGCTTGCGTTCGATCGCGTCGAGTGCGTGGTTGAAGGCGGCAGCGCCTTCGGCGGCCAGCAGCGGGCGGGCGATCAGTGCCACATCGGGCCCGAAGTGAGGTGCCAGCCGGTGCATTGCGTCGGCGCGCCGCATTTCGAGCAGCGCGTCGACTGGCCTTTCACCTGCGCCGGAGACCGGCTGCGCAGCGGGATCGACCGCCTCGACGTGGCCCAGGCTGCGCAGCTCGTCGAGCAGGCTGGCTGCGCCGTCGCCGATCACAGCCTGCAGCGCGGACAGCGGTGCCTGGCCGTTGACGACGATGAGCGCCGCACGCAGGCGGCCGCGCAGCGTGCCGGTGCGCGACTGCAGTTCGGCGCGGCCCTTGTCGGTCTTGGCGTAGACGCGATCGGCGCTCATCGCGGTTCAGCAGATGCGCGGCAACTGCTCTCCGCTCAGCCAGTCGACCACGCGCCGGCCACCGAAGCGGGTGTTCATCTGCACGAAGTGGTGCGCGTCAGCCTGCACGACGCCGATGCGCGCGGCGTCCGTGCCGCGCGGATGCGCGCGCATCGCCGCTAGTACGGCGTCGGCCTGTTCCGCCGGCACGATGGCGACCAGCTTGCCTTCGTTGGCGACGTACAGCGGATCGAGCCCGAGCAGTTCGCAGGCGGCGTCGACTTCGGGCTTGACCGGTATGGCCGCCTCGTCGAGCAGCATGCCGACGCCCGACTGGCCGGCGATTTCGTTCAGCGTGGTGGCCAGGCCGCCACGCGTCGGGTCGCGCAGCACGCGGATGGCCGGCGACGCGGCCAGCATTGCGGCGACCAATGTATGCAGTGCCGCGGTGTCCGATACGATGGTCGTTTCGAATTCGAGCGACTCGCGCTGCGACAGCACGGCCACACCGTGGTCGCCGATGGTGCCGGACAGCAGGATGACGTCGCCGGCGCGCGCGTTCGCGCCCGACACGTCGATGCCGTGCGGCACCACGCCGACACCGGTGGTGCTGATGAACACGCCGTCGCCCTTGCCCTGTTCGACCACCTTGGTGTCGCCGGTGATGACCGGCACGCCGGCCTCGCGCGCCGCCGCCGCCATCGACTGCACGATGCGCTTCAGATCGGCCAGCGGAAAGCCCTCTTCGAGGATGAAGCTGGCCGCCAGGTAGAGCGGTGTGGCGCCCATCATCGCCACGTCGTTCACCGTGCCGTGCACGCTGAGCGCGCCGATGTCGCCGCCGGGGAAGAACAACGGCGAAATCACATGGCCGTCGGTCGCCATCACCATGCGCTGGCCGGCCGGGATGGCGAACGCGGCGCCGTCGTTGCCCTGGCGCAGCCAGGGGTTGTCGAAGGCGGCGAGAAAGATTTCGTCGATCAGTTGCGCGGCGGCGCGGCCACCGGCGCCGTGGCCCATGTCGATGCGACCGTGCCGGATGTCCAGCGGCCGGACGTAACCGGCGCGCACCGTGCCGCCCTTGCTGTCGTCTCTCGCGTTCATGCTGTCACCACCGGAATGTCCTTGAACCGCCCGTAGGCGTAATGCGCGGCACAGGCCCCCTCGCTCGACACCATGCACGAGCCCACCGGGTTTTCCGGCGTGCACACGGTGCCGAAGATCTTGCAGTCGGTCGGCTGCTTGACGCCGCGCAGGATGGCGCCGCACTCGCAGGCCTTGTTGTCGGCGACCGGCGTGTAGCCGAGGCCGAAGCGGCGCTCGGCGTCGAACTGCGCGAACGCCGGGCGGATCTTCAGCGCGCTGTACGGCACCTCGCCCAGGCCGCGCCATTCGAAGGTCGGCCGCAGCTCGAATACCTCGGACACCTTCTGCTGCGCGCCCAGGTTGCCGTCGCGGTCGACCGCGCGGGTGAATTCGTTCTCGACGTGCGCCCGGCCTTCGTTCACCTGACGCACCAGCATCAGGATGGCCTGCATCACGTCCAGCGGTTCGAAGCCGGCGATCACCACCGGCTTGCGGTATTCCTCGGCGAAGTGCTCGTACGGACCCGAGCCGATGACGATGCTCACGTGCGCCGGGCCGACGAAGCCGTCGATCGGCACTGTGCCGTACTGGCGCACCTCCGGCGATTCGAGGATGTGCGTGATGGCCGACGGCGTCAGCACGTGGCAGCACAGCACGCTGAAATTCGCCAGGCCCTCGCGCTGCGCGCGCAGGATGGCCAGCGCGGTCGGCGGCGTCGTCGTTTCGAAGCCGATGGCGAAGAACACCACTTCGCGCCCCGGGTTGTCGCGCGCAATGGTGAGCGCGTCGGTGGCCGAATACACCATGCGGATGTCGCCGCCGCGCGCCTTCGCCTTGGTCAACGACAGGTTGTCGGAGGCCGGCACGCGCATGGTGTCGCCGTAGGTGCACACGATGGCGTCGCGCTCGAGCGCCAGGCCGATCGCCATGTCGACGCGGCCGATCGGCAGCACGCAGACCGGGCAGCCCGGGCCGTGGATCATGCGCACGTTCGGCGGCAGCAGTTCGCGCACGCCGTAGCGCGAAATGGCGTGCGTATGGCCGCCGCAGAACTCCATGAAGCTGTACTGGCGGGCCGGATCGGCTTCGGCGCGCAGGCGCTCGCCGATCTTGCGGGCGACGTCGCCGTCGCGGAATTCGTCGATGTATTTCATGCGGACGCTCCGTCTGCGGCGGCCGCTTCGGCCATCTCGCCGAACAGCGCCAGCGTGCGCTCGGCCTCTTCCGGGTCGATCATGCCGATGGCGTGGCCGACATGGATGATGACGTAGTCGCCGACCTGCGCCTCGGGCACCAGTTCGATCGACACGTCCTTGCGGATGCCGCCGAGGTTCACCACTGCGCGTTCGTCGGCGCGCAGTTCGACCAGTCTGGCGGGGATGGCTAGACACATGACAGGGACTCCGTAAGCACGCCGGGTGCGAGATGGATCTGCTGCGCGACGGCCCAGGCCTGGCCCAGCGCCAGACCGGCGTCGCCACAGGAGGTGGCTTGCGGCCGCAGCACGCGCAGGCCGCGGCTCTGCAGCCGCAGCGTGACGCGGCGCGTCAGCAGCGCATTCATGAAACAGCCGCCGCCGAGGCAGACGGTGTCGACCTGGGTGGCCTGCGCGGCGGCGATCGCCCACTGCGCAAGACCGTCGGCCAGCGCCACGTGGAACCAGGCCGCGGCTTCGTCGCATCGATTTTCGCCGTCCGGCCAGTCAAGCAGGCGGGCGAGCAGCGGACGCAGGTCCAGCATGCTGTCGCCCGCGACCTCGACGACGCTGTCCAGCGTCGGCTCGCCGTGCGCGGCAAACCAGCGCTTGGCGGCCGATTCGAGCGCGATGGCGGCTTCGGCCTCGTGCGACTGGCGCACGCTGACGCCAAGGGCGCCGGCGGCGGCGTCGAACCAGCGGCCAGTGCTGGTGGTGGGCGCGCTGTTCAGGCCGGTATCGAGCATGCGGGCAACAGTGCGCGCGGCCTGCGCGCCGACCGCAGCGGTGTAGCGCGCCTCGATGTCGGCGCCGCGACCCAGCGTCTGCATCGCGGCGGCCGCCATGCGCCAGGGCTCGCGCGCGGCCACGTCGCCCCCGGCCAGTCGCAGCGGCCAAAGATGGCCGAGCCGGCGCCATTCTCCGGGGGCGACCCACAGCAGTTCGCCGCCCCAGGCCACGCCGTCGGTGCCCAGGCCGACGCCATCCAGCGCCAGCCCGACCACCGGCTCGGTCAGGCCGTGTTCGGCCATCACCGCGGCGATGTGCGCGTGGTGGTGCTGCACGCCGATGGCCGGCACGCCGAGCCGGTCGGCCAGCGCAACGGCCCGCTGCGTGCTGTAGAAATCCGGATGCAGATCATGTGCGATCGCTGCGACCGGCGAGGTCGCCTGCGCGAGCAGGGTGTCCAGCGAACGGTCGAGCGCCACACAGGCCTGCGGGTCGCCGAGGTCGCCGTGCATTGGCGACCACACGGCGCGACCGTCCTCGAACAGGCAGGCGGCGTTCTTCAACCAGGCGCCGACTGCCAGCACGGTGGGCGTTGTCGGGCTCATGAGGCGACGCTCCGCACGATGTCGTCGAGACCGGCCTGCAGCCCGGCCACCGCGTCGCTGGTCAGCCGCGCCTCCATCCACGCCAGCCAGTCGCCCATGCCCTCGCCCGTCGTGGCCGACACGCGGATGACTTCGATGGCCGGATTGACGCGGCGCGCGAAGGCGATGCAGCGCTCGATGTCGAAATTCAGATACGGCAGCAGGTCGATCTTGTTCACCAGCATCAGCGCACTGGCGGCGAACATGTCCGGGTATTTCAGCGGCTTGTCCTCGCCTTCGGTGACCGACAGGATGGCCACCTTGGCCGCCTCGCCGAGGTCCCACATCGCCGGGCAGACGAGGTTGCCGACGTTCTCGATGAACAGCAGGCTGCGGCCGTCACCGTGCCCACGGTCGTCGCGCTGCAGGCGGGCGAAGGCCTCGGCCACCATGGGCGCGTCGAGGTGGCAGCCCTTGCCGGTGTTGATCTGCAGCGCCGGCGCGCCGGTGGCGCGGATGCGGTCGGCGTCGAAGGAAGTCTGCTGATCGCCCTCGATCACCGCCACCGGCAGGCCCGGCGCACGCGCCTTCAACGCCTCGATGGTGGCGCACAGCAATGTCGTCTTGCCGGAGCCGGGGCTGGACACGAAGTTCAGCGCGGTCACGCCGTAGGCCGCGAACAGTGCGCGGTTCTGCGCGGCCACGCGGTCGTTCTCGCCGAGGATGTCGGTTTCGAGCCGGATCGCGCGCGCCTGGCTCATGCCGGGCACCGACACCTTCGCCGCACCGGCGCCGAAATGCAGGTCGCCGCTGGATGGGTCGACCGCGATGTGCGACGCATCGGCCGGCGTCGGTTCCGCCAGACGGATCGCCAGCGCACCGGCCTTCACCCGGCGCGCCGCTGGCGAATAGGGGCTGGGCGGATGGGCGTGGCCGTGCCCTTCCATCGTCACCTGGCTGCCGTCTCCGGCACATCCGCATACAACGCACATATCGATCTCCTTGGTCCTTGCCCGGTCCGGGCCCCGACTTCAGTGTTAGCGAGCGTGCCCGCGACGGCGCGAAAAATCCTGCAGCGCTGCGCAACCGCCCGATCGCGAGCACGCTCGCTCCCAAAAAAAACCGCTTCTCAATCCTCGACCTGCATGTCGATCACCTTCAGTTCGGTGCCGCCGGTCGGCTGCAGCCGGTAGCCGCCGCAGTGGGTGCAGGCGTCGCCGCGCTGCGCGATCTCAACAGTGAGGCTGCAGTCCATGCACCACGCCTGACCCGGCGGTTCGTCGATGTCGATCCGTGCGCCGTCGAGCAAGGTGCCGGGCGCGATGGCTTCGAGTGCGAAGCGCAGTGCGCGCGACTCGACGCCGGCCAGCTGGCCCGCCTCCAGCCGCAGGTGAGTGACCCGTGCAAAGCGCTCGCGCGCGGCGGTCCGTTCGACCAGCTGCAGGATGCCGCCGGCCAGGCTGGCTTCATGCATGGGCCAGCTCCGCGGCGCCGGCCACCTCGTAGCGCACGCAGGGGTCGTATGCCGCCATCAGCAGCGCGACACGGCGCGCGCAATCGGGCGCTGCCGGGTCGAGCTTTTCGAGTGCGGCAGCCACCGCGCCGTCGGCATCGAAATTCCATTCGGTCGGTGCCAGCACATGGCAGGCGGCAATGCGCGCCTGATCACCCTGGCCATCCAGCCGCACGTGATGCACGAGCAGGCCGCGCGCCATTTCCGCCCAAGCCAGCCCCTCGCCCGGCGCCAGCGACAGACGGCCGCTGAGCAGGCGGCCTTCGCCGCCGGGCAGCGCGAGACGCACCAGTTCAGCCAGCCGCGCGGCGAAGCGGTCGGACGCCGAGCGGGGCAGCATGGAATCGGCCAGCCGCGTCCAGCAGCCGGTTTCGGCACAGGCACCGTTCATGCGCGGGCGACGCGTGAAGGCCGGGTCCTGCGTCATCTCGGCGGCCAGTGCGCGCAACGCCGCTTCACTGGCATGCACGTGCAGCGCAGGCGCCGCGGCGACCGGTGCATCGGCCAGCGCGGCGTTGTCGCGCAGCAGGCGAGCCAGCCAGGACGGCGCTGCATCGCGCCAGACGGTGAAGGCCTGCTGCGGTGCGCGCTCGAAGGCGGCCAGCCACTGCGTCGGCGCGACGCCGAGCAGGTGGCGCTCGATCCAGTCCGGCATGTTGTCGGCACGGTCGTCGTCGCGCCCGCCGGCGCGCAGCACCGGACAGGTGGCAAGCGCGCGCTGTGCGTCGGCCGATGGCCCGGCCATCAGCAGCGCCGGCCAGTCGAGCAGGATGCGGCGCAGGTGTTCGCGCTGTGTTTCGCCGCGCAGGGTGTCCGGCCGCGGCGCATCGACGCCCAGCGCTGCGTCGACCGCGGCGCCCGCGCACAGCCGGTGCGCGTGGCTGCACAGGCTGAACACGGCACCGAGCAGATCGGGCAGCGACTGCGCCGGGCGACCGACGGCGAGGCGCGCCGCCCAGTCCGGACGCTGACCGCTCAGCGCGGCCGGGCGTGGAGCACCCGGCTGCACGCGCAGCACGCCGGCCAGTGCGTCGAGCGACATCATGGCGTGCGGCTCCGTCCGAACAGGAAGCCGCGGCGGGCCGGGCGTTCCGGCTGTTCCGCCGCGTCCTTTGCCGCATCCTTCGCTGCCTCGGGCAGCGGTTCGCGCAGTCGCGCCAGCACCGCCTGCGCGGTGGCGACGGCGGTGTCCTGCGACGCGAAATCGAACATCGGCGAAAACAGCGAACAGGCGTCGAAGGTGCCGACGGCGGCTTCGTGCGCGCCGATGAAATCGAAGCGCTCGCGCCCGACTGCCAGCCGGCGCGTGACGCCGACGCGCCCGAGCTCGTCCTCGCGCGCCAGCGGCAGGCGCACCAGATTCATGAACCACGGCGTCACCAGCACGCCGCTCGCGGCCGCCGGCAGGTCCGGCTCCGACGCACACGGCTCGAAACCCACCGCCTCGATGCGCAGCGCCCCGTTCACGATCGGCAGCCCGGCCATGCGGGTGTCGGCGATCTGGCGGAACAGCGCTTCGAGGGCGCTCATACGGTAGGCGAGCATCGGGTCGGTGATCATGTCGGTCGCGCAGGTGCGGTGAGGTGAGGCGATCAACCTCAGTCGATCACCATGAACTGGTCGGCGTCGCCGTCGCACTGCGGGCAGCGCCAGTGCGGCGGCAGGTCGGTGAAGGCGGTGCCCGGCGCGATCTGCCACACCGGGTCGCCCTGCTGCGGGTCATACACCCACCAGCAGATCTTGCATTCGAGCTTCGCATTGTCCGGCAACTTGCCGGCGTCGCCGAGATAGCTGCCTTCGAAGCGCACATTGGCCGACATGATCATTCGCCTTCCACCCAGGCCAGCACTTCGGTCAGGCGCTCGAACGAGTCCTCCAGATCTTCCTTCGCCGCCAGCGCGACTTCCGGCAGCGCGGACACCTCGACCGTGTTCAGGATGACCACGTCCTGCGAGTTGTAATACACGACGCGCCAGGTGTTGGGCACGCGTGTATTGGTGATGCGGCAGTTGCCGTAACCGCGCGACAGGATGAGCACACGGCCGGTGCCGAGGTGGTGGTCCATGAAGCCGATGTCTTCGACCGACATCGGCAGCAGCGTCAGGTTCACCACGTGCGCCGGCTTGCCGGGCTGCCAGGCGCGCCACTGGTCGCCGATCTCGGCCAGCAGCGCCGGTGCGTTCTGCACATTGGGCGGCAGCGCGCCCTGCCAGCGCGGCGCGGTGATCCACAGGTCTTCGGTGGCCGAAGTACGCAGCACCTGCGGAATGGCGCCCACCTCCATCGTGTCGGACACGACACGGCCACCGTCGCTGACAATGACGCGCCAGACGCCGGCGAACACCGATTCCTGCACCGCCACGTGGTGGCCGGCATCGCCGTCGGTGCGTACCTGCGCGCTGACCTCGCCCTCGCCCATGACCTGATTGATCAGCTTCAGGTCCTCGGGCGGCAGGCGGGTCAGGTCGATGCTGCGGTTGCGGCCGTCGGTGCGCGTCTCGCCCAGGCAGGCCAACACGTCGCGCAGCGCCAGATGCGCCTGTTCGTGGCCGACCAGCTCTTCCGGCTCGGGCAGGATGGGCGGACGGAAGGTTTCCATGCCCTGCGGCATGTTGAGGTAGTGCAGCGCTTCGTCTTCGACCTGGGTGCCGGGGCCGATGACGGCGACCGGAATCGGGAAAGCGGGAAATTCTTTCACGTGTCGTACTCCGTTCAGTGACAGGACGAATCGGATGCGCTGCCATTGCGCACCGGAATGCCGATGGTGGGTGCGCGCGACGCGGGCATCGCCAGCGCTTCGCCGACGCGCTCGACATAGACCTGCCAGTCGAGCATGCCGGACAGCACGGTGACGTACTGGCCGTCGCGCACGAACACCAGCGCCGGCCAGCGAATCGAGCCGTAGCGCTTGGCGATCGCGTCCTCGTGTTCGCGCGTGGCGACGCCGATGGCGAAGCGCTGCGCGAAGTGCTGGCGCAGTTCGGGCAGCACGACGGCGAGGTCGAGCGCCTCGGGGAAGCGCACCGGGTCGCCGGCCAGCAGGATGACGTGGTCGCCGCCGCCGCCGGCCCAGTCGGCGACGTTGTCGGCGGTGAGCCAGGTCGCGCCGTGCGTGCTGACCAGCCGCTCGATCAGCGGCGACACGAGAGCCGGCGCGGCGACCGGCAGCGTGACGACCGTTTCGGATGATGCGGTTTCGATGTTCATGCGCTTTCTCCCTGCGTGGTGTGCTGCGAGTTATCCGGTGCGGTGTCCTGCACTTGCGCGCGGGCGCCGGACAGCGCCCGCAGTTGTTCACTGCTCATTGCCGACGGCAGCGCGAAGGCGGCATCGCCGTCACCGGCTTCGCCCTGCATGACGGCTTCGATCAGGTCCAGCGTGGCGTCGACTTCGCGTGCGCGCTCGACCGTGATGCGTTCCTGCGCGCTGTCGAGGAACACCAGCAGCCAGTCGCCGACGGCCACTTCGCCGACCAGCGCGCTGCGCACGCGGCGTTCGCCCAGCCGGCCCGCGCAGCGCGCGTGACCCGGCTCCACGGCGATCACCTGCATCGGTATGCCCAGACACATGATCAGGCTGTGCCCGCAGTCGAGTCCTCCGCACCTGCGGCAGGAAAGAAGCGGGCGTCGCCGCTGCGGCAGGCGAGCGCTTCCGGCGGACGCTCATCCTCGTAGCGCGCCAGTTCGAGCTCGGCGAAGGTGATGCACTCGCGCACGGTCAGCGGCGTGGTGCGCGGCACCGGTCGGGCGCCCCAGCGGCGCAGCGCCTCCAGGCCCAGCGCCAGCGCGTCGTCCATCGCGCGGCGCACCGTCGGTCGCAGGCTGCCGCCGTAGTCCTCCAGCTCTTCCGGCTGACAGCCGATCAGCAGCACTTCGCGCGGGTACCGCCCGGTCAGCTGCGCCAGCATCAGCACCTCCTGGAAGCCGGTCTGGTGCAGGCTCATCTTCTTGGCGCCCATGAAGCGCGGCACGTCGTCGTTGGCGATGCACTTGAGCGTACCCGGTTCGAGGCCGTAGTCGATGGCGTCGAAGATGAGCAGGCAGTCGGCTGCCTGCACGTGCTGCACGAGGTACAGGCCTTGCGTGCCGCCGTCGATCAGCTGAACGTCGGGGCTCCCTTGCGGTGCGAAATCGAATTCGAAGCGATGCTGCAGCGCTTCGACGCAGCGCACGCCGAAGCCTTCGTCGGCCCACAGCACGTTGCCGATGCCGAGCACGACGATGCTGTCACGGGGTGGGTGACAGCTGCTTGCGGACGGATTCGGGGTCACGGTCAAAATCCCTTCGGAAAGAATCAGTGAGCGCCGCGCGGAAGCGTGGCGTGGGGCGTGGCGCGCAGCGACTTCCAGGCGTGGAAGCTGTCCCAGGCGGACTGCAGGGCGAGCCAGAAGGCGGCGTCGGTGCCGAACAGCAGGGCGCAGCGGATGGCGGTGTCGGGCGTGAAGGCGCGCTGGCCGTGCACGATCTCGTGCAGGCGGCGGCGCGACATGCCGAGCGCACGCGCGGCTTCGCTCTGCGACAGCCCGAGCGGCTCGAGATAGTTACGCGAAAGAAATCGTCCCGGATGCCACGGCGCCCGCACCGGAATGCCGGCGGGTACGCGTTGCAGGGGTGACCGTCCGGGACGCAAGGGGTGCACAACACGCCTGCTTTCTCGCGA
>NZ_JANINH010000011.1:0-60000 GCF_024580155.1 Methyloversatilis sp. XJ19-13 | reverse complement strand
CTGCTTGATCGCCTCGTTGCTCGACAGCTCGGAGCCGACGCGCAGATTCAGCTCGGCGTCGCGGAACAGCTTCTCCAGCGTGGTGCGCGTACCCGAGCCACGTTCGCGCACCAGCAGGTCTTCCTGCGCCAGATCCCGCAGCAGCAGCGGGCCGCGCGACATCAGAGGATGCGACGGCGCGGCGATGAAGGCCATCGTGTGGCGCGCAAACGGTGTGGCCCGGGTTTTCAGTTCCCTGGGCGCACGGCCCATGATGACCAGATCGACCTCGTGGCTCGACAGCAGGCGCACGACTTCATCGCGGTTGCCCACCTTCAGCTTCACTTCGACATTTGGATTGTCGCGCGCGAATACGACCAGCATGCGCGGCACCAGATATTCGGCGGTGGTCACCACGCCGATGCGCAGCCGGCGCGACACGACGCCGCGGTGCGCGGCCATTTCGTCGCCCACCTCGCGCCACAGTTCGAGGATGCGTCCGGCGTAGTCGGCCATCACCTCGCCGGCCGTCGTCAGCCGGATGCCGCGTCCTTCGCGTTCGATCAGCGGCGTGCCGGCCGACTCCTCAAGCAGCTTGAGCTGGATCGACACCGCCGGCTGCGTCAGATTGATTTCACTGGCCGCACGCGACACGCTGCCCAGTCGGGCGACTGCGTGCAGTGCGGAAAGCTGGCGAAGCGTGGCGTTCTTGAGCATGTACACACTCCCGGACAGGGGATCACAGACACCCGACCTTCACAGGCAGCGCGACACCGACCGGCCGATACGTCGCGCTGCAGCACTTTGCCAGAATTCCATCAAATCAAGACCTCTTGCACAGCACGTACGCCTCGGCGCCGATGAACTGCTGCGCTGCGGCATCCTGCTGCACCGTCGGTTCATAAGCGTAACTTAATATCAAAAGGAAAAAAACAAACTTTTCTTATCCATAAGTTCTCCTTATCGTCAGCGCCTCGGAACGAGCTTGCAGCACACAAACGACCGGCCAGGCGCCGGAACGAACCATCAGGGAGGAAGACATGGGCGACATGAACACCCCGACGCAGATCACCGACGCGAAGAAGCGATATTCGGCCGGCGTCCTGAAATACGCGCAGATGGGCTACTGGGACAGCGACTACGAGCCGAAGGCGACCGACATCCTCGCGCTGTTCCGCATCACGCCGCAGGACGGCGTCGATCCGATCGAAGCCGCCGCCGCGGTGGCAGGCGAATCGAGCACCGCGACCTGGACCGTCGTGTGGACCGACCGGCTGACCGCCTGCGACATGTACCGCGCCAAGGCCTATCGCGTCGATCCGGTACCGAACAATCCGGGCCAGTATTTCGCCTGGGTCGCCTACGATCTGAGCCTGTTCGAGGAAGGTTCGATCACCAACGTCGCCGCATCGATCATCGGCAACGTGTTCAGCTTCAAGCCGCTGAAGGCGGCGCGACTGGAAGACATGAAGTTTCCGGTCGCCTACGTGAAAACCTTTGCCGGCCCGCCGACCGGCATCATCGTGGAGCGCGAGCGACTGGACAAATTCGGCCGCCCGCTGCTGGGTGCGACCACCAAGCCCAAGCTCGGCCTGAGTGGCCGCAACTACGGCCGCGTGGTGTACGAAGGCCTGAAGGGCGGGCTGGATTTCATGAAGGACGACGAGAACATCAACTCGCAGCCCTTCATGCACTGGCGCGACCGCTTCCTGTTCGTCATGGACGCGGTCAACAAGGCCAGCGCCGCGACCGGCGAAGTCAAGGGCAGCTATCTGAACGTCACTGCCGGCACGATGGAAGAAATGTACCGGCGCGCCGATTTCGCGAAGGATCTGGGCTCGGTCATCGTCATGGTCGACCTGGTGGTCGGCTACACGGCGATCCAGTCGCTGTCGCACTGGTGCCGGCAGAACGACATGATCCTGCACCTGCACCGCGCCGGCCACGGCACCTACACGCGGCAGAAAAACCACGGCGTGAGCTTCCGCGTCATCGCCAAGTGGATGCGCATGGCCGGTGTCGACCACATCCACGCCGGCACCGCGGTGGGCAAGCTGGAAGGCGACCCGATGACGGTGCAGGGCTATTACAACGTGTGCCGTGACACGCACACCGAGGTCGACCTGCAGCGCGGCATCTACTTCGACCAGGACTGGGGCGCACTGAAGAAGGTGATGCCGGTCGCCTCCGGCGGCATCCACGCCGGCCAGATGCACCAGCTGATCGACCTGTTCGGCGACGACGTCGTGCTGCAGTTCGGCGGCGGCACCATCGGCCACCCGCAGGGCATCCAGGCCGGAGCCACCGCCAACCGCGTGGCACTCGAAGCCATGGTGCTGGCGCGCAACGAAGGCCGGAACATCAGGGAAGAGGGCCCGCAGATCCTGCGCGACGCCGCGAAATGGTGCTCGCCGCTGGCCGCCGCCCTCGATACCTGGGGCGACATCACCTTCAACTACGCCTCGACCGACACCTCGGACTACGCGCCGACGCCGTCGGTGGCGTGACGCCGTCTGCAGGAGCGACGCCCTTCTCCACTCTCCCGCATCAGCGGGAGAGGGGCCGGGGTGAGGGAACAAGCACCGCAGCCCTCACCCGGCGCTGCGCGCCACCCTCTCCCGCTGATGCGGGAGAGGGGTTGAAGAACCGAACCACGGAGAAGCTCATGCGCATCACCACCGCACCGGCCGCGACACCCACCATCCGCGCCCTTCTCCCCTCGCCCGCATCAGCGGGAGAGGGGCCGGGGGTGAGGGAACAAGCACCGCAGCCCTCACCCGGCGCTGCGCGCCACCCTCTCCCGCTGATGCGGGAGAGGGGTTGAAGAACCGAACCACGGAGAAGCTCATGCGCATCACCACCGCACCGGCCGCGACACCCACCATCCGCGCCCTTCTCCCCTCGCCCGCATCAGCGGGAGAGGGGCCGGGGGTGAGGGAACAAGCACCGCAGCCCTCACCCGGCGCTGCGCGCCACCCTCTCCCGCTGATGCGGGCGAGGGATTGATGAAACCGTATCAAGGAGAACCACCATGCGCATCACCCAGGGCACTTTTTCCTACCTTCCGGACCTGACCGATTCCCAGATCGCGGCGCAGATCGACTACTGCCTGGACCAGGGCTGGGCGGTCGGCATCGAGTACACCGATGACCCGCACCCGCGCAACACCTTCTGGGAAATGTTCGGCAACCCGATGTTCGACATCCGCGACCCGGCGGCCATCCTGTTCGAGGTGAACGCCTGCCGCGCCACCTTCCCGCAGTACTACATCCGGGTCACCGCGTTCGACTCGACGCACGGCACCGAATCGGTCGTGCTGTCGTTCATCGTGAACCGGCCCGATGCCGAACCCGGCTTCCGCCTGATCCGCACCGAAGAACCGGGCCGCACCGTGCGCTACAGCATCGAAAGCTATGCCGTGCAGGCGCGTCCGGAAGGCGCGCGTTACTGAAGGGGGGTTGCCTCATGGACGCCGCCACCGCCCCCCCGACCGCCATTGCATCGCCACGCTCGATGTTCGCATCGTCCGGCGTGCAGGCCCTGCTCGACCAGCTCGATGACGAGCTGATCGGTCTTGCGCCGGTCAAGAGCCGCATCCGCGACATCGCGGCGCTGCTGCTGATCGACCGGCTGCGCGCCGAACAGGGCCTGCAGTCGAAGCCGCCATCGCTGCACATGTGCTTCACCGGCAACCCCGGCACCGGCAAGACCACGGTCGCACTGCGCATGGCCGAGGTGCTGAAGCAGCTCGGCTACGTGCGCAAGGGCCACATGGTGGCGGTGACGCGCGACGATCTGGTCGGCCAGTTCATCGGCCACACCGCGCCCAAGACGAAGGAAATCATCAAGAAGGCGATGGGCGGCGTGCTGTTCATCGACGAGGCCTACTACCTGTACCGGCCGGAGAACGAACGCGATTACGGGCAGGAAGCGATCGAAATCCTGCTGCAGGTGATGGAGAACCACCGCGACGACCTGGTGGTGATCCTGGCCGGCTACCGCGACCGCATGGACACCTTCTTTTCCAGCAACCCCGGCATGGCGTCGCGCATCGCGCACCACATCGATTTCCCGGACTACGACCAGGACGAGTTGATGCGCATCGCCCAACTGATGCTGCGCAATCTGAACTACCGCTTCGACGACACCGCCGAATCGGCGTTCGAACGCTACCTCGGCCTGCGCCGCCAGCAGCCGCACTTCGCCAACGCGCGCTCGGTGCGCAACGCGCTCGACCGCATCCGGCTGCGCCACGCCACCCGGCTGTTCGCCACCGACACGGCGCCGACGCGCGATGCGCTGTGCACGCTGTACGCCGAAGACGTGCTGGCCAGCCGCGTGTTCGCGGGCGACGGAAAGGAAGACTGACATGCCCGACATCCGCCCCGATGCGCTGATCTTCGACGTCGACGGCACGCTGGCCGACACCGAAGAGGCGCACCGCACCGCCTTCAACCTCGCCTTCGAACAGCTGGACCTGGGCTGGACGTGGACACGGACCGAATACAGATCGCTGCTCGCCACCACCGGCGGCAAGGAACGCATCGTCCGCCACATCGCCGCGCTCGATCTGGCGGACGCAGAGCGCGCCCGGCTGCTCGCCCGGGTGCCGCAGATCCACGCGGCGAAGACGCGCTTCTACAGCGCCGTGGTGCGCGACGGCGCGGTGCCGCTGCGCCCCGGCGTCGCGCGCCTGCTCGACGAAGCGCAGCACGCCGGCTGCCGCCTGGCCATCGCCAGCACCACCACGGCGATCAACGTCGATGCGCTGCTGCACGCCACGCTGGGTGCGCGCGCGCTCGAACGCTTCGCCGTCATCGCCTGCGGCGACCAGGTCGCGGCGAAGAAACCGGCGCCCGACATCTACCTGCTGGCGCTCGAACACCTCGGCGTGCGCGCCGACCGTACCATCGCCTTCGAAGATTCGCTCAACGGCCTGCGCGCCGCGCGCGCCGCCGGACTGTGGACGGTGATCACGCCGACCTTCTGGACCGAAGACAGCGATTTCTCCGGTGCCGGCCTGGTGCTGCCGCACCTGGGCGACCCCTCGGCCCGGCTGCCGGACGAATCGGGCACCCGCCTGCGCCACCGCGCCTGGCTCGGCTTCGACGAACTGTGCCGGCTGGCCGGCCAGGCGCATCCGACGGAGGCCGCACTGTGACGAGCACGCCCATGCGCATCGCCCCCAGCCTGCTGTCGGCCGACTTCGCCCGCCTCGGCGCCGAAGTGGCGGCCGTCATCGACGCTGGCGCCGACCTGATCCATTTCGACGTGATGGACAACCACTACGTGCCCAACCTGACGGTCGGCCCGCTGGTGTGCCAGGCGATCAAGCCCTGGGCCACGGTGCCGATCGACGTGCACCTGATGGTCAAGCCGGTGGACGCGCTGATCCCGATGTTCGCGCAAGCCGGCGCGGCCATCATTTCCTTCCACCCGGAAGCGAGCGAACACGTCGACCGCACCCTCCAGCTCATCCGCAGCCACGGCGTCAAGGCCGGCCTGGTGCTGAACCCGGCCACGCCGCTCAACGTACTCGACCACGTGCTCGACCAGCTCGATCTGGTGCTGCTCATGTCGGTGAACCCGGGCTTCGGCGGCCAGCGCTTCATCGAGTCCGCACTGCCCAAGATCGAAGCGGTACGCCGCCGCATCGACGCCTGCGGCCGCGACATCTGGCTTGAGGTCGATGGTGGCGTCAATGCCGACAACGTGGCCCGGGTGGCCGGCGCCGGCGCCGATACGCTGGTCGCCGGCTCGGCCGTCTTCACAGGCGGCCGCTACGCCGACGCCATCCGCACGCTGCGCGAACGCGCGGTCGCAGGCCGCGCACCCGCGCCCACCTCCGAGGCCACTCATGCTTGATACGAACAGAATCCACGCCATTGCCTTCGACCTCGACGGCACGCTGGTCGACAGTGCCGCCGACATCCGGTACGCACTGAACTTCGGCCTGTCGCAGGCCGGCTTGCCCGATGTCGACCTCGCCACCGTGCGCGGCTGGATAGGCGGCGGCCCCGACAAGCTGATCACGCGCGCGCTCGACCACTTCGCCCTCGCACACAGCGACGGCACGCTGCATGCCCGGCTGCGCGCCGACTTCGACCGCGCCACGCTGGAAGCGCCGCTCGATCACGGCATGGTCTATGACGGCATCGAGGAAATGGTCGAAGGCCTGTATGCGATCTGCCCGCTGGTGGTGGTGACCAACAAGCCGACGCCGCTGGCGCGCGCGGTGCTCGCCGCCGCCGGCCTGCTGCCTTTCATGTCTTCGGTCTACGGCGGCGACCGCAGCGAACTGCTCAAGCCGTCGCCGGCCATGCTCGACGCCGCCGCCGCACGTCTAGCGGTGAAGCCGGCGCAGCTGCTGATGGTCGGCGACAGCTCGGCCGACCTGCTGGCCGCGCAGGCCGCCGGCTGCCCGGTCGCGCTGGTGGGCTGGGGCTACGGCACGGCGGGCGGTCACCACGCCAGCGCACCCGGCGTCACCCCATGGCCAGTCGGCTCGCCGTCGCAGCTACTCGTGGAAATGAGCGCGCACTTCGAGGAACAAACCGAATAGCGCCGGCACGTACACCCGCGCAGCGCCGCACAGACGGCGCACGCACCCATGCATTCACATCAAGGGAGGAGAGACCCATGCCCACAGGCGGACGCACCACGCTGGTCCAGTACCTGATAGAAGAACGCCGCCGTCATCCCGAGGCGACCGGCGACCTCAACGCGCTGATCACCGACGTCGCGCTCGCCTGCAAGGCGATTTCGCGCAAGGTGGCGTTGGGCGGCCTGGCCGGCGTTCTTGGCTCGGCCGGCAGCGGCAACGTACAGGGCGAGGAACAGAAGACGCTGGACGTACTCAGCAACCAGATCTTCCTGCGCGCCAACGAATGGGGCGGCCACGTCGCCGCGATGGCGTCCGAAGAGCTGGACGACATATCGCTGCCGCCGCCGCAGTACCCGCGCGGCAAGTACCTGCTCGCGTTCGACCCGCTCGATGGCTCGTCGAACATCGACGTGAACGTGTCGGTCGGCAGCATCTTCTCGATCACCCGCGCGCCCGACCCGGCGCGCGAGGCGACCGCCGCCGACTTCCTGCAGCCGGGGCGCGAACAGGTGTGCGCCGGCTACGCGATCTACGGCCCCTCCACCATGCTGGTGCTGACGCTGGGCAGCGGCACGCACGCCTTCACGCTGGACCCTGTGCTCGGCGAATGGGTGCTCAGCCACCCCAATCTGACGGTGCCGCGCGGTACGCGCGAGTTCGCGATCAACGCGTCGAACAGCCGCTTCTGGGAGCCGGCGGTGCGCCGCTATGTCGACGAATGCCTGGCCGGCCGCACCGGCCCGCGCGAAGCCGATTTCAACATGCGCTGGATCGCCTCGCTGGTGGCCGAGACGCACCGCATCCTGATGCGCGGCGGCGTCTTCCTCTACCCGAAGGATTACCGGGGGAGCCCCCAGGTCAATGCTTCGCATTGCCCGCCCCCCGGGGGGGTGGGGCAGCTTGGGAGCGGCCCTGCGCTGCCCCGGCCCCAGCCAAACGCGGGTCGCCTCCGCCTGCTCTACGAAGCCAGCCCGATCGCCTTCCTGATCGAACAGGCGGGCGGCATGGCCAGCACCGGCCGCAGCCGGCTGATGGACGTGCAGCCGGACGCGCTGCACCAGCGCATCGGCTTCGTGTTCGGCTCGGCCGACGAGGTCGAGCGGATCGAGGCCTACCACCGCGAGCCGCCGGCCGACACCTTCCAGTCGCCACTGTTCGGCAAACGCGGCCTGTTCGCCGATGCCGTCTGACCGTGCCTTTCTCCCCTCGCCCGCATCAGCGGGAGAGGGGCCGGGGGTGAGGGTGCACGCGCCGCAACCCTCACCCGGCGCTGCGCGCCACCCTCTCCCGCTGATGCGGGAGAGGGATTGTCGAAACCGCATCCAGGAGAGGCCCATGCGCATTTGCCAACGCACCGCCCACGACGCCCACCGCCCGCGCCCTTCTCCCCTCGCCCGCCTCAGCGGGAGAGGGGCCGGGGGTGAGGGTGCACGCGCCGCAACCCTCCCCCGGCGCTGCGCGCCACCCTCTCCCGCTGATGCGGGAGAGGGATTGTCGAAACCGCATCCAGGAGAGGCACATGCGCATTTGCCAACGCACCGCCCACGACGCCAACCGCCCACGCCCTTCTCCCCTCGCCCGCATCAGCGGGAGAGGGGCCGGGGGTGAGGGTGCACGCGCCGCAACCCTCACCCGGCGCTGCGCGCCACCTTCTCCCGCTGATGCGGGCGAAGGATTGAAGAACCGAATCACGATCGAAAGGATTGCTTTCATGTCAGTGAAACACCCCATCGTCGCCATCACCGGCTCGTCCGGCGCCGGCACCACGTCGGTCACGCGCACCTTCGAGAACATTTTCCGCCGCGAAAACGTGGCCGCCGCCCTCATCGAAGGCGACAGCTACCACCGCTACGACCGCACCGAAATGAAGCGCATGATGGCCGAGGCGGAAGCTGGCGACAGCACGCAGTTCAGCCCCCACTTCAGCCACTTCGGCGAAGAGGCCAACCTGTTCGCCGAACTGGAACAGCTGTTCCGCGACTACTCCGAAAGCGGCACCGGCCGCAGCCGCAAGTACCTGCACAACGACGAGGAGGCCGCGCCCTGCCAGCAGCCGGCCGGCACCTTCACGCCATGGGAGCCGCTGCCGGCAAGCGACCTGCTGTTCTACGAAGGCCTGCACGGCGGTGTGAAGACCGAACATGTTGATGTATCCCGGTATGCCGATCTGCTGATCGGCGTGGTGCCTGTCATCAACCTCGAGTGGATCCAGAAGATCCACCGGGACCGCAGCACCCGCGGCTATTCCACCGAAGCCGTGACCGACGTCATCCTGCGGCGCATGCACGACTACGTGCACTACATCTGCCCGCAATTCACGCGCACACACATCAACTTCCAGCGCGTGCCGGTGGTCGATACCAGCGACCCCTTCATCGCCCGCACCATACCGACCGCCGACGAAAGCCTGGTGGTGATCCGCTTCGCCAACCCGCGCGGCTTCGACTTTCCCTACCTGCTCAGCATGCTGCACGACTCCTTCATGTCGCGCGCCAACACGCTGGTGGTGCCGGGCGGAAAGATGGAACTGGCGATGCAGCTCATCTTCACGCCGATGATCCTGCGCCTGATCGAACGCCGCCGCCAGCAGCGGGCCGCCTGAGGCACATGCAATGAACAACGTGAATGCCGCTCACCCGGACTCCACCCTCTTCCTGCGCAGCCAGTGCGCCAACGCGATCCGCGCGCTGGCGATGGACGCGGTGCAGGCCGCCCACTCCGGTCACCCGGGCATGCCCATGGGCATGGCCGACATCGCCGAGGCGTTGTGGCGCCACCACCTCAAGCACGACCCGGCCGACCCGCACTGGCCCGATCGCGACCGCTTCGTGCTGTCCAACGGCCACGGTTCGATGCTGCTGTACGCGCTGCTGCACCTGACCGGCTACGACCTGCCGATGGACGAACTGCGCCGCTTCCGTCAGCTGCATTCGCGCACGCCCGGCCATCCCGAGGTCGATGTCACGCCGGGCGTCGAAACCACCACCGGCCCGCTCGGTCAGGGCCTCGCCAACGCGGTCGGCATGGCGCTGGCCGAAAAGCTTCTCGCGGCCGAATTCAACCGCCCCGGCCACGCGGTGATCGACCACCGCACCTGGGCCTTCGTCGGCGACGGCTGCCTGATGGAAGGCATCAGCCATGAGGTGTGCTCGCTTGCCGGCACCTGGAAGCTGAACAAGCTGGTCGTGTTCTACGACGACAACGGCATTTCGATCGACGGCGATGTGAGCGGCTGGTTTACCGACGACACGCCGGCGCGCTTCGAAGCCTGTGGCTGGCGCGTCATCCGCGGCGTCGACGGCCACGATCCGCTGGCACTCGACGCCGCCATCGCGGCTGCACGCGACAGCGACCGCCCGGTGCTGGTGTGCTGCCGCACCCGTATCGGCCAGGGCTCGCCGAATCGTGCCGGCACCGCAAAGGCGCACGGCGAAGCGCTGGGCGAGACCGAAATCGCGCTCACCCGCGAGGCGCTGGGCTGGGTTTCGCCGCCCTTCGAGATTCCGGCGGCACTGCGTGACGCCTGGTCGGCGAAGGAACACGGCGCCCTCGCCCGCAGCGCCTGGCAACAGCGCTTCGACAACTACACCAAGGCCTTTCCCGAGCTGGCGGCCGACCTGAGTCGCCGCTTCCGGCGCAACGTGCCGCTCACGTCGGACGCGCTGCGCGCGCTCGAAGCCGCGTGCGAAGGCGCCGAAGCGCGAGCCGCCGCCGTCGCCACCCGCAAGGCCTCGCAGGACTGCCTGCACATCATCGCCCCGGTCATCCCCGAGCTGCTGGGTGGTTCGGCCGACCTGACCGGCTCCAACCTGACTGACTGGAACGGTCACCGGCCGTTGAAGGGCGACGGTACCGGCAACCACGTGCACTACGGCGTGCGCGAATTCGGCATGGCGGCGGTGATGAACGGCGTGGCGCTGCACGGCGGCTACCGTCCGTACGGCGGTACCTTCCTCACCTTTTCCGACTACGCGCGCAACGCCATACGCATGTCGGCGCTGATGCGGCTGCCGGTCATCCACGTGTTCACCCACGACTCCATCGGCCTGGGCGAAGACGGCCCGACGCACCAGCCGGTCGAGCACGCGGCCAGCCTGCGCCTCATTCCGGGACTGGACGTATGGCGGCCGGCCGACGCCACCGAAACCGCCGTCGCCTGGCGCGAAGCGCTGCGGCGCGGCGCGGGCGCCCAGCCGGGCCCCGCCTGCCTGCTGCTGTCGCGCCAGGCGCTGCCGCATGCCGGCGACGGCACGCCGCGCATCGAAGACATCGCGCGCGGCGGCTACGTGCTGCGGGCGCCACGCGACGAAACGCTCTGCCTGATCGCCACCGGCTCCGAAGTGGGCATCGCGCTGCAGGTCGCGGAAAAGCTGGCGGCCGAAGGCATCGCCGCGCGCGTGGTGTCCATGCCCTGTATCGAAGTGTTCGAGCGCCAGGAGGCCGACTGGCGCAGCGCCGTGATACCGCGCCATCTGCCCCGCCTGGCCATCGAAGCCGGCTGCACCGCCCTGTGGTGGAAGTACGTCGGCGAACAGGGCGACGTGGTGGGCCTGGACCGCTTCGGCGAATCGGCGCCGGCCGCGCACCTGTCCGAACTGTTCGGCTTGTCGCCGGACGCCGTGGCGGCGCGCGCGCGCGCGCTGTTCGCTTCGGCGGACCGCACAGGAGGGTGACGCGACGGCGACACCCCCGGGCGCACCGGACACGGTTCCGGCACGCCCTTCCCTTCACCTTGAACTACCACGACCGGAATACCCGAGGAGACCTTGATGCCCATGATTTCGCTGCGCCACCTGCTCGACCACGCCGCCGAACACGGCTACGGCGTGCCCGCCTTCAACATCAACAACCTGGAACAGATCCAGGCCATCATGCAGGCGGCGCAGAAGGTCAATGCGCCGGTCATCCTGCAGGCCTCGGCTGGCGCCCGCAAATACGCCGGCGAGCCCTTCCTGCGCAAGATGGTCGAAGCGGCAGCCGAAATGTATCCGGACATTCCGGTCGTCATGCACCAGGACCACGGCGCCAGCGCCGCGGTGTGCGTGCAGGCCATCCGCTCCGGCTTCACCAGCGTCATGATGGACGGCTCGCTGATGGAGGACGCGAAAACGCCCGCCAGCTACGAGTACAACGTGGACGTGACGCGCCGCGTGGTCGACATCGCGCACGCGGTCGGCGTGTCGGTCGAGGGCGAACTGGGCTGCCTCGGCTCGCTCGAATCCGGCACCGCCGGAGAGGAGGACGGTGTCGGTGCGGCCGGCGTGCTGACGCACGCGCAGATGTTGACCGACCCGGAACAGGCGGCCGACTTCGTCGCCGCCACCGGCGTCGATGCGCTGGCGATCGCCATCGGCACCAGTCACGGCGCCTACAAGTTCTCGCGCAAGCCGACCGGCGACATCCTCGCCATCGACCGCGTCAAGGCCATCCACGCGCGCCTGCCGAATACCCACCTGGTGATGCACGGATCGAGCAGCGTGCCGCAGGACTGGCTGGCGGTGATCCGCGAGCACGGCGGCGACATCAAGGAAACCTACGGTGTGCCGGTCGAGGAAATCCAGGAAGGCATCCGCCACGGCGTGCGCAAGGTGAATATCGACACCGACATCCGCCTCGCGATGACCGGCGCCATGCGCCGCGCGATGGCGAAGGACCCGTCCGAGTTCGATCCGCGCAAGTTCATGAAGGACGCCATGGCCGCCGCCTGCGACCTGTGCATCGAGCGCTTCGAAGCCTTCGGGTGTGCCGGCATGGCGGGGCGCATCCTGCCGCGCAGGGCAGCGTAGCCGCGTCCACCTGCGCGGACGTCGGCACGCACGGCTCGCCGTCACCGGACCCGGTGACGGCTATGCGACGGCCTCGCCGCCCTGCATGGCCTTCAGACGTGCAGCGAATCCCCGTTCGGCGGAGGCCGTCACCAGCAGGCGCTCGGTCGAGCGCGTCATGGCGACGTACAGCAGCTTGGCGTCCGCCGCCACGCGGTCCGCGTCGTCTTCCGCTCGCGGCAGGGTGTGGGCGCCGCACACGACCATGAACGGAAATTCCAGCCCCTTGCTGCTGTGCATGGTCATCAGCTTCACCGTGTCCTCGGACGGGCTGAAACGGCGCTTCGATTTCGAATCGGACAGCCAGTGCACCGGAATCGAGGCGGCCGTCAGGTAGCGATGAAGACGGTCGCCGATGTACGTGTCGGGACAGGCAATGCACATGTCGGCCCAGGCCACGCCGCGTTCCGCATGCATCTTCTTCAACGTGCGCGTGATCAGCGCCATTTCTTCTGCCTCCGACTCGAGGATGCGCAGCACCGGCGGCGGTCCGCGGCGCCCGCTCGACTGCGGTTCGAGCAGTGGCACGTGGTCATCGTCGGCATCGGCCGCGGTCAGGTAGGCGCGCGCGAAGTCGTAGGCGAAGCGGATCACGTCCTCGGTGTTGCGGTAGTTGAGCTTGAGCACCGTGCTGCGGCCACGCGCCTGTATGCCCACGCTGGACAGACTGAAGTCCAGACCGCCGCGCTTGCCGTAGATCGACTGCGCATCGTCGTACAGCATCAGGAAGGACTGGGTGTCGGGATCGACCATTCCGACTACAAGGCGCAGCCATTCGGGTGCGAAGTCATGCCCCTCGTCGATCATCACCGCGCCATACTGACCGCGCGGAATCGCTCCCGTGTCGACGGCCTCGATCACGGCGGACACGACACGATCGAAATAGTCCTTACCGGCCGCCGGGCGCTCGACGTGATACGCCCGCAACTGCTCGCTGCACCAGTCGTGGAAGTGATACACGCTCACCTTGCCGGCAAGGCCCCGGAGGGCGATGAGGTCGCGCAGGCGAGCAGCCAGCGCAATGTTGTAGCAGAGCACGAGAATGGGCTTGGCGAGCACGCGGGCAAGATGCAGGCAGCGGTAGCCGAGGATGAGCGTCTTTCCGGATCCGGCCACGCCGTGAATAACGCGGTGCCCCTCACCCAGGCTGCGCGCCAGCAGCTCCTGCTGCATGTCCATCACCCGGATGAGGTCCGGCAGCACGCCGTCGTCAGATGCGTCGTGTCCCGCTTCGGCGAAAAGATCCGCCTGCTGGTGACCGATGCGCACCTCCGGAAACAGATGCCAGCGTATGCGGTCGATCTGCGGCAGCGTGAGACTTTGCGGGAAGCTCACGTCGAACATGTTCCACAGCTGCTGCTGGAAGGCTTCGGCATCGCTCGCCTCGCGCATTTCATCGGCGCAGATCACGCGATGGGGCGGCAGGACGTCGCCGAGATCGGTGGCGTCAAACTGCTTGCGTGTCATGCCGCTGAGCACGACGCCATAGCCCCACGGCAGCACAAGCTTGCCGCGATGCCGGCCTTCCTGCTGCACCAGCTGCGGATCGCGCTCCAGATCGCCAATCAGCTGATAGGCACACTGCCTGACCTGTTCCAGCGGATTGCTCACCACCCTCGGACCGGCCTCGGTCAGCAGCTGCACGGATACGCGGTCGATGGACTGCAGGGTGGCTAGGCGCCAGTCCTTCACCTCCAGCAGCAACAGACCACGGCGGGGGTGCAGAACGATGAAGTCCGAATACCGTCGGCGGGCACCGACCGGCATGTCGTACCAGCACAGGTAGTCATCTTCGAGCTTGTCTTCGAGACGCTGCGCGAAACGTCGTTCGCCCGCCTGCATGCGGGAGGCGCAGGCGTTGTATGAAGGGATGAGCGTGGCCATGCTTCAGGATGACGGCACGAAACATCGCGCATGATAGACGTATGGGTCTGCCGGGGTCACGAACGCGCAGGCGCGCGGCCTGCACACCGTGACGGTTCGGCGGCGTAGCAGCGGGTATCGGCGTTGTGATCGACGGCGTGCAGGGCACGCCCTTCAACGACGCCGGCACAGCAGCACGCCGCCCAGCGCCAGCGCGAAGCCGGCGATCTGCACGCCGCTCAATCGGGCATCGAACAGCCACCAGGCCTGCACTGCCGCCAGCGGGGGTGCGAGCAGCAGCAGCACCGTAACCTTCGCCGCCGAGCCGCGGCGCACCATCCACACCAGCAGCGTCGTGGCCACACCCGACAGCGCGAGCACCGACCAGGCCAGCGCGCCCCACAGCGCAGTACCCGGTCGCCACAGCGACTCGCCGATCATGATGGCCGCCACGCCGACCACCAGCGCGCCACCGGCGTACTGCACCGCACTGGCGCTGATCAGGTCTGCCGCTGCGAGCGAGGTTTTCTGCACCAGCGTACCGGCAGTGATCGCCGCCACCGACAGGAGCGCCACCACAATGACCGCCGGCGACAGGCCGTCACCGTCGAGCGCGAACAGCCCGGGCGACAGCACCAGCAGTACGCCGACCGCACCCGTGACCAGACCGGCCCAGAATGTCCGCCCGACCGGCTCGTCGAACAGCCGCTGCGCAATCAGCGCGGTCACCATGGGTTGCAGCGTGCCGAGCAGCGCCATCACCGCCGGCGACAGGCCGTGCGACACCACCCAGTAGCCGCCACCAACATAGACCCCCTGCAGCAGCGCACCCGCGAGCAGATGCTTCGGCCACGTCGCGCGCGCCGGCCAGGTCACCCGCAACGCCAGCGCCAGCCCGGCGAAAAGCAGCACCGACGCCAGAAACCGCACCAGCAGAAAAAGGGCGGGCGCTGCCACGCCATCGATCGCACGCGCGACGATGAAGCCGGTGGACCAGATCAGCACGAACAGCGCGGGGGCGACAAGGTTCAGCACAGGACGCGACGTAAAGGAAAACGCGCATTCTGGGCGAAGCCGGACGGGGCGTGTGAGCGGCGCGGACGGGGCGATTCGCGATCAATGGATCGCTCCCACAGGATGCGGCGCGGTTCCGGGGGAGTGATCCATTGATTGCCCTGCTGATTCCACAACTTCGGCGTGCTTCTTGTGGGAGCGATCCATTGATCGCGAAGGCGGGCCTTGCAATCGCGCAGGGCGCCCCGGACTGTTGACCGAGAACAGCGAAATCGCGTCGTCCTTGTTGAGCTCGGGCGCGCGCATCGTTGTCACGCACCTGTCGCGATGCTTGGCTAAGCTCCACGTCGAACATGGCCAACCGATCGGAATGCATCATGAATCGCTTCACCTACGCACTCTTGCTGCTCGCCTCGTGCCAGATCGCGCCCGCGCTCGCCGCAAACTACGATATCGACGCGACGCGCAGCTACGTCGAGATCGAAACGGCTGGCGGCTGGCAGAACGTCGGTGTCTATGACGAGAATTCGCCGCTGCCTGACAACCCGCTCTGGATCGTGGCCGGCGAAGGGCAGACGCTGTTCCGGTGGGAGCTGAGCAAGACGGTCACCCGTGTGGCACTGTCCGGCCGGATCGGGTTCGATCTCGTCGAGTCCGACTACACCCCCGGGGTCTTCCGGGCATTTCGTGCCGAACCGACGCAACTGATCGCCGCGATCGACATTCCGGATGACGTCCGGGTGCCGTTCTACATGAATTACTCGCCGCTTACCGGCGCGCTCAATACACCACCCGGCATGGTGGACAACGATGGCTTTCTGCCCTACATGTCCTGCCTCTGCTTCGACATGGGCCCGACGCCGGATCATCCGCGCACGTACTACAGCGGCTCACTGAGCGACAGCGGACTGACACTCGGCGGCGTGCGTTCCTACGGCATGTCGGGCGGCTTCTTTCTCGGCTTCGACGACTTCGACTACGTGGTGGCGGCGGTGCAGCCGGACGCGCCATCGTTTGCCGGCACGCCGCGCATCCAGCGCATCGTGATCGATGCCGGCATCAGCCCCGTGCCGGAGGCCCGGGCTGCCGCGATGTGGGCGGCCGGGCTTGCGTTGCTGGGCGGTCTGGCGCGCACCCGCAACAAACGCACGGTCTGCTGAGGCGGGCACGCCGGCGCCTGCGCGTCAGAGGCTGCCGCCGGAGAACAGCGCCTTCCTGATCACCGCGTGCACGCCCCAGTTGCCGTCCACCACCTGGGTCACGGCGAAGTCGACGCCGACCGACAGCAGCGAAATCGCTTCGTCCTCGGTGAGCTTCTGCGTGTCCATCAGGAAGGCGCGGCTCTTGCGGAAGGCGTCCTTCAGCGCGAGATCGACCGACGATTTGGCGTAGATGTCGCTCTGCGCCTTGTCGCCCAGCTCGGCCAGGTAGTTGGCGAAGCTGAAGCCGTGGATCACCCACTCGTCAGGCGTCTCGAGCAGCGGGTAGGCGAGCTTTTCGAGCGCGGTGCCGGCGAGGTCGGCCTTCTTGTGCAGGATGAACTGGAAGGTGCCGGTCAGCGAACATTCGATCGCCGTGCCGCACAGTTCGGAATCGCCCTGCGCCGCGTGCGGGTCGCCGACCGAAAACAGCGCGCCCTTGACTGCGACCGGGTAGTACATCGTTGCGCCCTTGCCGATGCGCCAGTTGTCGATGTTGCCGCCGGTGTAGCTGGGCGGAATGGAATCGACCATGTCGGCTTCCTTCGGTGCCACGCCGGTCACGCCGAAGTGCGGCCGCGTCGGCACGCGCACGTTCTTAAGAATGCCGTGGTTCTCCTTGATCGTCGAGTGGTCGACGACCACGCCCGGGTAGTCGATCGTCTTGTGCACCACGCCGAACGGGTCGGTCTGCGGCGTCCACTGGAAGTTGTACACCGCCTGCGCCCAGTTCTTCTCGCTGCTGGCGTCGATCTCGTAGATCGTGATGACTTCGCGGTTCTTCGGCTCGGTGATCAGTTCCTTGTAGTGGAAGCCCCACCAGGCTGCGGCATTGACGCCGAAGCTCTTGCCCTTGTACTTCGGATTGGCGCTCGGCCGGGGCGACACATCGACGATGCGCACTTCGAGCACGTCACCCTCTTCCGCACCTTTCACGTACACCGGCCCGGTGCATATATGTACACCGAGACCTTCGCCGGCGCCGCGCCCGAACAGGCTGGCGTCCATCGGCCCGGCACCGCGGCGGATGACACCCTTCTTCTTCTTGTCCCAGTAGAAGACGCTCTCGGCGCCCGGATCGCCCTTGATCAGCCGCTCGAAATCGTCGCCCGCGTGGTGGGTCAGCGTTTCGATGGTGACGAAATCACCCGGCTCGATGCTTACCTGCGGCTTCAGCGACTTGCTGAAGTAACCCCAGTGCACCGTGTCGGCGCTGGCCGCGATGTAGTAGTGATTGACCGCCTTCATCGTGCCGGTGGCCGCATCCTTGGCCATCGCCGAACCGACCCAGCCGGCGCTCAGCGTGCCGAAGCCGGCCGCCAGCGAACCCTTCAGCAAGCCGCGCCGCGACGGATCCGGCGGCGCCGGCGCATCGAGCGCCGCCTCGCCGTTGCCATCGACCTGTACCGTCAGGCGGCCTTTTGCATCACAGAAACTGCAGTGCTGATGTGCGGGATGAGTACAGCTCGACATGCGGACGCTCCTTCTGGACGAGTGGGGATGTGCAGCACCGCGTGTTGCGCTGCATCAATCGTGCCAGAGGGAAAATCGTTATGAATCAACGGTCGGGTGCGTGACATTTGCCCGCTTTGGGTGCGTTGCGCACTGCAACAGAGCGTTTCCCGATCGGGAGTGTGCCGTCATCGGAGATAACCGGGCACGTTCAGGTTCATCAGTCACGTCCTATACCCGCTGGTGCTGTAGTTCCAGAGTCCGCTTCCCTCGTAGCGTCTGGACTGACCGGAGAAGCCTGGTATCAGGCACCTCCCGGCGCCGGCAAAAGTACACTCACTGAACGTACTGAGGCTTGATGTTTCGGCAGCGCTGATCGAGCTGATGGGCGATCTGGCGCATGTGCGAATCGGTGACTGCCTGAGCGCGCCTGATCGTGAGCAGATGCGCTTGCAGTTCCTTGCCGCTGAACACGCTCACAGTGCCGGCACCCTTGCGTTCCACATACCAGCCGGGCAAGGCCACGACCGGCACCGCAGTCACCGGTGCGCCTGTCGTCTTGCCGAGCCAGTCGGACAGCCATTTCGCCTGTCGCCCGGCCTGGTCAATCGGGTCAGTGGTTGAGTGGTGGGGAAAGACGAGCTTCAGCCCGTCGAACACCACACGCGCATTCGCCTTTCCGTCACCCCCAGTGCGTTTGGTGTAACCCTTGGTTTCGACGGCGAACACTCCTTGGGGCGCAACGACGACATGATCGATATTGAAGCCCTTGGCTTCGACATCATGAAAGACCCACGCACCCTTGCGCATGAGTTGGTCCAATTCCTGTGCAACGGCCAACTCCGCGTCGTAGCCGGCTTTCAGTGCATCAAGCTTCTTCGCTGCCTTCAACATCCTGACAACGCTATGGACCATGAAGCCCAGCACGACCAGCGCCACGAGCGATGCAAGCCCAGCACGCATGCCTGTTGCCCCATCGCTGTATACCTTCACGAAATAGATGGCGGTGAGTGCTGTCGGTATGAGCATCAGACGCATCAGGTGTTCGTCGATGTCATCCCTGCACGACTCGATTCGCTTCAACAGGCTGTGCCCCGGCGGACGAAGAAGGTCGTCCGTCAACGGCGTCCTGCTCCGCTTGCGTACCTGACGCTTGCGCACCAGCAGAAATCCCACGGCCACCGCCGGCCCGATCAGCATCACCACTGCAACGCCAAGCGCCCGGACAAGCTCCAGCATCAAGTCCACCAAGGGCCTCCGGACTTTCCATTCCTGAAATCGGTCGGACTGGACATCAGTTCTCCTGGTATGCGCGTTCAATCAGCGATTTCGCCCGGTCGACATCCGCCGGCGTGCGCCGACTGACCTGCGAACGCGCGGGCATCGGGCACCGCGCGACTGTAACCACAAACGCGAAAGTCAGAAACGGGAACGGTGCGGCACCGGGCGCGGCAGATAGACGTGGGATAAACCTCGAGACGGGCCTCAGGTCAGACGTGATATATATTCACATATCTATTCATTAATCCATTCAAAGCATGTCGCCGCACGCTGAAAGCATTCGCATGCGCCTGTCCGGGGGGCCGCTGTCTGCGCGCCAACTGTCTGAAAGCATGGGCATCAGTCAGCCGACGATGTCGCGTGCGCTGACCGACCTGGGCGACGACATCGTGCGCATCGGCGCGGCACGATCCATTCGTTACGCGCTGAGGGATGCCGCACGTGGCTTGCCGGACATCGCGATATACGGGGTCGATGCGGAAGGCCGGATCAAGCTGCTGGGCACGCTTGTACCGGTGCGTTCCGAAGGATTCGTGATGCGCCAGACCGACGGCGTCACGCGGTACAGCGAAGGTCTGCCCTGGTGGCTCTTCGATATGCGCCCGCAGGGCTATCTGGGTCGGGCCCACGCGGCGCGCCATGGTGCTGAACTCGGGCTGCCGGCCCGACTGGCCGACTGGAGCGATACGCATGCCTTGCGGGCGCTGCTGGCGCATGGTCACGACCTGGTCGGCAATCTGCTCCCCGGCGATGTGGCGCGCGACCGGTTTCTGGCCATGCCGGTTCCGGCGCCCATCCCCGATGCGGAAAGGGCTGAAACCTATGCCCGCCTGGCGCGCGAGGCGGCCCGGGGGGACACCCCGGGATCATCAGCGGGGGGGGAACAACCGAAATTCACCGCCTATGCCATGACACCCGGCGGGGCCCGGCATGTGATCGTGAAATTCAGCGAACCCGAGAACAGCCAGGTCAGCGAGCGCTGGCGTGACCTGCTGCTGGCTGAGCATGTCGCGCTTGAAACGCTGCGTGACGCGGGCGTTCCGGCTTCTTCCACGCAGTGGATCGACCACGGTGGTCAGCGCTTCCTGCAGATCGAACGCTTCGATCGCATCGGCCGTCTGGGACGGCGGGCGCTGTTCTCACTGACTGCGCTGGATGCAGAGTTCGTCGGCGAGGCATCGGTCGGCTGGCCCGACATTGCGGCCAGGCTCGCCGCTGCCGGCCATATCCGTCCGGAAGCGGCGGCCGGCGCCGGTCTGCTGTGGGCTTTCGGCACGCTGATCGGCAACTCGGACATGCATGCCGGCAATCTGTCCTTCGTTGCCGAGCAGGGACGTCCGTACGACCTCGCACCCGCCTACGACATGACGCCGATGACCTTCGCACCGCGCAGTGGTGGTGGCCTGCCCGACACGGTTCCCGAAGCCGTCATTCACGCAGGCGTGGCAAACGAAACGTGGCGTCAGGCCGAGGCGCTGGCACGCGCCTACCTCGCCCGGATCATGGCGCACAGCGGATTCAGCGAGCGATTCCGACCCTGCATCGCTGCGCTGGAACGTCACATCGACAGCGCAAGTGCGCGGATCGAACGACTGGCGTGAGCGTGCCGACGAAGACCTCGGCACCGGCAAGGAAAGCAAGGCCTGAATAGCGGCGGGTTGGCGAGGATCAGGTCGGCGCACCGACCGGAAGACGTCCGATCAGGCCTTCTTGACGAATTCCGACTTCAGCTGCATCGAGCCGAAGCCGTCGATCTTGCAGTCGATGTCGTGATCGCCTTCGACCAGGCGGATGTTCTTGACCTTGGTTCCCACCTTCAGCACCGAGGAACTGCCTTTCACCTTCAGATCCTTGATCAGCGACACGGTGTCGCCGTCCTGCAACAGATGGCCGTGGGCGTCCTTCCACACGCGCGGCTCATCGCCACCCGCAGCGGCATCGCGACTCCATTCATGGCCGCATTCCGGACAGACGAGCAGGGTGCCGTCTTCGTAGCTGAATTCGGAACTGCACTGGGGACAGGGGGGAAGGGTGCTCACGGGTTTCCTTGGGAAGGGGTGGTTCGAAGGGGGTCGCTGGAAGGGGGGCGCCGGAAGGGACGAAGACTTTCGTGGCGCGGGTCGGTGAATCAGGTCGCCAGCAGTTCCATGCCTGCCCGCTGCGCGCGGCGATCGAAGGTGGCGATGCGATCGCAGCCCGCAGCGCGTGCGCTCGCCACTATGAGCGCGTCGGGAAAGTCGATGGACGGATCCGCTTCGATCGCTGCGAGCGCCTGATTCACGATGGCGCGCTGATCGATCAGCAACTGGCGCGAATCGAGCAGATCGCGCACCAGCTCGCAGATATCGTGCTTCGACGCCTGGTACAGGCGCTGCATGACCCAGCAGGTTTCGACCAGCACGATGAGCGATACGAAGGCAGGCGATGTATCGCTCACCTCCTGTTCGATCAGGTGGGTGGCACGCGCGGATTGCTGTGCATCGTCCTGCGCCAGGTAGCGTACCAGTACGTTGGTGTCGAGCGCGATCACGGGTTGCCGACCCCTGAAGCGGCATCGGCGATGGCCGCATCCATGTCCTCGATCGATACCGGCGCATCGGCGCGGCCGGCGAAACGACCTTTCAGATTGCGTACGTCCGCGCGCAGCGGAACGATGCGGAAGCCTGCACCGTCGGCGACGAAATCCACCTTGTCGCCCGTCTGCAGACCGAGCGCGGTGCGGACGGCCTGCGGCACGGTGATCTGCCCCTTGCTGGTCAGTGTCGATGTGGTCATCCCGGCCCTCGATTCCTTACTTTCGGTAAGGAATCATAGGCGAAGGACACGCGTCGATCAAACGCCGACATGCGGCAGGCGCGTCGCCGGGTCGGTGCCGTGAGGGTCGCTGCTCAAGGCTCACGTTTCACCGGAACCTGTCGAGCGAATCGACACATCCGGAAATCGTGTTCAAAACTCAGGTGAAAATCGACAGGTTTTACGGACATGTTGATTGAGTCGACGAGTCTGCGCTCAACCTGTCAGCTCGTTGAACAGGGCTACGTTGATGTAGTACTTCTCCCGGCCGAGCTTCTGGTCGCGCTGGATGCCCTGCCCGGCAAGGTGCTGCAGGTAGGTCGAGGCGGTCTGCCGCCCGGCGATGCCCGCGTCGGCGACGGTTTCCGGGCTTGTTCGCTCATGGTTGGACGTGCGTTCAGGTATCTGCCTGCAAATCCGATCCTGTCAGAAGGCGATCGCCCGCTGCCGCAATTGCGATACCGTTTCCGGCAAGCCCTGCTGAAGCAGCGTGTCGAGATAATCATCCCGAGACTTCGGCGGACTTTTCAGACTGGCGCGATGTCTTGCTACCGCCGCCAGCACCCATGCCGGGTTCAGATCGATCAGATGCGCGATGAACTCATCCGGATGCTGCGCCTCCACTTCGTACTCATCGAGCACCTCAGCGGGAAAGTCTTTCAGATTGAAAGTCACAATCACGCTTGAGCGACTGCGAATGGCTGCCGCAAGGACATGCCGGTCGTCCTCATCCGGCAGCGCCAACCCCGGTATGAGGTACTCATAACCTTCCACCAAACAGTCACGGACGTTTCTGTCCATCAGCTCGCGCGTGCGCGCCAGTTGTTCCGGCTTCAGATCGGGCCGGCTGGCCAATACATTGCGCATCCATTCGGCGTGAATCTGCTGCGTCCATTTCGCACAGTACAGATCGGTCATCGCGAGGTGCATCAAAAGATCGCGCAGAGGTGCCGGGTAGAGCACACACACGTCATACACCACCGAAAAGCGGGTCACTTCAATAGCCCATGTTCAGTTCTTGTGCCTGGGCCGTCAGCGCCTCCAATGCCTTCAATCGTTCCGTATCGACGTGGTTCTTGTAATTCACCAGATCCTGGTAATACACGCGCCGGTGGGTACCCACCTTGTGGAAGGGAATGCCTCCACCATCCAGCAACTTGACCAGATACGGACGGGAAACATTGAGCATGTCGGCCGCCTCTTGTGTCGTCAGTTCCGCGTGCACCGGGATCAGGCTCACCGCATTGCCCTGCGCCATTTCAGCCAGGATGTCGATCAGCAGCCGATAGGCCGCGGTCGGAACGCGCACCGCCTCGTGCTCGCCCCCTTGATCGACGACCCGGATTGTCTGGGTCTCTTCGTGGCTGCTGAGGTACAGGGAGAGCAGCCTGCTGCTTTCCCGGGCCAGCGTCGCTTCGGCCTCCGTCGGGAGGTTGGGTCTTGCGTTCGTGTTCATGGTTTGCTCGGAGTCGGTATCGATTTCAGTGCTGGAGTCAGAGGCTTCGTTGAGTCGTCGTCAGCGTCGGTATCAGTTCAGGATCAATGTGAGCGCGGGTATTGGTATCAATGTCGGTCAGTTCATGCGGCAGGCCATTTGCAGGCCGGACCTCTCGGGGATGCCGGGCGCAGCCATTTCTCGCCGAAGGCTGACTATACACAACCGAAATAAACGAAACAACCGAAACAAACGAAATACGCGGGGGTGACTTCAACCGCCGCGTGACAGGCATGGAGGCGGGGTCCAGCGCCCGCTCCTTGTCGAGTAATCAGGCGTTGCGCCACGCTCACGTTTCACCGAAACCCGTCGAGCGGATCGCCACATTCGTTTCCGGGCTTGTTCGATCAGGGTTTCGGGCGTTTCTTCAGGGTGTTTTCCAATGCCTGCAATTCGGCTTCGTCCTGTTCGTCGGCCTGGCGCGCCTCGTCCTGTTTGCGGCGCTGGTCGTAGTCGTCGTAAAGCGCGCTCGTGGTGCGCTCCATCTGCGCGTGGCTCAGCTTGCCCGCATGCGTGAGCACCGGGAAACCGTTGCTCGCGATGATCTGGTCGACGTTCTGGCGCCAGAAGCTCATGCGGATTTCTTCGCGACGCTTGGTGCGCAGTTCGGCGGTTTCCAGAAAGATCACCACCAGGCGGTTCAGCGTGTCGATTTCGTCTTCGGTCAGGTAGTTTTTGGCGAGCAGGATGTCCTGCTTGCGCACCCGGGCACCCTGCCAGTTCAGCAGGCCGAAGTGTCGATCGTCAGGGTTGGCGCGCGCCGTGATCAGCTCGGCTGCGGTCTGCTGCGTAACGGCGTACAGCAACAGGTTCTGTACGGTGGCGAAGAACGTCTGCGTCGCCTGGTCGCTCTTGTCGTAGTCGCTGCTCAAGGCAAACAGGTCGCGCACCTTCTGGTAGAAGCGCTTCTCCGAGGCACGGATGTCCCGGATGCGCGCCAGCATTTCATCGAAATGGTCCGGGCGGCCATCCGGGTTCTTCAGACGCTCATCGTCCAGCACGAAGCCCTTGAGCAGATACTCCTTGAGCACCGTGGACGCCCAGCGGCGGAACTGCACCCCGCGCGGCGAACGTACGCGGTAGCCGACAGCGAGGATGGCGTCGAGGTTGTAGAGCGTGACCGTGCGCCGCACCTCGCGCGAGCCCTCGGTCTGAACTGTCAAGGAATCCTTGACAGTTGCCGCCGGGTCCAGCTCACCGTCCTCGAAGATGTTCTTCAGATGCAGCGAAATGTTCTGCTTGGTAGCGTCGAACAGCTCGGCCATTTCCAGCTGTGTCAGCCAGACCGTCTGCTGGTCGGCCCGCAGCCTGATCTGGCTGCGTCCGTCTTCGGTGGTGTACAGAATCAGTTCGCTCATGATGTTTATAGAAAACCGGCTGTCAATTTACCCGCGCCACTGCTTCAGTCGAGCCTGGCATTCGACATGTGGCAAACGCGCGTTCCTTCGCAGCATGAGTTCAAGACAGTCGGCGGCGCGAGCCGGCTGGATCACCGCATGCTCGACCAGACGATCCAGAAGCCATAGCGCGCCATGCACTTCCAGGCCGTGCTTCTGTGCCTGCTTTCTCAGCCGGCCATCACCGGTGAGCAGTGGTCGTGCGGTCTGCCGAGCCAGAAAGTAGCAGGAGACATCGGGCAGGGAACTGTTGTTGTGTTCCATCATCATGCCGTGCAGCTCGGAGATTGCCGTGCCGTCCATCCCCTCGACAATCAGGCCTCGCGCGAGCAGGGCCGCATGGTCGAAGTCCTTCAGTTCTTCCAGTACGAAATCGGTACAGCAGAGCGCAAACGGCAGCCGGAACAACTCGTCGAGCAGGCCGGCGTTGTTGAAATCAATCCAGATATTGGTGTCGCTGATGTAGATCCGGCTCATGCGGAAACGGCCTACACCTCGATCGCGGGCTCAAGCTGATCGATCGGACGCTGCAGGAATTCGGACGCGCGGGACCGGGTGAACAGGTCCTCCGCCAGGCCCCAGAACACCAGGGATTCGAAGCGGCGCGGCTGCTCGGCAGGCCATGGTTCCGGCTCGGCGGAACGCCAGCCATTCACGTTGAACTGGATAGACGCGGACTTGTAACCGGACTCGCTCAGCAGATCCAGATCCTTCAGCCGACGCAAAGCCACCTGCATGGACACGCCGTAACGCCGCTTGGCGTTGAGCAGTTCCATCATGTGAACCCTGGAGCGCTGGTGGCTGCCGAAATCCAGTACGACCTGATCCCTGGAGTAAAGGAAGGCGCCCGCGAAGCGATGGCAGCAGGCCTCTTTCTCCGGCTCTGGCATCTCTTCCGGCAGGGCCATGATCCAGTGCCCCAGCTCGTGCGCAGCGGTGAAACGCATGCGCTCGCCGGGGCGGGTGCGATTCAGGGCGATCAGCACGTGCTGCTCGTCGTGGGTGGCGGCGCATGCGCCGTCGAAGTCATCCGGCCCGTCGAGCAGCGCGACCTTGATACCGTGGTCTTCGAGCAGTTCGGTCAGATTGGCGATCGCATCGCCACCGATCGCCCAATCTTCCCTGAGCTTTCTGGCCGCGTCCTCGGCGGCATCTACGGACGCGACGGGTATGGCGCGCGCAGGAACGGCGTCCAGCGCGACGTCCGCCGCGTCGAAGCATCGCTCCAGCGCGATGTAACGCTCCAGATGCTCGCGCATCTGCTCCTCGACCTGTTGCTGTCGATACTTCGGCATTTTCGCGAGCTTGCGGAATTCCAGCGGCGCCAGGGTCACGGCGTCCGGGCGGAAGAAGTACTCGGGCTTCACGTCCAGCGCGTGTGCCAGTTGCAGCAGGCGCGCCGAATTCGGCACCGCGGCGCCCTTCTCGAACTTGCTCAAGGCCTGCTTGCTGATATCGCCCAGCCTCTGCGCAAGATCTTCGAGGCTCAAACCCCGGAGCACGCGGGCACGGCGGATGCGGTCATGGATCATTGCGGCCTCCCAAGTTGACAACCCTATACAAAACGTAGAAATCGTCAACCTGCTTGGTGCGGGTGGAATGCACAGCGACCGGTCTTGCGATATGCGGTGCTCCAGGTTCGCGGGTCACTGAAACCTGTCGAGCAAATCGACACATGCGAAATTCGTGTTTAAAAATCCGTCGAAAATCGACACGTTTTACGGACATGTCGATTGTGTCGACGCGTTCCGCGCTCAGCCTGCCAGCTCGTTGAACAAGGCTTCGTTGATGTAGTACTTGTCCCGGCCGTGCTTCTGTTCGCGCAGGATGCCCAGCCCGGCAAGGTTCTGCAGATAGGTTGAGGCGGTCTGCCGCTTGGCGATGCCCGCGTCGACGACGAACTGGATCTTCGTGTACGGGTGCCGGAAGATGACCTCGATCAGATCCTTGCTGTAGATCGCCGGTGCTTCGGTCTGCACCCGTGCGCGCACGCTTTCCATCAGGGCACGGATCCGCTGCACCTGGTCGTGGGTCTGCTGCGCCGTCGATTCGATGGCGCGCAGCATGAACAGAATCCAGTTCTCCCAGTCCTGCGACTCGGTGACGCGGCGCAAACCTTCGTAGTAGGCAGCACGGTTGGCGATGATGTAGCGCGACAGGAACAGGACCGGGATGTCGAGCAGCCCCTTCTCGACCAGATACAGCAGATTCAGGATGCGCCCGGTACGGCCGTTGCCATCCGGGAACGGATGGATCGCCTCGAACTGGTAATGCAGCACCGCCATCTTCACCAGCGGGTCGATGCCATCGTCGGCATGGATGAACTGTTCGAGGTTTCCCAACTTGTCGCGGATCACCGCTTCGCCGACCGGCGGCGTGTACACCACCTCGCCGGCCTCGTTCTTCAGCGCCGTACCCGGAATCGCCCGGATGTCGAGTTCGGTCTGCTTGATCAGGCGGACGATTTCGATGAACAGATTGGTCGTCAGCGGCCGAGCCTTCAGCGCCTGAAAGCCGTGATAGAGCGCCTCCCGGTAGCGCAGCACTTCCTTCGTATGCGGATCGCTCTTGCCTTCGGGATCGGCGTCGGCCCGGTACAGCTCATCGTTGGTGGTGACGATGTTCTCGATCTCGGACGACAGGCGGGCTTCCTGCAGCGCAATGCTGCTGATCAGCATTCCTTGGTTCGGGATCTGTGCTGCCAGACCCCGCAGGTTGGCCAGCATGCGATTTGCGCTGATCGCCTGCTTGAGAACGGCCCGGGTTTCGAGTTCGACCGGCGGCGGAAGCAGGGGCAGGTCGTTGTAGGGCTGCGCGCGATCGAACGGCATTCAGCGACCTTAGTATGAAGACGTGTCTAAAAATAGCTAACTTTTAGACATATGGCGAGCGGTCTGTATAGAAATCGGCGTTTTCTATACCTATGCACAGCGGCCATTGATCTGCCAAGGGTTCTGCCGTCTCGGCCAAACTTAACCTCGCGGAACCTGTGCGAAAGCCGGGGCGGTTCAGATGCGCCCCTACTAGCGGGGCTTTATGCACTACGCCCTCACCGCTCGTATTCACGGCTATGTCTCGCCTGCCCAGCAAGAGCAATGCAAGTAAAAACGTGGCAAACAGCGCCATGGGGGCTCAGCTACTTCCGACCCATTGATGGATGCGGCCGCCAGCGCTTAGATCCAGCGCGGGTACATCAGGACTGAATCAGGTCATTCGGTCCGGTGTACTCGAACGAGATCCGGTCTACCGCACCGTTCGACGTTGCCACCGTGAGGCCGAGGGCCATCTGGCTAAAGGGATAAAGAACCCTGCCTAATTCTCGGTAGTCGCTGCTGTAGATGACGCCTGCTTTCGGTCCGGAGCCGACGATGCGCAGGGGCATCCCAGGTGGCATCGGCACGCCACCGTTCCACTGAACCGGTCCGGTGTACGACGTGGTAGTCCACGGTGCTACGTTGCCTCCTCCATGCGGAGCGGTGAACTCCTTCCACAGATCGTGCGAGTTTTCGGTCGGCCAAGTGGGAATGACGCTCCAAGCCCGCACAGAATCTGAGGCAAGCCAAGCCCGCAGGCCGCTGGCGTCGTCGAAATCTGCACCTGTTGTGACCACCGCACTGATGGCGCCCAGCCTCGATGCAAAACCGGCCTTGATCAGCACCGCAGCCGGGACGGACAACGTTCCCGTCTCTACCGCAGCAACGGCGCTGCCGCTGCCCAAGTTCGGCAGCAGGCCGATGTCTAAGTCGAGTGGATCCAAAACCGGCGCGTGGGCCTGCGCCCGAACCCGCACGGCTTCCATTGCCCACGGCAAGTTGTAGGCGAATGCATGCTCGATGAGGGACATCGCTTCGTCAGCATCTTCGTCCCCGAACTCGGTAACCGGCGCACCCCTCAGCCACATGTCCAAGAATTTTCGCCAATCGAGGGGCAACGATTTCGGCTTAAATGGAGCGATGTCGAAGGCAATCTCGGCGAAGGCAACAATCGCCTGCACGGCTTCTTCGGTGTATCCGCCGTCTACTGAGGTAGACGCACTTAGCAGCAAGGACTGAAGCTCGTCGGCCTTTTCATCTAGTTTCCGCCCTGTCTCAAGGCCAACTCCGGCTAGAAAATAGCCGCGCCGTTGCGCCGCCGTGGAGACGGCCCAGATCAGCTTGGCACGAGCCTTCAACCCAACGAGAAGCGCCTTTTGAACACCCTCGCTCATTCGAGCAAGCCGGCGCATCAGCAGCGATGACGTCAGCACTTCATCAATTTTTGACTCAAGCTCTTCATCGGAAACTTGCATGTCTCCAAGCAAGCTGAAGATGGCGGTGTCGAGGCTCGTGAGATGACGCGGCCAATTTTCAGCCGCGGCCTTTGCCGACCTTTCTTGTTCTCCAGGCACCGCTGCAAAGCTCCAGGCACCCTGACCTGCCACATACGCCAGTAAGGCATCGACGTCGCTTGTCCCAAGCTTCTTGGCCATACGATCAAGCAGCAAGTAGAGCAGCCGGAGAATGCCGCTCTCCATCTCACGTTGCTTGTCGCCGCGAATGAGCCCCTTCCATGCATCTCGGCGCTTATTGTGCTCGTCGAACATCGGGTAGAGCACCAAACCTTCGATATCGACATATGCGCGGCCGGCCCGACCGACGACGTTGCGGAACTCCGATTCGTCGATCGCCTCGCCATGCCGGAAATGCCCATGGAATATGAGACTGGTGGCCGCAAGATTGAGTCCCTGCGCGAGCGTGGGGGACGACACCGTCAGCTTCAAGATACCTTCACGGAGCAAGCGCTCCACCTCCTTGCGGAACTGGCTGGGTAACTCGCCGTGGTGCACTGCTACTCCCATGCGAAGGCACTTCAAGATTTCATGGTCTGGGCCGAACCACTCAGCGCCCACGGCCAACGCAGATGCGGTGGCGGCGCCTGGCGGCGTCATGATGGGTGAGAGCAGCCCCTTTTTGCTTAGCTCAATGATGCGCTTAGCGAACGGAACGACCGAGGCGCGGAGCGGACAAAAAACCAGAACCGACTGCCCATCTTCAATTAGACGCCACGCCGTGAAGATGCAGAGGTCGGTCTGCGATGCGGGGACAATCGCCGCGTTTGCTCGATTGGATGTCCTCTTGCCGACTACAAACTTGGGAATGAACGGGCGCTCGTCCCCCACCACCACGTTCAGCTGAGCGACCTTGGCTGCTGGGTCCCAAACAACCTCGCCAAACCGAAGCCGCGTTGGACGCCAACCGTTCTTGATGAGTCCATCGGGTCGGTCGCCGGTGAGCCAATCGGTGAAGTCAGCGAGTTGGTCACCATCAGGAAGGATCGCGGAAAGACAGACTATGCGCCTAGACGCTGCGTCAGACCTCCGAAGCAACCGCTGAATCTGTGCCTCATAGCGCACCTCCCGCTCGCCAAGCCCGATCATGTGGCCTTCGTCAAGGACTACCAACCCCACGTCGTCCAAAAGCGTCGGGTCGCTCCGTAGGGCGAAATCGAGCTTCTCAGGTGTCGACACCACGATGTCGCGCGACTTAAGCGTGTCGACGTCAGTATTGCTGGCACCGATGCTGCCATAGAGGCTTGAGACGCTTTTGCCGAGCGCGCCATACGTGCGGCGCAGCGAGACCTCTGTTTGCGCAGACAGCGCACGCAAGGGCGTAACGAAAACGACTCGCTTGCCTGCCGCCAGACACGCGAGGATGCACAGCTCTGCGATACGCGTCTTTCCCGCGCTTGTAGGCAGTGACAGCACAAGATTGGCGTCGTACTCCAGCACACGCTTCGCCGCTTCAATCTGAGACGGCCAGAGCTCAATCTCCGACCGATCTCGGCGCAGTAACGAGCAGATGAACAGCTTGCGCAACGATGCCCAATCGCCGATTGGTACACCATCGGGACCGGACATGGGCAGGATCGCGTGAAAGCTGCTGGACCAAAGGCTGTCGACGATGTACAGCGCCAAGCGATGCACCCACCACTGGCCGACGAAGTTCATGTCCCCCGCAACGGACAGGCCCTGCCTGAGACGCGCCTGTGCTTCGCCGATGAGATGCTGTTCGCCCCGCTCCAGAGCGAGCATCGTCTGAGAAATTGCCGACATGAAGTTGCCCTCCAAGCCAAGCAAGAGGGCCTCAGCCACACCTTCGCCGTCCTCAAGGGGAGCTCCCTGACCGTCGACTTCGAAAAGGGGCTCCAACGCAGCAATGACTTTGTCGTCGGAACCGGCGCCGGATTCGAACCAGCCAGCGACAGCACGGTTCACCCCGGCAAGGTCCCGCAGCACCAGCTGTGCGAGACATCGTTCAACGACAGACAGATTGGCCTGCTCGAAATCCGATCTCAGAAGTGAGTAGGCACGCGCAGAGAATCGCCCCAGGTGGTACGCGCTGCCTGCGACCAGACGATGGAAGTCCCGCGTCTCATCCAGCGCTCCTCGGGCAACGACTGCCTCGATGGACTCTCCCGCTACCTCGAACGCTTGCCGCGCAGTCGCGAAGTCACCGCCTAGATCGAGATACCGCAAGCCATGGAGCAGCAGTGAGTAGCCGAACGAGAGCAGGTCCTCCGACAGGAGCGGACTGAAATTTGGCGCGTCGATTGGCAGCTCGCCTGCGCGCCAAATCATCCCGCGCGCCTGCCCCCTCGCAAGAAGCTGTTGGCGGTAACCCGCCTCAACCGCTTGACCGATGTTGGAGCGAAGCTCCTCCAGCGTGGATGCCATCAGGCCCCCACGGCCGCGAAAACAGCTTTGATGAACTTCTGATGTTCAGGGACCCTCAGCCCGACATAGTGCTGGGTCGAGCCACCGGTGTAGCCGCTCAAGCTGGTTTGCAACAGCGTGGTGGTGTCGTTGCCTGTAAAGGCGAACAGCATGTGCGTAACGTCCGTCGGCTTTAACGACGTCTTCAACTGTGCATCGTCGATTGCGTCACGCAGGGGCTTGTCAGCAGGGTAAACCAGCCGGTCGGCAACAAATCCCATTGAATGAGGCGACGGCAGCTCGCCATAACCAGACAGTGCCTCTCGAGCCTTCGAAACCGTGGCAGCAGACATGGTTGCACTGCTCTTGGACTCCGCCTTGAGTACAGTCAGCTTGCCGGTCACGGGATTCAAGTTAAAGCCCAGCATGTCGTCGCCACGCATCGACATGTTTCGGTGGTCTTTGAACTGAAGACGTTTGATGCCCTGCGTGAATGGCGTCTTCTCACGGACGAAAGTGGTGCACAACACCTCGCCGAGATCGCCTGATTTGAGCTGCGGGCTTTCCGGCAGCCTAATCTTAATCAACTCCGCAACTTCGTGCCGCTGCAAGCGCGCGAACATATCAGCCAGCCGGCTCGGCGGCAAAAAATGCTCGGGCACCACATCTGCCACGATAGCGACCGCCGCATCAAACTTTAATGCATCTGCGGTCAGCATCGTGTGGCTATGCGGCGCACTGCACCCAACGACGACCTCCGTGCACCATTCGGCGAAACGCGTCATGCGATAGTTCCTTCAACTACGGAATGCCCTCGCACGCGCTTGGCTAACAATCGCGATCTCAGCGCGGATGGCCTGTGACGGTGGACCTCATGCCGCCGCGTACTGAGTGCTCAGGGAAGCAATGATAACTAGCTAGATGTAAGGATATCCGGATTCAGCATCGCAGTTTTGATGCAATGCCTATCAGCATGTAGGTAACCTGCAAGCTGCCTCTTGCGAACGTCAGCTCTTGGTCGGGAGCTGATGAGCACATCGGCGACCGTTAGCTGACGTTCGCGAGCAGATCCTCGTGACGCCAATGGATCGCTTTGGTCGATAAGTAAGAGTTCAAAACAGAAAAGGCCCTTTCGGGCCTTTTCCTCTTTTGTCTCAACTTCTTGGAGTTTTTGGTCTCACGAAGCGGGACTGTGTCTCACTATTTCGGATTGCGCGCACCCGACACGTTTATACGTCGAGATTCCTCACCCCCAGCGCATTGCTTTCAATGAACGCCCGACGCGGTTCGACGTTGTCGCCCATCAGCGTGGTGAAGATTTCGTCGGCGGCGATGGCGTCGTCGATCTGCACTTTCAGCAGGCGGCGCACGGTGGGGTCCATCGTGGTTTCCCACAGCTGTTCCGGGTTCATTTCGCCCAGGCCCTTGTAGCGCTGCTTGCCGAGGTTGCGTTCGACTTCGTTCAGCAGCCAGCGCGTGGCTTCGGTAAAGCTGGCGACCTCCTGCTGCTTGTCGCCGCGCTTCACGACGGCGCCGGGGCCGACCAGGCCGGCGATCAGTTCGGCGGCGTGGCGGATGCGCTGGTAGTCGCCTGACAGCAGGAATTCGCTGTCGACGCGGCCGACCTTGCGGTTGCCGTGGTGCATGCGCTCGATGCGCAGCTGCCAGGCTTCGGTCTTGTCGTTGTATTCGGCCAGCAGCTTGACGCTGGACGGGAGCTTGGCGGTCAGCCGGGCGGCGCTGTCGCGGGCGGCGGCTTCGTCGTCGAGGCTGAGCGCGATGTTGTGTTCGAGCAGCGTGCGCAGCAGTTCGCCGTCAGCGTATTCGGCCAGCCGTTCGACGATGGCTTCGGCCAGCAGGTATTCGCGCGCCATCTCTTCGAAGGCGCTGCCGGACAGCGGCTCGGCGCCCTCGCGCGGCACCAGGCTGGATTCGTCGAACGCCAGCTTGAGCAGGTACTGGTTCAGTTCGTGGTCGTCTTTCACGTACAGCTCGGTGCGGCCGTGCTTGATCTTGTACAGCGGCGGCTGCGCGATGTAGATGTGGCCGCCTTCGACCAGCTCGGGCATCTGGCGATAGAAGAAGGTCAGCAGCAGGGTGCGGATGTGGGCGCCATCGACGTCGGCGTCGGTCATGATGATGATGCGGTGGTAGCGCAGTTTTTCCGGCTTGTATTCGTCCTTGCCGATGCCGGTGCCCAGGGTCTGGATCAGGGTGACGATTTCCTGGCTGGAAATGAGCTTGTCGAAGCGCGCCTTTTCGACGTTCAGGATCTTGCCCTTCAGCGGCAGGATGGCCTGGAACTTCCGGTCGCGGCCCTGCTTGGCGGAGCCGCCGGCGGAGTCACCCTCGACCAGGTAGAGCTCGGCGTTGGCCGGGTCTTTCTCCTGGCAGTCGGCCAGCTTGCCCGACAGGCCGAAGGAGTCGAGCACGCCCTTGCGGCGCGTCATGTCGCGCGCCTTGCGGGCGGCGTCGCGCGCACGCGCGGCTTCGACGATCTTGCCGCAGATGGTTTTGGCGTCGGTCGGGCGTTCCTGCAGAAAGTCGGCCAGCTTCTGTGCGACGACTTCTTCGACTGCCGGACGCGCCTCGGATGACACCAGCTTCATCTTGGTCTGCGACGCGAACTTCGGGTCGGGCATCTTCACCGACAGCACGCAGGCCAGGCCTTCGCGCATGTCATCGCCGGTGATTTCGACCTTGGCCTTCTTGGCGATTTCGTGTTCTTCGATGTACTTGTTGATGATGCGGGTCATCGCCGCGCGCAGCCCGGTTAGGTGGGTGCCGCCATCGGTCTGCGGAATGTTGTTGGTGAAGCACAGCACCTGTTCGGCGTAGCTGTCGTTCCACTGCATCGCGACTTCGACGTCGATCTGCACATTTCCCTGCATCGACGCGCCGGCGCTGCAGAACACATTGGGGTGCAGCGCGGTCTTGTTGCGGTTGATGTATTCGACGAAACCGCGCGCGCCACCGAGGAAGGCGAAATCCTCTTCCTTATTGTTGCGCTGGTCGATCAGCTTGATCTTGACGCCGTTGTTCAGGAAGGACAGTTCGCGCAGCCGCTTGGCCAGGATGTCGTAGTGGAATTCGATGTTGTCGAAGATGGTTTCGTCGGCCAGGAAGTGCACCTCGGTGCCGCGCTTTTCGGACGCGCCGAGCACCTTCAGCGGCGACACTTCGACGCCGTTCTGCACCTCGAGCAGGCGCTCGACCGGCACGCCGCGCTCGAACTCCATGAAGTGCTTCTTGCCGTCGCGGCGCACCGTCAGGCGCAGCCACTTCGACAGCGCATTGACGCAGCTGACGCCCACGCCGTGCAGGCCGCCGGACACCTTGTACGAGTTCTGGTTGAACTTGCCGCCGGCGTGCAGTTCGGTCAGCGCTATTTCGGCGGCAGAGCGCTTCGGTTCGTGCTTGTCGTCGAACTTGATGCCGGTCGGAATGCCGCGGCCGTTGTCGGTCACCGAAATCGAATTGTCGGTGTGGATGGTGATCACGATGTCGTCGCAGTGGCCGGCCAGCGCCTCGTCGATCGAGTTGTCGACCACTTCGAACACCAGGTGGTGCAGACCGGTGCCGTCCGACGTGTCGCCGATGTACATGCCCGGCCGCTTGCGCACGGCTTCCAGTCCTTCGAGGATCTGGATGCTGCCTTCGCCGTAGGCGTCGGCGTTGGGCGCCTCCGGGACTTTGGGCGCTTCGGGGACATTCGGTGTGAGCTCGTCAGACATGGCGTATTCCGGTGCTGCGCACTGCGTGCGCGGGGTCCATCAAAAAACACGAAGCCCGGCGCGAAGGCCGGGCGATGGTGCAGGCGGCGCGGCTTACACGCGCATCGGCATCACGACGTACTTGAAGCCGTCGGTGCCGGGCAGCGTGATCAGCGCGCTGCTGTTGCCGTCATTCAGGCGCAGGCTCAGGGTGTCGCCGGCCACGTTGCCGAGCACGTCGAGCAGGTAGCTCACGTTGAATCCGATGTCGAGGGCGTCGCCGGTGTAATCGACCTCCAGCTCTTCCTGCGCCTCTTCCTGCTCGGCATTGCTTGAAATGAGCTTGAGCAGGCCGGACGACAGCACGACGCGCACACCCTTGAACTTTTCGTTGGTCAGGATGGCGGCACGCTGCAGTGCCGGCAGGAAGGACGCGCGCTGCAGCATGATTTCCTTCGGGTGGTCCTTCGGAATCACGCGTTCGTAGTCGGGAAACTTGCCGTCGATCAGCTTCGAAATGAGCTCGACCGAGCCGAAGCGCAGGCGCGCCTGGTTGCCGCCCAGTTCGATGTCGACCGGGTCGTCGGTGTCGGCCAGCTGGCGCGACAGTTCGAGCACGGTCTTGCGCGGCAGGATCACGTCGAGCTTGTCGGTCACGCCGGGCAGCGCTTCGGACACGTAGGCCAGACGGTGGCCGTCGGTTGCGACCAGCCGCAGTTCCTCGCTGCCAACGGCCAGCAGCAGGCCGTTCAGGTAGTAGCGGATGTCCTGCTGGGCCATCGAGTACTGCACCAGCGACAGCAGTCGCTTGAGCTTGCGCTGGGTCAGGCTGAGCTTGACGGTTTCACCCTCGGCGACCTGCATGCGCGGGTAGTCCTGCGCCGGCAGCGTCTGCAGCGTGAAGCGGCTCTTGCCGCAGCGCACCGTGAGCTTGCGGTCGTCGGCGTCGAGGCTCACCTCCTGCCCTTCCGGCAGGGCACGCAGGATGTCCTGCAGCTTGCGGGCGGCGACCGTCAGCGCAGCCGGCTGGGCGGCGCTGATGTTGCCGGTGGACCGGGTACGGATCTGGATTTCGATGTCGGTGGCCAGCAGCGTGAGCGCATCGCCCTCGGTTTCGATCAGGACGTTGGACAGGATCGGCAGGGTGTGGCGCTTCTCGACGATGCCGCTGACCGACTGCAGCGGACGCAGCAGCTGTTCGCGTTCTATCTTCATTAAGAGCATTTTATAAACCTCTGTAAACCGTTAACGTCGACCATTTTCTGTGGATAACACCTTAATTCTTATTGTTTTCAGTTGCTTGCAGTATGTATCGTTGTCTGTACAACTGCCATTTCTGCGCTTGAACAAATGTGGATGAAAGTGTGACCCGCTGAAAACACCCTGCTTATCCACAGCTGCCATACAGGGAATCACACCTGTTTATCCGTACAGCTTCAATACCGCTTCATCCACACCCTTCCTGCGGCGTTTTCCGGCTATTTGCGCAAGGTCTGCACGAGCACGTGCAGGTCATGATTGAGCACTTCGTCCTTCAGCCTCAGGTCGGCAATGGTGCGGCAGGCGTGCAGCACCGTCGTGTGGTCGCGCCCGCCGAACGCTTCGCCGATCGCCGGGTAGCTTTCCGGCGTCAGTTCCTTGGCCAGCCACATGGCGACCTGACGCGGCCGCGCGATGGCACGCGTGCGCTTCTTCGAATACATCTCCGACACCTTGATCTTGAAATAGTCGGCGACGGTCTTCTGGATGAATTCGAGCGTGATCTGCCGGTTGTGTGCGCCCAGCAGGTCCTTCAGCGCCTCGCGCGCCACTTCCAGCGTGATCGGCACGGTGTGGAAGTGGGCGAAGGCGATGATCTTCTTCAGCGCGCCTTCGAGTTCGCGCACATTGCTGCGGATGTTCTTGGCGACCAGGAAGGCGACATCGTCACCCACCTTGACCCGCTCCATCTCCGCCTTCTTCTTCAGGATGGCGACCCGCATTTCGAGTTCGGGCGGCTCGATCTGCACCGTGAGCCCCCAGCCGAAGCGCGTCGTCAGGCGTTCTTCGACGCCCTGGATGTTCTTCGGATAGGTGTCGCAGGTGATGACGATCTGCTTCTTGCCGTCGGTCAGCGCGTTGAACGCATAGAAGAACTCTTCCTGCGTGCGCGTCTTGTTGTTGAAGAACTGGATGTCGTCGATCAGCAGCACGTCGAGCGACCGGTAGTAGCGCTTGAAGGCGTCGAAGCTCTTCTGCTGGTAGGCGCGCACCACGTCGGCGTAGTAGTCGTCGGCGTGCACGTAGCGGATGACCGCGTCCGGGTTGTGCCGCATCACTTCGTTGCCCAGCGCATGCACCATGTGCGTCTTGCCCAGCCCCACACCCCCGTAGATGAAGATGGGGTTGTAGGACATGCCCGGGTTCTGCGCGACCTGTATGGCGGCTGCGCGCGCCAGTTCGTTGGCGCGGCCGGTGACCAGGTTGTCGAACGTGAACCCCGGGTTCAGGCGCGAGCGGTCGCGTTCATCGGGCCGGCCACGGTTGCGGTCGTTGCGATCGGACTGCGCATCGCCGTTTGGCTTGATGATGGCCGGCGGCGTGACGCGGGTCGTTTCTTCTCCGTCGGCACGCAGATGCGTCTGGCGCACACGCGGCGCGTCGGACGACGATGGCACCAGTATGGGCGCGTCGGCGGCGTCGTTCGCCTGGCTGCCCACCTGGGGCAGACTCAGGCGCACCGATACCGGTTGCGAAAAATACTCGAGGCCGAGCGCTTCGATGCGCGACACATAGCGCTCGCGCACCCACTGCAGAACGAAACGGTTCGGGGCGACCAGCGCCAGTGATTCGGTTTCGGCATCGGCGCACGGATCGATGCGCAAGCCTTTGATCCAGGTGTGAAATTGTTGCGCGGGAAGTTCCTGCTCGAAGCGGCTGAGGCAGACTGCCCAAAACTGTTGCATCATGGTCTGCGAGGTCGCCGGGTCGATTTCTAGGGGGTATGGCACAGCCTTGTGACCTGACCCGGAACAGTCGATCCGTGATGAAGGATCGTCTCTTTGCGGTGTTCCGGGCACTGCGGTGACCGGTGGCCCGGGTCCGCTTTTGCCAGCTGTTTTGAGTGACGGATTCTAGCGCTTTCGGCCCTGCTTATCCACACCGGCCAAACCCGCGCCGCTGCAGGGCGATTGACAAGGCGCTGATCTTGCGATGTAATCGCGGGCTTTTCCGTATACATAGTGAGCAGGCCATGAAACGCACTTACCAGCCGTCATCTGTCCGCCGTGCCCGCACCCACGGTTTCCTTGAACGCATGCGCACCCGCGGCGGCCGCGCTGTCATCCGCGCACGTCGCGCCAAGGGCCGCGTCCGGCTCGCGGTCTAACGCAGCCAGACCCTTCCAGCCGCAGCCTGCGCCGCCATGTCCGTGAATGTCCGGTCGTCTGCCATCGGGCAGCAAGCCGGAGGTTGAGCGCACAGTGAGCGAAGCAGGCACGGCAGATTCATCGGAAACGCCGGCGCGAGGAACGTACAGTTTCCGCCCGGTCTTCCGGCTCAGAAAAACGGATGAGTTTTCATCCGTTTTTGCTTTACGGCGCACGCAGCGCAGTCGTCATTTCGTGATCCATCACGGCCCGGTCAAAGCGTCCGGACCGGATGCCGAGACCGGAGCGCGTCTGGGTGTCGTGGTCGCGAAGCGGCACCTGAAGCGCGCGCACGATCGAAATCTGGTCAAGCGACTGGCGCGTGAAGCATTCCGCCATGCGCGGACGGGGTTGAGGCCGCTCGACATTGTGCTGCGCCTGAATTCGCGGCCCGACAGTCTGGACCGCAAGGCGCTGCGCGCGGAACTTGACCATCTTTTTGGCCGGATGCGCCCGCCGGCCGTAGCGCCCGATGCCGGGCCGTCCAGCGGGAAGCCGCCTGTTTCGGAGCCAGCCAGTTGAAAAGTCTTCTGCTGTCCGTACTTGCCGTGTATCGCTACGCCATCAGCCCCATGCTGGGCGCGAATTGCCGTTTTCTGCCCAGCTGTTCCGAATACGCCACCGAAGCGATCCGCCGCCATGGCAGCCTGCGTGGCGGCTGGCTGTCGCTCAGGCGCATTGCGCGCTGCCATCCGTGGAATCCCGGGGGACATGATCCGGTGCCGTGAGCACCGAGTCCTCCCGGCCGCATCCACGATCGCCTTCCACTCAACGACGCATTTTTCAGACGATTCCCCAGATGGATACCCAACGCTCCGCCCTGTTGATCGTTTTCCTGTTTTCGCTGTTCATGCTGTGGGATGGCTGGCAGCGCCAGTCGCTCCCCCCTGTCGCGCCGGCGCCCACTGCAGATGCCGTGGCGCAGTCACCCGGTGCCCAGGCACCGGTGCCGACCGTGAGCACGCCGGCCGGTGCGGCCGATGTGCCAGCCGTACCGGTGGTGGCGCAGAAAACCGCGACCCGGGTGGTGACCGATCTGTTCATCGCCGATGTGTCGGCCGAGGGTGGCTCGATCATCCGGCTCGAATTGCTGAAGCACAAGGCCGGCCCCGAGACGACTGGCAATTTCGTGTTGCTGGACAACGGTGGCGCTCACCTCTATCACGCTCAGAGCGGCCTGATCGGTGAAGGGCTGCCGACACACAAGACGGTGTTCCAGCTGCCGGAAGGCGAGCTGACACTGGCTGACGGGCAGGACAAGGTCGAATTGCGCATGACGGCACCCGGTGGCGAAGGCGTGGCCGTGACCAAGGTGCTGACGTTCACTCGCGGCAGCTACCAGATCGGCACGCGCTACGAAGTGGCGAATGCCTCGCAGGCGCCGGTCAATGCGCATGCCTACTTCCAGCTGCTTCGCGACGGCAAGCCGACTGCGGGCGGCAATGCGATGCTGAGCACCTTTACCGGCCCGGCCTTCTACACCGATCAGGGCAAGTACCAGAAGATCGATTTCAAGGACATCGCCGACAACTCTGCGAAATTCGTCAGCAAGGCGCCGGATGGCTGGGTGGCGCTGGTGCAGCATTATTTCGTCAGTGCCTTCGTGCCGCCGAAGGGTGCCGATCGCGAGTTCTTCGCGCGCAAGGTCGCCAATGACCTGTACACCGCAGGCGTCGTCGTGCCGCTTGCCGCGGCAGCGCCGGGCGCCACCTCGTCGATCGAGGTCCCGATGTATGCCGGTCCGCAGATCCAGGAGGATCTGGTCGCGCTCGCGCCAGGCCTCGATCTGGTGGTCGATTACGGCTTCCTGACCATCATCGCGTCGCCGATGCACTGGGTGCTGGAGAAGCTGCATGACATGGTCGGCAACTGGGGCTGGGCCATCATCCTGCTCACCGTATTGATCAAGGCCATCTTCTTCCCGCTGTCGGCCGCAAGCTACCGCTCGATGGCCAAGCTGCGCCTGGTCACGCCGCGCATGCAGCAGATCAAGGAACGCCATGGCGGCGACCGCATGCGCATGCAGCAGGAAATGATGGAGCTGTACAAGACGGAAAAGATCAATCCGCTCGGCGGGTGTCTGCCCATCGTGGTGCAGATCCCGGTGTTCATCGCGCTGTACTGGGTGCTGCTGGGCAGCGTCGAAATGCGCAACGCGCCGTGGATCGGCTGGATTACCGACCTGTCGATCAAGGATCCCTACTTCGTCCTGCCCATCATCATGGGTATCACGATGTTCGTGCAGACCAAGTTGAATCCGACGCCGCCGGACCCGATCCAGGCCAAGGTGATGCTGTTCCTGCCGGTCGTGTTCACCGGCATGTTCCTGTTTTTCCCGTCGGGTCTGGTGCTGTACTGGGTGGTGAACAATGTGCTGTCGATCGCCCAGCAGTGGCAGATCACCCGCATGATAGAAGGTGGCAAGACCGCCAAGACCTGAACCTACGGCCCCCTGTTCCGGCGTCGAAGGCGCCGCGACTGCAATCACCCGCGACGGGTTGTATTGTGGGCGCGGCGCCTTCTTCGTTACCGGACTCCCGACCATGCATCCAGCCAGGCATCTCACCGATACGATTGCAGCCGTCGCCACAGCGACCGGCCGCGGCGGCATCGGCGTCGTCCGCGTGTCCGGCAGCCGGACCGGCGATGTCGCCCACGGTGTGCTCGGTCGGCTGCCGCCGGCGCGTCAGGCCACTTTCCTGAAGTTTCTGGCGGCCGACGGTACGGTGCTGGATCACGGCATCGCGCTGTGGTTTGCGGCCCCGGCGTCGTACACCGGAGAAGACGTGCTTGAGCTGCATGGCCATGGTGGCGGTGCGGTGCTGCAGGCGGTGCTCGCACGGTGCTTCGAACTTGGTGCCCGCCCTGCCCGCCCGGGCGAATTCACCGAACGTGCATTCCTGAACGACCGCATCGATCTGGCCCAGGCCGAAGCGGTGGCCGACCTCATTGACGCGAGTACGTCATCGGCGGCCCGCGCTGCAATGCGTTCACTGGACGGTGAGTTCTCGCGCCACGTCCATCAACTGGAGGACGCGCTGGTCAATCTCCGGCTGTTCGTTGAAGCGACACTGGACTTCCCCGAGGAAGACGTCGAGTTCATCGAACAGGCGGGTGCCCGGCGCAAGCTCGACGAGGTGATGCGGGCGGTCGGCGCGCTGCGCGAAAGAGCGCGCTGCGGTGCAGTGCTGCGCGATGGGCTGACGGTCGTGCTGGCTGGCGCGCCGAACGTCGGCAAGTCCAGCCTGCTCAATGCTCTGTCCGGTGACGATCGCGCCATCGTGACCGACATCGCGGGCACTACGCGCGACACCCTGCGCGAGCTGATTTCCATCGACGGCGTGCCGCTTCACATCATCGACACGGCAGGGCTGCGTGACACGACGGATCCGGTCGAACAGGCCGGCATCGCCCGCACGAAGCGCGAACTCGATCGCGCGCATGCCGTGGTTCACCTGATCGACGCGACGACCGGGTTCGATGCGGTGGCGCGGAGCATTGACGAGGGCTTGCCGGACGGACTGAAGCGCATACGCGTATTCAACAAGATAGATCTCACCGGTGACTCGCCCCACTCCGAGCGCGCGGGCGATGTTGTGTCGGTGTGGTTGTCCGCCCGCGAAGGTTCGGGGCTGGACCTGCTTCGCGCTTCCTTGCTCGATTGCATCGGTTGGCACGGCGGCGCGGAAGATGCGCTGTCTGCCCGTGCCCGGCACTTGCATGCGCTTGATGCGGCAATAGAGAGGCTCGACGCGGCGCGTGCCTGCATCGCGGGTACGGTGTTGCAGCTTGATCTGTTCGCTGAAGAATTGAGGCTCGCCCATCGCGCCCTGGGTGAGATCACGGGTGAATTCACACCGGATGATCTTCTGGGCGAAATCTTTTCCCGCTTCTGCATCGGAAAGTAGTGTTCCACGTGAAACATCCGGGCGTGTGTCGTGTTCGCTGATTTCACCCTGCTGTTCGTCGGCGCATTCTTCGCAGGTCTTGTGGACGCCATGGTCGGTGGTGGCGGGCTGGTGCAGATACCGCTGCTGTTCAACGTGTTTCCGGGTATCGCTCCGGCGACGCTTTTCGGTACCAACAAGGCCGTAAGCATCGTCGGGACCGCCTTTGCGGCGCGCCGCTACCTTGGCAAGGTAGACATGGACTGGCGGGTGCTCTGGCGCGCTGCGCTGGCGGCATTCGTTGCGTCATTCGCGGGCGCGGCGGCAGTCGGTCTGTTCCCGCCGCAGATGCTGCGACCTTTGGTCATCGTGCTGCTGGTCGCAGTACTCGTCTACACGCTGAAGAAAAAGGATTTTGGCGCCCCGTCGCACAGCGTCGGCCGTAAGCCGCGGCCGGTGCTCGCGCTGTTGCTGGGCGCAGCGATCGGTTTCTACGATGGCTTCTTCGGGCCGGGCACCGGCAGCTTCCTGATCTTTCTGTTCATCCGCTGCTATGCGTGGGATTTCCTGCGTGCGTCGGCGGCAGCCAAGGTGGTGAACGTCAGTACCAATCTCGCCGCCCTGTGCTGGTTCGTTCCTGTTGGCGCCATCATGGTCAAGGTGGCGGCGCTGATGGCGCTGGCGAATCTGGCGGGCGCCTGGGTCGGTGCTCACCTTGCAATGAAAAACGGCGCACTGTTCGTGCGCCGCGTGTTCATTGTTGTGGTCAGTGTGCTGATCGCGCGGCTGACCTGGGATGTGTTGTCAGCCTGAACATTGTTTCACGTGAAACAACGTGATCAGGGATCGGCGCGACCGATCAATGCCCGAAGCGGATCGGCGGCAGTACGATGGTCACACCGCCACCCCCGCGATGGCCGTGGTGGCCGTAGCCGCCATAACCGTAATAGCGCGGCGGCGCGACGTAGTAGGCGGGTCCGCCATAGTAGTGGTGGCTGATGCGCGGGCTGTGATGTCGGTGGCCGTAGCTGCGGTGATGGCGCCCGAAATCATGGTGCCCACGGTAGTCTTTCTGGTAGCCATGGTGACGATCACCGCGGTGCCCACGCCAGTCGTCGCGGTCAGCCATGGCGACTCCGCTGAAGGTCAATGTAAGCGCAGCAAGTACCGAACTGAGGGTTTTCATGGTTCTTACTCTTGGTGAACACGACACAAGCGTAGTGAGCGCGGACGCTTTGCGCCGTAAGCAACTGTAAGAACTTGCAAGGCTGCAAGGGCGTGCGACCTTGGTGATCGATGCCTTCGGTCGTATCATTCAGCCCCTTCGCCTTATTTTGCATTGCAGCGAAAATGGATTTCCCGACCCGTTACGACGTGATCGTCATCGGCGGTGGCCATGCCGGTACCGAAGCCGCGCTGGCGGCTGCGCGCACCGGCGCACGTACGCTACTGCTGACGCACAACATCGAAACGCTGGGCCAGATGTCGTGCAATCCGTCGATCGGCGGCATCGGCAAGGGTCATCTGGTGAAGGAAGTCGATGCGCTCGGCGGTGCGATGGCATTGGCCACCGACGAGTCGGGCATACAGTTCCGCACACTCAACGCAAGCAAGGGTCCGGCAGTCCGTGCCACCCGCGCACAGGCTGACCGCGTTCTGTACAAGGCGGCCATCCGCAGCCGGCTGGAGAACCAGCCGAACCTCGATCTGTTCCAGCAGGCCGCCGCCGACCTGATCATGGACGGCGACCGCGTCGCCGGCGTCGTGACCGAAGTCGGTATCCGCTTCCGTGCGCGGGCGGTCGTGCTGACGGCCGGCACCTTCCTGAATGGTCGGGTACACGTCGGCCTGGAGAATCACTCAGCCGGTCGCGCGGGCGATCCACCCGCGATCCGGCTGGCCGAAAAGCTGAAGGAACTTGCGCTCCCGCAGGGTCGCCTGAAGACCGGCACGCCGCCGCGCATCGACGGTCGCAGCATCGATTACTCGGTCATGGAAGCGCAGCCGGGCGACGACCCGGTGCCGGTGTTCAGCTTCATCGGCCGCCGCGCCATGCACCCGCGCCAGGTGCCCTGCTGGATCACGCACACCACGACGCGCACGCACGACATCATCCGCGGCGGTCTTGATCGTTCGCCGATGTACACCGGCGTGATCGAAGGCGTCGGTCCGCGCTACTGCCCGAGCATCGAGGACAAGATCCACCGTTTCGCCGACCGCGACAGCCACAACATCTTCCTGGAACCGGAAGGCCTGACGACGCATGAGGTCTATCCGAACGGCATTTCAACCTCGCTGCCGTTCGATGTACAGGTCGATCTGGTGCGCAGCATTCCGGGACTCGAAAACGCCCACATCCTGCGTCCCGGCTACGCGATCGAATACGACTACTACGATCCGCGCGGTTTGAAGTCTTCGCTCGAAACCCGCGCCATCGAAGGCCTGTTCTTCGCCGGTCAGATCAATGGCACGACCGGCTATGAAGAAGCTGCGGCGCAGGGCCTGCTGGCGGGCCTCAATGCGGCGCGTCAGGTGCGTGGTCTCGACGCCTGGTGCCCGGCACGCAGCGAAGCCTATCTGGGCGTGCTGGTCGACGACCTGATCACGCGCGGCGTGTCCGAGCCCTACCGCATGTTCACTTCGCGCGCCGAGTACCGGCTCAGTCTGCGCGAGGACAATGCCGACCTGCGGCTGACCGATATCGCGCGCGACATGGGGTTGATCGACGACGCGCGCTGGGATGTCTACAACCGCAAGCGCGACGCGATCGCCGGCGAAACGCAGCGCCTGCGCGCGACATGGGTACGCCCGGATACCGTTCCGGCGAGCGACGCCATCCGCGTGCTCGGCAAGCCGATCGAGCACGAGTATTCGCTGTTCGAACTGCTGCGCCGACCGGACGTGAGCTATGCCGCGCTGATGACGCTGCCGGGCACGCCCGAGCCGATCACCGATGTCGACGCGATCGAACAGCTCGACATCCTCGCCAAGTATCAGGGCTACATCGATCGCCAGCAGGACGAAGTCGAGCGCCTGCGCGCCACCGAAGACATGCGCCTGCCCGACGATATGGATTACGCCGCCGTGACCGGCCTGTCGCGCGAAGTGCGCCAGAAGCTGGTCCAGCACCGCCCGCAAACGCTGGGCCAGGCCTCTCGCATCCAGGGCATCACGCCAGCGGCGATATCGCTGCTGCTGGTGCACCTGAAAAAGCGTCAGGCCGTGCGCAGCGCAGCCTGAGCCGTTGAATCGCCCCCCGAATTGAAGTTGCCCCAAGCGATCTGCCCATGACTCTGCAAACCGAACTGGCCGCCGGCCTCAACGTTCTTGACCTGTCGATTCCCGCTTCCGCGCAGACGCGGTTGCTGCGTTTCATCGCGCTGATGGCAAAGTGGAACGCGGTGTACAACCTCACCGCGATCCGCGAAGAGTCGCGCATGCTGACGCATCATCTGCTCGATGCGCTGTCGATCGCCCGCTTCATTCCGGATGGTTCGACGCTGATCGACATCGGTTCTGGTGGCGGCGTGCCGGGTATTCCGCTGGCCATCGCGCGACCCGACCTCGACGTGCTGTCGATCGAGCCGAATTCCAAGAAGGCGTCGTTCCAGCAGCAGGTACGCATCGACCTCGGCCTGGACAATTTCGACGTGCAGGTCGCGCGCGCGGAAGCGGTGGAGCTGCCGCAGAGCCGTGATTTCATCGTGTCGCGCGCCTTTGGCGATCTGGCCGATTTCATCAAGGTGGCCGGGCATCTGCTGAAGCCCGAAGGCCAGATGCTGGCGATGAAGGGCGTTTACCCGGACGAGGAAGTGCGGGCGATTCCTGCCGGCTGGGCCTTGCGCCGCGCCGAGGAACTGCAGGTGCCGGGCGTCGAGGGCGCGCGCCATCTGCTGTGGCTTGCCCGCGTGCCTGCTGCAGGCTGACCGGCCGATGCCGCGCATTTTCGCGATCGCCAACCAGAAGGGCGGGGTCGGCAAGACGACGACCAGCGTCAATCTGGCCGCCGCGCTCGGTCAGGCCGGCCAGCGTACGCTGCTGGTCGACCTCGATCCCCAGGGCAACGCCACGATGGGCGCCGGCGTCGACAAGCGCACGCTCAAGTCCAGCGTCTACCCGGTGCTGCTCGGCCTTGCCTCGCTTGCCGACGCGCGCGTCACCAGCCCGCATGCCGGTCTGGACGTGCTGCCTGCCAACCGGGATCTGGCGGGCGCCGAAGTCGAACTGGTCGAGATTGAGAATCGGGAAAACCGATTGAAGAAGGCGATTTCGGAGTGCGCAGACGATTACGATTTCGTGCTGATCGACTGCCCGCCCAGCCTGAGCCTGCTGACGCTGAACGGCCTGTGCGCCGCGCATGGCGTCATCATTCCGATGCAGTGCGAGTACTACGCGCTCGAAGGCCTGTCCGATCTGGTGAACACCATCAAGAAAGTGCACGCCAACCTGAACCGCGACCTGAAGGTGATCGGCCTGCTGCGCGTCATGTTCGACCCGCGCAGCACGCTGTCGCAGCAGGTGTCGGCGCAGCTCGAATCGCACTTTGGTGACAAGGTGTTCAGAACCGTCGTTCCACGCAACGTCCGTCTGGCCGAAGCCCCCAGCTACGGCGTACCGGGCGTGCTGTTCGACAAGAGCGCCAAGGGTGCGCAGGCCTACACGGCCTTTGCGCAGGAAATGATCGAGCGGGTGAAAACCCTCTAGCTGCGCACATCCGCAATAAAAAAAGAAGGCAAACAATGACCCCACCCAAACAGAAAGGTCTCGGCCGCGGGCTGGACGCGCTGCTGGCCGGTAACTCCGGCGAGTCCGGCAACGCCGGCGAGCTGCGCACGCTGGCGGTCGGCGCCCTGCAGCCTGGCAAGTACCAGCCGCGCACGCGCATGGACCCGGGCTCGCTCGAAGAGCTGGCCGAGTCGATCCGCGCGCAGGGCATCATGCAGCCCATCCTGGTGCGCGAGGTGGCGCGCGAGCGCTTCGAAATCATCGCCGGCGAACGCCGTTGGCGTGCCGCGCAACTGGCCGGGCTGACCGAAGTGCCGGCGCTGGTGCGTGAAATCGCCGACGAAGCGGCGCTGGCGATGAGCCTGATCGAGAATATCCAGCGCGAGAACCTGAATCCGCTCGAAGAGGCTGCAGGGGTACAGCGGCTGATCGACGAATTCGGCATGACGCACGAACAGGCGGCGAATGCGATCGGCCGCTCGCGCTCGGCCACCACCAATCTGCTGCGACTGCTGCAGCTGGCCGAGCCGGTGCAGGAACAGCTGATCACCGGTGATCTGGACATGGGTCACGCGCGCGCGCTTCTGACGTTGCCGCGCGCCGACCAGATCGCGCTGGCCAATCGTGTCGTGGCGCAGGGCCTGACCGTGCGCGACACCGAAAAGCTGGTGGCGCAGGGCGGCGTGGCCGAACAGGGCGGCAAGCGCGCCGCCAGCGTGCCGCGCGATCTGGCGCAGCTGGAAGAGGAGCTGTCCGATCTGCTGGGCGCCGCGGTCAGTGTGCAGGCCAACGCGCGTGGCGCCGGCAAGGTCGCCATCCGTTTCAATGACCTCGACCAGCTCGACGGCCTGATCGCGCGCCTGCGCGGCTGATCGCCCAGCCCGGCGTTCTGCCGTCGTCCCGACGCTGCATGCGTTCAGCCATCGAATTCCTGCTGCTGGGCCTGGTCTGGGGGGCGTCGTTCGCGTTGTACCGCGTGGCAATCCCGGAATTCGGCCTCGCCGCGACCGTCAGCCTGCGCCTGCTGCTGGCGGCGACCGCACTGTGCCTCGTGTTCGGGTCACCGTTGCGCGGCGTTGCGGCGACCGACCGGCGGCGCACGCTCGGCTGGCTCGCGCTGATCGGCGCCGGTATCACGGCGCTGCCCTTCACGCTGTTCGCCGAAACCGTCATGCGATCCAGCGCCGGCTTTGCGGCGGTGCTCAATGCCAGTTCGCCCCTCTTTTCCGCCCTGCTCGCGGTGTGCGTGTGGCGGGAGTCGCTGTCCCGCAGCAAGGCGGTGGGCCTGCTGCTGGGTTTTGCCGGTGTCGCATTGCTGGCCAGCCTGCGCGAACTCGGCCCGCTGCGCATCGGAATTGACGCCGTGCTGCTCGGTCTCGCGGGTGCCGCCTGTTACGGGCTGGGCGTTCAATTGGCGCGGCGCAAGCTCGGCGATCTCGATGCATCGTCAGTGGCCACCGCTTTTTCGGTCACCGGAGCGTTGCTGCTGCTGCCCTGGGCGCTGGCGTCGCTGCCCGGCGCGTTGCCGTCATGGTCGGCGATCACTGCGGTGCTGGTACTCGGCCTGGTGTCGACCGCGCTTGGCAACTTCATGTATTTCCGGCTGCTTGGCCGTATCGGCGCGACACCGGCGCTGAGCGTCACGTTCTTGATTCCGCCCTTCGCCATGCTGTGGGGCCACCTGCTGTTCGAAGAGGTGCCGACACCCGCGATGCTGGCCAGCACGGCCGTCATTCTGGTCGGTACGGCGCTGACGCTCGGCTGGCGGCGAACGCCCGGGTGATATTCCCGGTCAACGGAGGGCACCGGACCGCCGTTATCCGCGAGGGTCGGCGCGTTTCGCGTGGCTTGTTCACCGTCTGCGGCTGGACTAGACTTGCGACCCGCGCCGCCGAGTTGATGCCGGAGAGCCCGGCCCCGCGATAATCATTGATTAAACAACTGTCGAGGAACGTCATGAGAACGATCATTTCTGCCGCCGTCTGTGCCATCGCGCTCGTGAGCGCACCGGCTTTCGCCAGCAAGGACCTGGCGACAGCCAAGGGCTGTCTGGGCTGTCACGCCATCGAAAAGGCCGGCGTCCTCGGCCCGGGCTACCAGGCTGTGGCGAAGAAGTACGAAGGCCAGAAGGACGCCGAAGGCAAGCTGGCGGCCTTCATCCGCGCCGGCACGCCGGCCGGTTCCAAGCTGATGTGGGGTGGCGCGGTGCCGATGCCGGCCAATCCGGGTGTCAGCGAAGCCGACGCGAAGAAGCTGGCTGCCTGGATCCTCGCAGGCGCCAAGTAAGGCGGCAGCGCACGTATCGCAGCAGAAGGCCGGCTGGCAACAGCCGGCTTTTTCTTTTGTTGCGCCGGAATAGCGGGCCTTACACCCCCTTTATCGGGCCAACGGGCGACGTTGGCCTTGCTACGCTCGCGACCGACATGTGTCTGTCAGGAGAAGTCGAGCATGAGTGCAACGGCCCCGCCGCGCGTCCGTTACGGCAAGCAGGTCACCGAATCGATCAATCAGACCCGGGTGCGCTACGTCATCCTGTTCGGCTGCGCGGTGGCGACCCCCTTCCTCTTTCCCCCGACCTGGCCGCTCGTGCTGCTTGCTGTTGCCAGCTACGCGCTGCGCATGTTCGGCGTCGAAGCCATCTACCACCGCTACTTTTCGCACCGCGCCTTCAAGTGCTCGCGCCCGGTCCAGTTCGTGCTCGCGGTGATCGCATCACAGTGCGGCCAGCACGGGCCGCTGTGGTGGGCGTCGGTGCATCGCGTCCATCACCAGAACGTCGAACAGCCGGACGATCCGATCTCGCCGCGCCAGCATGGCCTGATGCAGTCGCACGTCGGCTGGGTCTGGTGCGAGCGCTACAAGGACACCGATCTCGACGTGGTGCCCGACTTCGCCCGCTTTCCGGAAATCCTGTGGGTGAACAAGCACTACACGCTGCTCATGTTGTCCGGCGCCTTCTTCATCTGGCTGTTGGCGACGGCGGGTGCCTTCGGTCCGACCGTGACCGGCGGCGCGGCGCTGATGTGGGGCTTCTTCCTGCCCACCGCGCTCGGCGTGCAGACGGTGTCGCTGGTCAATTCGATCGGTCATTTCGGCCATCTGCCCGGTGGCTATCGCCGCTTCGACACCGACGACGATTCGGTCAACCGCCCGCTGCTGGCACTGCTGACGATGGGTGGCGGCTGGCACAACAATCACCACCGCTACGGCGCCAGTGCACGCGCCGGCTTCGCGTGGTACGAAATCGACCTGACCTACTACATCCTCAAGTTGCTGGCCACGCTGGGCATCATCCGCGATCTGCGGGACCAGTTGCCGGACGATGTGCGGGAAGAGGGCGGACTGACGCCGGCCGCCTCGAAGATCGGTGACCTGCGCTGATGGCGTGTCGCACTTCTTTACACAGTCGATCACCGTGCTCCACCGCAAAACCGGAGCGGACTGTTCCCATAGCATTTTTTTATGACAGTACTGTGATGGAACGATAGTTGCTGCGCTCCGGCATTGCGTTCAAGGAGCTCTGCCATGGTTTTTCGTCGTCTTGCCCTGCCCCTGCTGCTCGCCTCGTTCGCGGGTTCTGCACAGGCCATCCCGCTGCTCGATTTCGGCGTCGGGGATGAAGGCTTCGGCACCGAGTTCCTCCCGGCGAATGACGACGAATCGACCAATCTGCTTGAGCTGCCGTTCGACATCAACTTCTTCGGCAGCACGTACAGCAGCTTCTTCGTCAACAATAACGGCAACATCACCTTCGAGTCCGCACTCGGCACCTTCACGCCGGATCCGTTCCCGGTCGCCAGTCAGCCGATGATTGCGCCGTACTGGGCTGACGTCGACACGCGAGTGGCGGGCAATCTGTGGATCCACTCGCCGAATGCCGACACCCTCGCGGTGACCTGGTCGTCCGTCGGCTACTTTGGTGACCAGATTCCAGGTGGCGGTGAAGAAGGCGGCGACGGCGGCGGAGAGACGCTGCTCGCCGCGGCCGTCGGCCCGAAGACGAACAGCTTCCAGCTGGTGTTGCGCAATCGCGCCGATACCGGTGCGGGCAATTTCGATATCGATTTCCGTTACGAACGCCTCGAATGGACCACCGGCGACGCCAGTGAAGGCTCGGATGGCCTGGGTGGCATTCCCGCGCAGGCCGGCTACGATGCCGGTGATGGCGTCAATTTCCTGACGTTGCCCGGATCGCGCTCCGACGCCGTGCTCGACCTGCAGCACGCGAGCAATGTGTCGGCCGAGACACCGGGTCTGTGGACGTTCGCGATCCGCAACGGCGCGCCGCCCGGATCGTCGCCATCGAACCCGCTGTTGCCGGTGGCCACCGATGAAGGCTGGTCGTTCACCTTCAACGTGCGGCCGGGCGAAACCTTCTTCATTGATCCCGACATCGCCATCGGCTACGACTATTTCCTTGAAAGCGGCCCGCTGTTCGCCAGCGTGCTGCTGCCGGAACTGGGCGACAACGCCTACGAGATCTGGCTGTGGAACGGCACCGAGTGGGTGTTTGCCGACAATGTGCTGGCTGGCGAGGAATACACGCTGAGCGAAGGTGTCGACCGCTTCCGCGTGCTCGGCATCGAAGAGAGCGTGGCGCTCGATCCGCTGAACCCGACCGCCTTCGTCACCGGTCTGACCTTCGATGGTAGCGGTGCGGTCCAGCTGTCGCAAAACCCCATCGTGCTGTCGCTGCCGGTGCCCGAGCCGGAAACGTATGCGATGTTCCTCGCCGGTCTGGGCCTCATCGTGGCGGCGCGCCGCCGCGTGCGCAGCTGACGCAGCGCGCTTCCGAAGTACGTATCGACCGGCGTGCGAGCTGACGCAAGCACACGCCGGTCATTTTGTCCCTCGTCCGTCCGGCGCCGCAGCGCACAAACAAAATTGACGCTGCCCGCAGCCGCCCGCAAAATCCGGCGCTGACCTTCTTTCAGCCTTGCGGAGACTTTCCATGACCCAGCTCTTCCCGTCGCGTCCCCTGCCTGCGCTTCTCGTTCTGTCGGCCTGCCTGCTCGCGGCGTGCGGGGAACAGTCCGATACAGCGCCGTCGGCGGCACCCGCGGCCGGCTTGCCGGCGATGGACGCGCCGCTGATCGTGCGGCTGGGTCATGTGGCGCCATTGACCGGGCCGCAGGCGCATCTGGGCAAGGACAACGAGAACGGCGCCCGGCTGGCCATTGATGACCTGAACGCCGAGGGCTTCCAGATCGGCGACAAGCCGGCACGTTTCGAATTGCTTGGCGAAGACGACCAGGCCGACCCGCGCCAGGGCACGACCGTGGCGCAGAAGCTCGCCGATTCGCGCGTCAATGCCGTCATCGGTCACCTGAACAGCGGCACCACCATTCCGGCGTCGCGCATCTATCACGACGCGGGTATCGTCCAGGTGTCACCGTCGGCGACCAATCCGCAGTACACCCGCCAGGGTTATGCCGGCGCCTTCCGCGTGTTTGCCGACGACGTGCAGCAGGGCGGCGCACTGGGTACCTTCGCGATGAAGAACCTGAATGCGCGGCGCATCGCCATCATCGATGACCGCACCGCCTACGGTCAGGGTCTGGCCGACGAATTCGAGAAGGCCGCCAGGGCGGCCGGCGCGGAAATCGTCACGCGCGAATACACGACCGACAAGGCAACCGACTTTGCCTCCATACTGACCAAGGTGAAATCGACCTCGGCCGACCTGCTGTTCTACGGCGGCATGGACACCCAGGCCGGCCCGATGGCGCGCCAGCTGAAGACACTCAATCTGGGCATCCCCATGCTGTTCGGCGACGGCGGCTGCACGGTGGAATTCCACAAGCTGGCCGGCGAGGGCGCGGAAGGCCACTACTGTTCGCTGCCCGGCGTGCCGCTGGAAAAGATGGCCGGCGGCACCGCATTCCGCGACCGCTACAAGGCGAAGTTCAACACCGACATCCAGCTCTACGCACCGTATGCGTACGACGCGGTGCGCGTGGTGGCCGAGGCGATGAAGAAGGCCGGCTCGACCGACCGCATGAAATTCCTGCCCGAGCTCGAACAGATCAACTACCCGGGCCTGACCGCGCAGATCGCCTTCGACGAGAAGGGCGACATCAAGAACGGTGCAGTGACGCTGTACCAGGCGAAGGCCGGGGCCTGGTCTCCGCTGGAGACGATGGGCGGCGACGCGACGCCGTAAGCGCCGCGTGGACATTTTCATCCAGCAGATCATCAATGGTCTGGTGCTCGGCAGCATCTATGCGCTGGTGGCACTGGGTTACACGATGGTCTACGGCATCCTCGGGCTGATCAATTTCGCGCACGGCGAGGTGGTGATGATCGGCGCGCTGACTGCGCTGACCGCCATCGGCCTGCTCGTACCGTCGGGGCTGCCCGGACCGGTGGTGGTGCTCGGCGGCCTGCTGATTGCGATTCCGGTCTGCATGGCGGTCGGCTTTTCGATCGAGCGCATCGCCTACCGGCCGCTGCGCAATGCGCCGCGGCTGGCGCCGCTGATCACGGCCATCGGCGTGTCCATCGTGCTGCAGCAGCTGGCCATGATGGGCTGGGGCCGCAACTACCACACCTTCCCGGCCATCCTGCCGACCACGCCGCACCAGGTGTTCGGCGCCGCGATCACCGACCTGCAGATCCTCATCGTCGTCACCGCCGCCGTGCTGATGGCCGCGCTGCTGTGGCTGATCACGCGCACCCGGCTCGGCCGCGCGATGCGCGCGACATCCGAGAACCCGGCGGTGGCGCGGCTGATGGGGGTCGATGTCGATCGCGTCATCGCCTTCACCTTCGTGCTCGGCTCGGCGCTTGCGGCGGTGGCCGGCGTCATGGTCGCGGCCAACTATTCGATCGCGCACTACGCCATGGGCTTCATGCTCGGCCTGAAGGCGTTCACCGCCGCCGTGCTGGGCGGCATCGGCAATGTCGGCGGCGCCATGCTGGGCGGCCTGCTGCTGGGCATCATCGAAAGTCTGGGCGCCGGCTACATCGGCGACCTGACCGGCGGCTTCCTCGGCAGCCACTATCAGGACGTGTTCGCCTTTTTCGTGCTCATCCTGGTGCTGGTGTTCCGCCCGTCCGGCCTGATGGGCGAGAAGGTTGCGGAGCGGGCATGAGTGCAGGGCGTCAGCAACACATAACCTGTGCTACGCTGGTCCCGTGTGAAATTTCGATGTCGAGGGCGACATGGCCAATCTGACGTTGGTGATTGACGACGAGTTGCTGCAGAAGGCGCGAATCCGCGCAGCGAGCGAAGGGACCTCGGTCAATGCGGTCGTGCGCGAGCAGATTGCCCGTTACGCCAGCGGCCGTGAGGCGCGCCTGCGCGCGTTGGCCGAACTCGACGCACTGGTCGACCGCCTCCAGCCCTCCAGCGGAGGCGGCCGGACCTTCGATCGCAATGACATCTACGAAGAGCGGATGTCCCGCCACGGCCCGGCGCGCGAGCAGTGAAGTTCTTCTTCGACACGAATGTGCTGCTGTACCGGATAGATACGGCTGACCCGATCAAGCAGCGGTCTGCGCGCGCGTGCTTCAATCACCACGCCGAAGCCGGCAACGCAGTCATCAGCACGCAAGTCATGCAGGAATTCCATTTCGTGCTTCGGGCACGATTCGCGTCCACCGTTCCGGCGGAGGACGCTTTCCGCATGACCGAGGCGCTGACCGTGCTGGACGTCGTGCAGGTCACGCCGCAACTGGTATTGATCGCGGCGCGGCGCAGTCAGCATCATCGACTGTCGTTCTGGGACGCGCTCATCGTATCGGCCGCCGCCCATGCCGGATGCGACACGCTGATCACCGAAGACCTCAGTCACGGCCAGGTGATAGACGGCGTGCGCGTCGAGAACCCATTTCTCGGTAACGCTGCGTGACCCTGCCCGGCGACCCCAAACTGCGCGCCCGGCTGGGCATCGTGCTGATCGGCATCGCGCTGGCGGTGCTGCCCTTTGTCGTCGGCGCGAACTTCGGCAATTCGTGGGTGCGCATCATCGATTTTGCGCTGCTCTACGTCATGCTGGCGCTTGGTCTGAACATCGTGGTCGGCTTCGCCGGCCTGCTCGATCTGGGTTACATCGCCTTCTATGCGGTGGGCGCCTATCTGTATGCGCTGCTGTCGAGCCCGCATCTGGCCACCGCATTTCCGGCGGTATTCGCCAGTGCGCCGGCCTGGTCCGTGTGGCTGGTGCTGCCGCTGGGTGCACTGGTCGCCGGCCTGTTCGGCGTGCTGCTGGGCACGCCGACGCTGAAGCTGCGCGGCGACTACCTCGCCATCGTCACGCTCGGCTTCGGCGAAATCATCCGCATCTTCCTGAACAACCTGAATGCACCGCTGAACCTGACCAACGGACCGCAGGGCATCAACAACATCCAGTCGGCGCAGATCGCCGGTCAGTCGCTCGGCCGCAGCTTCGAACTGTTCGGTCTGCAGATCCCGTCGGTCACCGCGCACTATTACTTCTTCCTGGCGCTGACGCTGCTGGTCATCTTCATCTGCGTGCGCCTGCAGGATTCGCGGCTCGGCCGCGCCTGGGTCGCCATCCGCGAAGACGAACTGGCGGCGCGCGCCTGCGGCATCAATACGCGCAACGTGAAGCTGCTGGCGTTCGGGCTGGGCGCGACGTTCGGCGGCGTGGCCGGCGGCCTGTTCGCCGGCTTCCAGGGCTTCGTCAGTCCGGAGTCATTCGGCCTGCTCGAATCCATCATGGTGCTGTGCATGGTGGTGCTGGGCGGCATGGGCCACATCGCCGGCGTCATCCTCGGCGCGCTGCTGCTGGCGTTGCTGCCCGAAGTGCTTCGCTGGGGCGCTGCACCGGTGCAGCAATGGCTGTTCGGCAAAGTGCTGGTCGATCCGGAATCGCTGCGTCTGCTGCTGTTCGGCGTGGCGCTGGTGCTCGTGATGCGATGGCGACCGGCCGGCCTGTGGCCGTCGGCGCTGCGCAAGCGCGAACTGGCCGCACACGCGGAGGTGGCATGAGCAACCCCGCAGGCACGATCGCGCAGGACGCCGTGCTGCTGACGGCCAGCGGCGTGTCGAAGCGCTTCGGCGGCGTGCAGGCGCTGCGCGAGGTGTCGCTGACGATACGGCGCGGCGAGGTGTATGGCCTGATCGGACCGAACGGCGCCGGCAAGACCAGCTTCTTCAACGTGCTGACCGGCCTGTACAGCCCGGACGAGGGCCGCGTCACCTTCGACGGGCGCGACCTGCCGCCGGGCGTGCCGCACCGCATCGCCGGCGCCGGCATTGCGCGCACCTTCCAGAACATCCGGCTGTTCGGCGCCATGAGCGCGCTCGAGAATGTCATGGTCGGCCGGCACATCCGGCTGCGTACCGGCGTCATCGGCGCCATCCTGCGCACGCCGGCGGCGCGCGCCGAAGAAGCGGCCACCGAAGCGCGCGCGCATGAACTGCTGCGCTATGTCGGCATCGATCAACTGGCCAACCAGCAGGCCACTCACCTGAGTTACGGCGACCAGCGCCGGCTCGAAATCGCCCGCGCGCTGGCGTCCGAACCGAAGCTGCTGGCGCTCGATGAACCGGCGGCCGGCATGAACGCCACCGAAACCGCCGGTCTGCGCACGCTGATCGAAAAGCTGCGTGGCGACGGTCTGACCGTGCTGCTGATCGAGCATGACGTGAAGCTGGTGATGGGCCTGTGCGACCGCGTGGCCGTGCTCGACTACGGCGAGAAGATCGCCGAAGACGTACCCGACGTGGTGCGCCGCCATCCGCGCGTGATCACCGCCTATCTGGGCCAGCAGGCCGACCCGGAGGCCGCCTGATGCTGAAAGTACGCGGGCTGACCGTGCACTACGGCGGCATCCGGGCGGTCAAGGGCATCGATCTGGACATCGCGGCCGGCGAGAAGGTGGCGCTGATCGGCGCCAACGGCGCCGGCAAGACCAGCACGCTGAAGGCGCTGGCGCGCATGCTGCCGGCCGGCGGCGAAGTGCGTTTCGACGGCGGCGACATTTCGCATGCCCCGCCGCACACGCTGGTCGGTCGCGGTCTGGCGCTGGTGCCGGAAGGCCGTGGCGTATTCGCCCGCCTGTCGGTGCGCGAAAACCTCGACATGGGTGCTTATGCGCGCGACGATCGCGCCGCCATCGCGGCCGACCTTGATCGCGTCTACACGCTGCTGCCCCGGCTGAAGCAACGCGCCGGTCAGACCGCGGGCACCTTGTCCGGCGGCGAACAGCAGATGGTCGCCATCGGTCGCGCATTGATGAGTCGGCCGCTGCTGCTGCTGCTCGACGAGCCGTCGATGGGCCTGTCGCCGGTCATGGTCGACACCGTGTTCGGCGTCATCCGCGACATCTCGCGCGACGGCGTCACCCTGCTGCTGGTCGAACAGAACGCGCGCCTTGCGCTGTCGCTGTGCGACCGCGGCTACGTGATGGACAGCGGCCGCATCACGCTGGCCGCCGCGTCGGCCGAGCTGCTCGACAACCCCGCCGTGCGCGCCGCCTATCTGGGCGAGTGAGCAGACAGTCGCCGTCGACCGGCGCAATGATGTGTGCAATCGGCTGATCGAGCAGGACATGACCGTCATCGACAGCCTGCGCGACCGTCGCTGACCGACTCGCAGGCTCCTTTGCTGCAACGACGTTCAGGCCCTGTTGCGGCGGCGACGCGCCACCATCAGCAGCAGGCCCAGACCGGCGCCCATCATCAGCACCGATGACGGCTCCGGTACCGCGCTGATCTGCAGGAAGGGGCGCAGCGACGCATCGGCCGACGCCGACGAGGCATACAGCGCACCGACGTAGCGGCTGTTGCCGTCAACGTCGAATTCCACCACGTCGCGCTGCGCCAGCAGCACACCGTAGTTCGACGACGGATTGTCGAGCCAGCTGCGCACCAGCGCCGTGGCATCGAAGCTGACCCAGCCATTCACGCTGTTCTGCACCGTGCTCGAGCTGGCCGCCATGGCGGTCATCGGCGCGGTTTCCCAGGTCACGCTGCTTTCGTTCCACGCGTTCAGCACCTGGAACAGGTCGGTGGTGACCGGGTGCTCGGCACTCGGGCTTTCGAACGGCGACAGCGACGGCACGCCATACAGGTTGATCGTCGCGCTGCCGACGCCGGCCGACGTCAGGTTCAGCAGCCCGAGGTCGAAGCGGATCAGGGTTTTGGTGTCATGTGCCCGCTCGACGCCGCCTTCGCCAAAACGCGGGTCGGTGTCCGAGGTGCCGAGGAAGTTGCCGAATGGCACGGCGGCCGGCGGGTTCAACGCCGACAGCGTGCTCGTGTCGAGATTGGTGCGGCGCGGGGCCGGAATGCCGAATACACCGTCGATGCCGAACTCGTAGATGAACACGTCTTCGCTTGACGCTTCGTCCGGCTGCAGCGTGACATTGACGGCGGCGTTCGCGGCGTGGCCGAACGACAGGGCGGCTGCCAGGACAGCGGGTGCAAACAGGGTTGAAGCTTTCATCTGAACCTCCGGAGTGTTGTGGGGTGACTGCGTCATGCCGGAACCGGACCTGTGTCGGCGACACGGTCAGACTCGCGACGTCTACGCAGCCACGGCGCCGTCAGATGCAATGTCACCCTCGATCATCGAAGGTCGGGCGACGTTGATGCCATTGACATGTTTGGGCTAAGCTTGGCGTCCCGCTTCCCGAGGAATCGCCAGCATGGTCCGCCTGCCCGCATGGCTGCGCTTCGTGCTGTGCGCACTGTTGTCGATGCAGGCCGCGCTGGCTGAACCGCCGACGCTGATGCACGCGCAGCGCCATCACGACGGCATCGATCCGGCCGCCTACTGGGTCAGCGAAAAGCTGGACGGCGTGCGCGCCGTGTGGGACGGGCGGGTGCTGCGCTTTCGCAGCGGGCGCCCGATTGCGGCGCCGGCCTGGTTCACCGGGCCCTTGCCCGCTTACCCGCTCGATGGCGAACTGTGGATCGCCCGCGGCCGCTTCGATGTGCTGTCCGGCATTGTTCGACGCGATGTGCCGGACGACGCCGACTGGCAGCCGGTGCGCTACCTGCTGTTCGACCTGCCGGGCGCACCGGGCGACTTCAGCCAGCGTCTTGAGCGCCTGACCCGCATCGTCGCCGACGCGGGCCTGCCCTGGCTGCAGGTCGTGCCGCAGTGGCGCGTGGCCGACCGGGCCGAACTGGCATTGCGCTTCGACGAGGTGGTCGCCGGTGGCGGCGAAGGGCTGATGCTGCACCGGGCCGACGCGCTGTGGACCGCCGGGCGCAGCGATGCCCTGCTCAAGCTCACGCCCTTTCTTGACGCCGAAGCGACCGTGACCGGCCACGTGCCGGGCAAAGGCCGGCACCGCGGCCGGCTCGGCGCGCTCGTGGTGATGGATGCCGAAGGCCGACGCTTTCGCATCGGCAGCGGCTTGAGCGACGCGGCACGCGCCGCGCCGCCGGCCATCGGCGCACAGGTGACCTACCGTTATCGCGAATTGACCACCCGCGGCCTGCCGCGCTTCCCGGTGTTTGTCCGGGTGCGCGATCTGCCGTAGCGGGTCCCTTGGGAGCGCCCGCTGTGGGAGCGGCGATCCACTGCCGGCCCTGCATGGCCGGCCGGCTCTGCGGGCGGCGAGCCGTGCTCGCCGAAACCCCCGCTCTGCCCTAATACCGTTCAGTTAAGGTCTTTTTTCAGAACGCGGACGGTGTAGCGCTTTGGCCGGGCTTTGACAACACGGGGGCATTGACGCCCCCGTCGTTTTTCGACG
>NZ_JANINH010000010.1:28779-137191 GCF_024580155.1 Methyloversatilis sp. XJ19-13 | reverse complement strand
GACGGGTTGAGCGCTGGACGCAGTCCAGCGGTGAAACGCGAAGCACTGCTTCGCGAACCCCGAGCCGGGAGCCGCAGCATGCGGCGAACCGTGGGTCGAGGGGCGTTACCGTTAGCCACCACGCGGCAGCGCGCGCACGGCCGCTTCGAGACTGTCGAGTGCGGTGCGGATGACGGAGCGGGGCGAGGCGAGGTTGAGCCGCATGTGGCCGCTGCCCGCGGTGCCGAAGCTGATGCCGGGGTTAAGGCCGAGTCCGGCTTCGCGGATGAAGAAGTCGCGCAGCGCGGTGTCGTCGATGCCCAGCCCGCGGCAGTCCAGCCACAGCAGATAGGTGCCTTCCGGCGCGACCGGGTGGATGCCGGGCATGGCGTGTGCGATGCGGGCGATGGCTTCGTCGCGCGTGGTTTCGAGGTAGTTCATCAGTGCGTCCAGCCAGGGGCCGCCGTCGCGGTAGGCAGCTTCGAAGGCGGCGACGCTGAACGGGTTGGACGCGCTGACGTGCAGGCGCCCGAAGACGTTTTCGATTGCGCGCCGCTCGGCGTCGTCCGCGATCAGCGCCGACAGGCCCAGCCCCGGAATGTTGAAGGTTTTGCTCGGCGCGACCGTGGTGACGATACGGTCGCCCGGCTGCGCCAATGTGGCCAGCGGAATGTGCGTGTGGCCCGGGTAGATCAGGTCGTGGTGGATTTCGTCGGACAGCACGACCAGCCCGTGACGGCGCGCCACGTCCAGCATGCCATCGAGCTCCTCGTGCGACCACACGCGGCCGACCGGGTTGTGCGGCGAGCACAGCAGCAACAGTTTCGCGCCGTCAGCGGCGCAGCGCTCGAGGTGATCGAGATCGATGGTCCAGCGGCCGTCGCGCTCGAGCAGCGGGTTTTCGATCACGCGCCGGCCGGTGTCGCGGATGGCCGAGAAGAAGGGCGGATACACCGGCGGCTGCACGATGACGCCTTCACCCTCGGCGGCGAACGCCTGAACCGCCGCGTACAGCGTGGGCACGACCCCCGGGCACATCAGCACCGATTCCCGCGCCACCGACCAGCGGTGGCGCGATGCGAGCCAGCCGGTCAGCGCATCGAAGGCACCGTCCGGGTAGAGCGAGTAGCCGAATACCGGGTGCGCCGCGCGCGCCGCCAGCGCATCGAGCACGGCGGGCGGCGCCGCGAAATCCATGTCGGCCACCCAGAGCGGGGTCACGGCCGTCGTACCGAAGTAGCTGGCGCGCCCGTCGTGCTTGACGCTGGCCGTCCCTTCGCGCGCAATGAGGCGGTCGAAATCTACGCTCACATCCGTCGTCCCGTTCAGCGCACGCGTTCCCACAGTGTGACCTCCGCCACCGTGTGCTGGTGCTTGCGACGCGTTTCACGGATGACGAAAGGCACGTCGCGGGGCGCTCCGATCTGGCTGAAGTGCTCGCCCAGGATGAGCTTCATGCCATCGAGCGTGGTCCAGCTTTCGCCATCCTTCTTGAATCCGCCCAGCCAGTCTTCGCGTTTCGTGTGCTCTTCGAGCCAGGTGTAGGGCGAGCTGATCATCAGCACGCCGCCGACATTGAGGCGTTCATGCACCGACTTCAGGAAGGCGGCCGGATCGTACAGCCGGTCGATCAGGTTGGCGGCCAGCATGAAGTCGTAGCCGGTCAGCACCGATTTGAGGTTGCAGGCGTCGCCCTGCTGGAAGTCGACCCGTGTGCGCACCGCGTCCAGCCCCATGTCGGCCAGGCGGCGGGTCTTGTACGACACCAGTTCGCCTTCGTCCGGCAAGGTGTAGCGCAGCTCGCCCTGTTCGGCCAGGTGGACGCCGGCGTTGATGAAGCGGGCCGAGAAATCGACGCCGGTGACGTGTTCGAAGTGACGTGCCAGTTCGAAGGTGGATCGGCCGGTGGCGCAGCCCAGATCGAGCGCGCGGCGGTCCGGGAGACCGGCCATGGCTTCGATGGCGATCTGCGCCAGTGCCTTCGGGAAGTTGGGCACGCCGAAGTACTCGTCGCCGTAATGGAATTCGGCGTACTCGGACAACTGCCGGTCGCTTTCGTAATAGACGTTCGGCGCTGTGGCCGGTGTATCGCTCACCACGTATCGGAACCCCGCATGCTGGAAGAAATGGCGGCGGAAGGCATAGCGCGATGCGCGCGTCGCCTCGTTGCCGCAGGAAATCCACGAGCCACCCTTGATCAGGTTGTGGCGCGCGTCGAAGGTCGGTGTCGAGAAATCATCATACGTCGGGTGCACATCGAAGCCGGCGAACGGGTAGATCGGCGTTTCCGTCCATTGCCACACATTGCCGACCACGTCGAAGAAGTCGCCGTGGGCAAAGCGATCGACCGGACAGGACGACGCCCAGTGATCGAGGTGGATGTTGGCGCTCGCTGCGCCGTTCTCCGGTATTTCGGTCACGCCGGCTTCGTCATACAGGCGGTACCACTCGTCTTCGGTCGGCAGCCGCACCGATGCGCCGCAGCGCGCGGCCTTCCAGTTACAGAAGGCCTTGGCTTCGTGGTAATTCGTTTCCACCGGCCAGTTCCAGGGCATCGGCACCTGTTCGAGCATGAGCCGCAGATGCCAGCCATCGGCCGTGCGGACCCAGAACTCGGGGTGTGCGGTCTGGTGACCATCGCCGGTGCGCCAGGCGCGCCAGGCACGACCTTCGTCTTCCCACCAGGCTTCGTTCGCGTAGCCACCGTCATCCACGAACTCGAGGAATTCGCGGTTGCTGACGACGAAACGACTGGCCTGGAAGGCATCGACCGCGACTTCACGCTGCGCGTATTCGTTGTCCCAGCCATAGATCGGGTCATCGCGTCGCCGGCCCAGTCGCGTGAGGCCGGCAGCGACCGGGTGCAGCGTGTTCTCCGGTGCATCGTCGGTGTCGCGGCAGGGCTCCCAGGCCGGGTGCGGGCGCACGTAATCGAGCCGGCTCTGGCGGATCAGCACCGATGAGGTTTCGAGATGGATGCGCTCGTGCTCGATGCCCATGATGACGACCCACCACGGGTTGCTCCAGCCGATCGGCGGGGCGAGCGGCGCGTCGTGGATGACGCGGTCGACCACGCCACGCACCGCGTTGCGGTAGTCGCGCACCGCCTGCACGCTCGGCCAGTCGTAATTCGACTCGTTCAGATCGTCCCAGCTCATTTCATCGACGCCGACCGCGAACATCGATTCGAAGCGCGGGTTGATGCGCTCATTGATCAGACCGGCGAGCAGCAGCTTGTTGATGAAGAAGGTCGCGGTATGGCCGAGATAGAAGATGAGCGGATGGCGCAGCGAAATCGGTTTCCTGTAGTACGCCTCGTCACAGGCCAGCACCTCGAACAGCTGTTCGTAGCGGCTGAAGGTGGCGTGAAAGTAATTGCGCAACGTGCTGCGCAGCGCGTCCGGGTCGGTCGCATCGAGGCGGGGCGTGCGCAGGAAAAGCGTATCCGGATGGGCTTGCATGTTCTTGTAATACTCCGGCGGATGCGGGTGTTGGAAGGGCTGCCTGTATTCGGCAATCAAGGCGCGATCATCCGCTGACGCCGACGGCGACCGCGCGTGAGACGCATTGCAGGGCCGACAAGTTCAGATATTGTGCCGCGCCCACCGGGTCGTGCGTATTTCAAGCCGGATCCGGCGCAAACGCGGCGGTGTCGCCACCCAGTTCGCGCGCCAGCCAGTCCACCAGCAGCCGGGTGCGGCCGGGCAGCAGGCGGGCGTGCGGGTACACGATGTGAACCGGTCGCGGCGGAGGTTCGAAGTCGCGCAGCACGACGCGCAGCGTGCCCTGTTCCAGTTGCGGCCTGACCTGGTAGCACAGGAACAGGCCGAAGCCGGCGCCGGCCGCACAGGCGTCGACGGCCGGCGCGATGTGGTTGAACTCGAGGTTGCCGGCGACCGGCACGGTGACGGAGCGACCGTTGATCAGAAAGCTCCAGGCCGGGCTGGAGGCGCCGCTGAAACGGACGCAGGGTGCGCCGCGCAGGGCGTCCGGTTGTCGTGGCTCGCCGCGTGCGGCGATCAGATCCGGGCTGCCGACCACGATCCGGCGGATCGTGCCGAGCGGCCGTGCGATCAGGCCGGAATCCTCCAGTGCGCCAATGCGCACGCCAACGTCGATGCCTTCTTCCAGCATGTTGACCACGCGGTCGTACAGCAGCACGCGCAGCTTCACGCGCGGATGACGCAACGCGAAGCGGGTGACCGCCGGCGCGACATACATCTGGCCGAACTGTACCGGCGCGGTCAGCACGATCGGTCCGGACGGCTCCGATGCCCCTTCCTTCAGCGCGTCTTCGGCGTCCTGCACCGCAGACAGCACGTGACGGCAGTTTTCCAGATAGCTGCGGCCTTCGTCGGTCAGCGCGATGCGTCGCGTCGTACGGTTCATCAGGCGCACACCGAGATGCGATTCGAGCGCGGCAAGCGTGCGTACCACGGCAGGCAGCGAACAATCGAGCACGCGTGCGGCGGCGGTCAGGCTGCCCTGTTCGGCGATCTCGATGAAGACGGTCATGGCGCGGAGCGTGTCCATGGCGGAAAACTACTCTGTTTGATGAAGGTGTTTCGCAAATTGTCGTCGATTGCTGCATTCCGTGCGTCAAATGGAGTTTTTGCCTGGGAATCGACGCGCCGCATCCGGACACTGTCACGCCGCGCAGGGTATTCGAATCGCGTCGCCACCTGCTGCCCGGTGCAGCGGCATCGGTGTTCTCGCATCCCGGTGTGTCCACCGCGCAGACCTTGTCCGCTGCGCGGCGCAGTGCCTTGTCGGCGTGCGAAGCGCCGACCGCACGAGCGCACACCAGGCGATGCGACTGCTTCTGCGCGTTCGGTACGAGCACGCATGACCCGGCGCTTTACGCGTGGAAACTGCGCACGCAGCCCTGGACGGTGAGCCGTTGAGGCTGGCGGTGCCGTGGAATAGTTCGGCTTCAAGCGCAGAGCAAGTCCGTCGTGCGGGCCGGTTTCACCGAACGCAGCGGGCAAGTGCCCGGGGGAGGCGCGTGCGCCTGTGTCTTCCCGCCGGGTGCCGACCGGCCCGTGACGGCACCGGGCAGACGTCGAACGGCCTCGCACCGGGATTGTTGTCGGCAAGCGTCCGCGCTTCCGGCCCGCGGCTGCATGGCGCCCCGTATAGCGATGCTGTCGGCAATGTAAGGAAATGATGCCCCGGCCTGTCTGCTGCGCCGTGGACAGACCAACGACGCGTGCTTCACCCGGGCGCCGCCGAAACGCTTCACGGGGCAAGGCGGCGACATTTCGCGACTCGCCCGTGTGCGGAATCGTCACGCGGGATGCAACGGGCCGCAGCCGTCAGGTCGGGCGCGCCCGGCTCCGGACCAAGCGGACAGCAGGAGAGCGATCATCGATCCACTTTCGGAACAGAACCACCCGGATGCCTCGAAGCACCGGGTGGCCGGTCCTGGCGAATCAGTCGCGACTGACGACCGGGCAATTCACGATGGCGTCTATGGGCAGAAAGGCACTGCCGCCCACGCCGGTGACATAGCCCTTCTGTGCAAGACCTTCGATGTCGCCGACGTCGGTCTGCAAGGTGTTCAGACCCTCGGCCAGCGCGGCACCCGAGTACTCGCCGAAGAAGACATCCCACAGCGGGCTGTATCGACCCTGATTGGGCGTCCACGCAAGCACGTTGAGGGGGGCCAGACCGTCCAGCAGTGCAGAGTTGAAGCCCTGGCGGTCGGGGTTGTCGGCACCGGTCTGCCCGTTCACGAAGCCGACCAGCTTGGCGCGCGAAGAGTCCGTGCCGTCGCCGCCGGGGAACGGTGCGGCGCCCAGCGCCGGGGCATAGGTGGCGTTCTCGAGCGCGGCGCCGGCTTCGGTCGAGGACTCGGTCGAGACGTAGTACACCTTCTTCCCGTTGGCAAAGCCGATGGTTTCCTGCAGGCGTACCCGGTTGGCTGCGGCGTCAATGCCGACCACCTTCGGGTGCTGGCCAGTCGGATTCGCGACATGCGGCGCATTGCGGATGACGCCATTCGGCATCTGGATCAGGGGCGAGTAGCCGGGTTCGGCCAGCGGGCCCGGCACGGCGGACAGCGGCGGAAAGCCGGTACTGGGCGTCGGCTCGACCACGCGCTTGCCGGAAAAATCGACGCTTGCCGGGAAGATGATCTTGCCGTCCGCCCTCACCGTTACCTTCATGACCGCCGCTGTGCCGCGCGCGTTGGTCAGCTTCGATGCCTGGTTCACGCCGAGACGTGCGGCGTCCTTGCCGTCGGACGTATCGAAGATGACAAAGGTCACCGGGTTGCCGCGCAGGTCTTCGCCTTCGTACTTGCGCATGGAAACGACATCGCCGGGCAGTTCGATGGCGCTCTCGATGAAAAGCTTGTGCTCGTTGTCGTCGTTCCGCGCCTGAACGCCTGCCGACAGGGTGAGGGCGAGGGCACAGAGCAGGGCATCAAGCGTTCGGCGGTGGAAGACGGCGTACTTCGTGTTGTGCTTCATCAGGTTCTCCGGGAGTGGTTCGCTCGCCGCGGAATGCGGTCGTCGTAGAGGATCTACGCGTACAGATTGCGCGCGCCGCTTCCTGGAATGCTCACGGATCGGTAAACGATATTTGAACAGGACTACGGGAACCCTCCCATGCAGACTTCATTTGAACGATATGCGACCCGATCCGCCGGCGGGCTTTCCGGCAGACCGGTGCTGGTGGTCGAGGACGATCCGGAGATCGCGCGCATGATTTCGCTCAATCTTGAAAGCGAAGGCTATGCCCCGGAGATCGCGTCCAACGGCGTCGATGCACTTGACCGCGTGCGCCGCAAGGACTTCGAACTGCTGTTGCTCGATCTCATGTTGCCGGGTATCGACGGCTTCGGCGTCTGCAAGGCGGTACGGGGCATGTCGCGCTACCTGCCCATCATCATCCTCAGCGCCAAGTCGGCGGAGGCGCATCGCGTGCTCGGGCTGGAACTCGGGGCGGACGACTACCTCACCAAGCCCTTTTCCTTTCCGGAACTGAACGCGCGTGTCCGCTCGGTCCTGCGGCGCATGGAGGCGGCGGCGCATCTCGGTGCCACGCTTGCGGGAACGGTGCGTGCAGGTGAGCTCTCCATAGATCCGCTCGCGCGGGAAGTGCGCGTGCACGACGAAGTCGTAAACATGACGGCGCGAGAATTCGACCTGCTGCTGTTCTTCGCTCGCCATCCGGATCGGGTGTTCAGCCGGATGGAACTGCTTGACCAGGTGTGGGGCTACACCCACGACGGTTACGAGCACACGGTGAATTCACACATCAACCGGCTGCGCGCCAAGATCGAGCCACAGCCCTCGCGCCCGCAATACATCCAGACGGTGTGGGGCGTGGGCTACCGCTTCCACCGGGGCGATGCGGCATGATCCTGCGCAGCCTCTACACCCGCCTGGCGCTGAGCTTCGCAGCCATCCTGCTGTGCTTCGGCAGCGTGCTCGGTGTCGTCAGCTACAACGCCGCGCGCATGCATCAACAGGAGGTGTCGCAGACACTGAACCGCGGCCTGGCGCAGCACATCGCGGCGCACAACCGCCTTGACGGCGGGACGACGGATGTCGAGGACAGCGCCGGCGTCGGCGAACTGTTCCACATGTTGATGGCGGTGAACCCGCTGATCGAGGTCTACATGCTCGACGCCGCCGGGCGCATCGTCATGCATTCGGCACCGGAGGGGCACCTGCACAGGCAGCAGGTGTCGCTGGTGCCTGTGCATGCCTTCCTGGCCGGCGAGCGCCTGCCGGTCGTCGGCGACAATCCGCGCATTGCCGACCGGCGCGACGTGTTCAGCGTGGCGCCCGTCACGCGCGCCAATGGCGAGCCGGGCTACCTCTATGTCGTGCTGGCGGGCGAGACGTACACACGCATGAGCCAGTCAGCAGGGCTCGGCTATGCACTGACGGCCGGCCTGTGGCTGGGCGTGGCGGTTCTGTGCTGTGCGCTGGTCGCCGGACTGGTGATCTTTCGCGGCATCACGCGGCGCATCAACCGGCTGGCCGAGCGGGTCGAGGCCTTTACGCCGGTATTCGGTGAGACCCGCGGCGCGCATCGCACGGAGGCCCGGCGCGACGAGATCGGCCGTCTCGTTCACAGTTTCGGACGCATGGCGCGCACCATCACGCGTCAGCTCGACGAACTGAAGCAGCAGGACATGCTGCGTCGCGAACTCGTCGCCAATGTGTCGCACGACCTTCGTACGCCGCTGACCGTGATGCACAACTACCTGGAAACATTGCTCGCACGCGCCGACCGTCTGGCACCGGCCGAGCAGGCCGACTTTCTCGAACGCGCGGTGCGGCAGAGTCAGGGCGTGGCGCGTCTGGCGCAACAGTTGTTCGAGCTGGCACGGCTCGAATGCGAAGAGGTTCCTCCGCAGCCGGAACCTTTCTGCATCAACGAGCTGCTGCAGGACGTCGGACACAAGATGCAGTTCGGCGCGGCGGCGGTCGGTGTCCGGCTGGACATCGCCCACCCGCGGGACGGACTCAAGGTCGAGGCCGATATCGGTCTGATCGAACGCGTACTCACCAATCTGATCGACAACGCACTGCGCAGCACGCCGCGTGGCGGCACGGTTCGCCTGGATGCCGTTCCCGACGGCGAGACAGTCGTGGTCAGCGTGACGGACACCGGCTGCGGTATCGCGCCGGAGCACCTTCCGACCTTGTTCAGCCGCGATTCGCCGCTGCGCCGCCGCGGCGCCGGCGATGTGTCGCGCGGCGGGCTCGGCCTGCTCATCGTCCATCGCATCCTGGCGCTGCATCGCACCACCATCGAGGTCGAGAGCGAACCGGCGCGTGGTACCCGTTTCCGCTTCTCGCTGACGGCGGTTGGCTGGTGTGCTCAGGCGGCATGAGCGCCGGAGCGGCGGGCGAGCACGAAATCGGCAAGCGCGCCGAGCGTGCTGCCGGTGCCGTCGGGCTGTTCGCCCAGTGCTTCGAGCGGCAGGCCGAGCCGGTTCACCCAGAACGTGGGATAGCCGAAGGCGCGGGCGCCGGCTGCATCCCAGCCGCCGAAGGCTGCGAACACGATGCGCGAGCGCGGCAGGCCGAAATGGCTGACGCCCATTGCGTAGGCGCGTGGATCGGGTTTGAAGGCGCGCACACGGTCGGTCGACAGGGGCGTTTCGAGCAGATCGCCGATCTGTGCGTTGCGGGTGGCCGCCTGCAACATGCCTTCGGTGAAATTGGACAGGAAGGCGAGGCGGATGCCGGCATCGCGCAGACGCTGCAAGGCCGGCACGGCGTCGGGCCATGCCTGCAGTTCCAGGTAGGCATTCATCAGCCGCGTGCGCGCCGAGGCGGTCAAGTCGAGCTTGAGCAGTTGTGCCGAGAAGACGAGGGCTTCTTCGGTCACTTGCCAGAAATCGGCATAGCGGTTGCTGAGCGTGCGCAGCCAGGTGTACTCGAACTGCCGCGTGCGCCAGGCGTTGCCCAGTTCGGCGCCGCGGCCGGGGAAGATCGACTCGGCCAGTGCGAAGACGGGACGCGGGTCGAAGGTGGTGAAGCCGTCGAGTGCCACGGCGCCCGGCGGACCTTCGTCCGCCCATGCGGCACGGGTGGTCTGGAAAGCGCCTGGCACAGCCAGCGCCGACAGGCGCAGCAGGCGTCGACGTGCGACAAGGCGAGGGTGTTCGGCGGGCTTCATGGACGCTGGCTCCGGATTCGATGGATGAAGGGATCACCGGGGTGATCATGACAAACGCGCAGCCATTCTGATGGCGGGTCCCGGTTCGGGGAAGGTTCTCCCGGCGCAATGCCGCATTGCAGGAAGCGAATGACAGGATGGACAGACTCGACGAACTGAGATTGCTGGTCGAGGTCGCCGACACGGGCAGCCTCGCGGCCGCCGCACGGCGCATGCACTGTTCGGCGGCCGCGGCGACGCGCCTGCTCAACGCGATGGAAGCGCGCCTCGGCGCGCGTCTGGTCGAGCGCACGACGCGACGCAGCGTACCGACCGAAGCCGGCCGTCGGCTCGTAGAACAGGCGCGCAAGCTGTTGCAGGGCTATCGCGATGCCACCGATGCCGCGACCGGCGATGCAGTGTGCCTGACGGGCACGCTGCGCATGGGTGCCCCGCTGGTGTTCGGGCGCCGGTACGTGGCGCCGGTCATTGCCGACTTTCTGTCGGCCCATGCCGACCTGCGCGTCGAGCTGCAGCTCAGCAATGCGCTGGCCGACCTGCGCGACGGTGGACTGGATGTCGCATTGCGTATCGGCACCGCGGGCGACGCCGAACTCGTCGCACGTCAGCTCGGTTCGGTGCGCCACGTGCTGGTCGGCAGTCCCGGCTATTTCGAACGCGCCGGACGCCCGCGCGATGTCGATCAGCTGGCCGGCCACGCGCTGCTCGCATTGACGCATGTCGACGGCGTGCGCGACTGGGTATTCGCCCAGCCCGGCGGTGCGTGGCGGACACTGAAGCCGCAGGCCCGTTTCGTCGTCAATCAGGCGGAAACCGTCATCGAAGCCGCCTGCGCCGGTCAGGGCATCGCCCGCGTGCTGTCCTACCAGGTGGTCGGCGACATCGAAGCGGGGCGCCTGGAACGCGTGCTCGGCGACTGCGAGCCGACGCCCCAGCCGGTCAATCTGGTCTATCCGGGCCGGCGCTTCCTGCCACAACGCGTGCGTCGCTTCGTCGACTTCGCGATCGACGCGCTGCGTGACGGCCCGGCGTTCCGACTGCCGCCTTGAGTCGGCCGGCATTGAACCTGAAAACCTCCGATGACCGCTTGAAGTATCGATGCGAGACAGTGCGCTTGCAACTTTCCTGCTTTCGCCCGGCCTTCATGCTCCGGGTGAGCACGCTTCGCGGCCCTGTGCACGGCCGGCGGGGTACCCGGCTGCGTTGCTCTTCCTTGCAGGGCGCCATCCTGCCGCGTCCTCGCGCCTTGCCGTACACCCCGCCAACCCTGCCCATGGCGTCGATCAACTGAGGTTTTCAGGTTGAATCGCCGGACGCGTTCATGACGGGTCCGGCGGCCGCTTGACCGACGTCCGCCAGCCCGTCGCCGAAACATCACGACATTGTGAGCATTGCGTGACGGGCGCGGGAGCGGCGGCGCCCAACATGCGCGGCACGCGATGCCTGTCGCATCGCGTCATATCCATCAACGATCAGGAGCCCGAAGATGAAACCTGCATTCCGCCGCACCGCACCGCTGGTCGCGGGGCTGTTCCTGCTTGGCGTTTCGGCGTCCGTCCACGCCGCCGACCTCCGTGTCACCTTCACCCATGTCAGCCCTGCCGGCAGCGTCGGTACCTCGCCGCTGTGGGTCGGATTCCACAACAGCAGCTTCGATCTGTTCGATGCCGGCTCTTCCGCATCGCTTGGCGTCGAACGCATTTCCGAGGACGGCAATTCGGCACCGCTGACCACCTTGTTCGCGGCGACCACGCTGTCGGGCATCCAGGGGACGTTGCCCGGGCCGCCCGCGTTTCCGGAAGCGGTTCGCTCGCTCGATTTCACGGGTCTGGACCTCGCCGGCGAGAATCGCTATCTCAGCTATGCCTCGATGGTCGTGCTGAGCAACGACTTCTTCATCGGCAATGACGATGCGCGCGAGCACGATCTGTCGGTGCTGCTGAGCAACGGTGGCACGCTGAGTTTCTTCGTCGGCGGCAATGGCGAGGTGTGGGACGCGGGTACCGAAGTGAATGACTTCGCGAATTCGCTCGCCAACGGTGCATTCGGCATCGGCGGGGGTCAGTCGACGGCCAACCAGGGTGTGAACGAACACGGTTTCGTCCGTCTGGTGGACAGCGATCCGTATGCCAGCTTCCTGAGCGCGCACCTGGTGCCCGCCGGCTATGACTTCGCGCCGCTGCAATTCACCTCGCTGCAGGCCATCGGCCGCATCGACATCCAGTTGCTGGCGCCGGTGCCTGAACCCGAAACCTACGCCATGCTGCTCGGTGGCCTGGCGCTGATCGGTGCGGTCAGCCGCCGTCGCCTGCAGGGGCGCGCGGCCTGAGTGTTGCGCCGCAGGCCGGTGCGCGCCATTCGCGCCGGCCTGACACTGGTCGTGAACAGGGACGGGGCACGGCGTGCCCCGTTTCCGTCCCCCTTCTTGCTGTTCCCTGTTGTTTCCCCCTCTTCAAGTGCATCGCACATGCCTCGGCCCGCAATGGGTCAGCATGTGCGCTGCATTCCCCGGTCCTGCTCGCATCGTTTCGTTGTATTGCTTCGTAAAGTGAAATGGTGTTATCAGATTTACACCATTTATTGCTTTATTCGGATTACGGATACTTCACTCCGTCGCCATCCGGCGCACCCGATTTGAATGTCCACCGAAAGGAATCCGCGATGCCGCTCACCGCCACCCACCGTCCTGATGCCCCCATCGTGCTGCACGGCTTCAAGCTGTCCGGCCACAGCCACCGCGCTGAGCTGTTCCTCGAACTGCTGGGCCTGCCGTACGAATTTCGCCAGGTCGACCTGGCGGGCGGCGAACAGAAGATGCCGGCCTTTCTGCGGAAGAACAGTTTCGGCCAGGTGCCCGTGATCGAGGACGGCGCAACGGTTATCGCCGACTCGAATGCCATCCTCGTCTACCTGGCGCAACGTTACGCACCCGGCCGCTGGATGCCGCTGGACCCGGCCGGGCAGGCGCGGGTGCAGCGCTGGCTCACGGTCGCGGCCGGTCTGGTCGCCTTCGGTTCGGCGGCGGCACGGCTGGTGACGCTGTTCCGCGGCCAGTTCGACACGCAGGAAGTGATCGCCCGCGCACACCGCTTGCTCGCCGTGATGGACGGCGAACTGGCCGAGCAGGACTGGCTTGCAGACACTGCGCCGACACTGGCGGACGTCGCGGTCTACACCTACGTCGCCCATGCGCCGGAGGGCAATGTGTCGCTCGACGACTACCCCAACGTGCGTGCCTGGCTGGCGCGCGTCGAGGCGCTGCCGGGCTTCGTCGCAATGCCGGTCAGCCAGGTCGGCCTGCGTGCCTGATCGCCATGGACACCCCACGCGATCCCTTCCACGACGGCGAGCGCGCGCTGCAGGCGCGGGCCGGCATGCAGGCGCGCATGGCCGAGGTCGGCCCGCGCGCCATCCGCGACCACATGCCGGATCAGCATCGCGACTTCTTCGCGCAGCTGCCGTTTCTCGTTGTCGGCAGCGTCGACGCCGACGGACAGCCCTGGGCTTCGGTGCTGTCCGGCCCGCCGGGCTTCGTGCAGTCGCCCGATCCGCATACGCTGCGCGTCGCTGCGCAGGCACCGGCGGGCAGCCCGCTGGCCGCCCACGTGCGCGTCGGCGCGCCGCTCGGTCTGCTCGGCATCCAGCCGCACACGCGGCGGCGCAACAGGATGAATGGATCGGTCATCCGGGCAGGCGAAGCCGGTTTCGATGTCGAGGTGGAGCAGAGCTTCGGCAACTGCCCGAAATACATCTGNAGCCGCACACGCGGCGGCGCAACAGGATGAATGGATCGGTCATCCGGGCAGGCGAAGCCGGTTTCGATGTCGAGGTGGAGCAGAGCTTCGGCAACTGCCCGAAATACATCTGCACGCGCGAAGCCTTTTTCTTCGGTGACGACGAGCAGCCCGCTTTGGCGCAGCCGCTGGCGGCGCTCGACGACGCGGCGCGCGCGCTGATCGCGCGCGCCGACACACTGTTCATTGCGAGCACGCATGCAGCCGGCGTCGATGTGTCGCACCGCGGCGGCGAACCGGGCTTCATCACGGTCGGCCCGGATGATGTGCTGACCTTGCCCGACTATGCCGGCAACTTCTTCTTCAACACGCTGGGCAATCTGCTGCTCGAACCGCGCGCCGGTCTGCTGTTCATCGATTTCGACAGCGGCGACCTGCTGCAGGTGAACGGACGCGCGCAGATCGTGTGGGAGGACGAAGCGCGGGCCGAAGCGCTGGCCGCCCATCCCGGGGCACAGCGCCTGCTCAGGATCGCGGTGACCGGTGCGCTGCGCGTACCGGGCGGTCTGCCGCTGCTGTGGGCGACCACCGATCCGTAAGGATCGCGGCACCCCGCCGGTCTGTCGCAGCATTACCCGCCCGGCGTCATCGCATGCAGAAACCCCCGCACCTCCGGATCCCGCCGTCGGACATCACCCCGCGCAGCGTGTTCGAGGCACGCCGCGACGCGCTGCGCGCCAGTGGCGCCTTGCTCGGCGCGTGGGCCGCGCCGGGGGCGCTGTACGCGGCGTCCGGACTGGGCCCGCTGCAGCGCAGCCCCCACTCAATCACCGATCGGCCGACGCCGCTCGAACACGTCACCGGCTACAACAACTTCTACGAATTCGGGACCAGCAAGCAGGATCCGGCGGTCTATGCGCACAAGCTGCCGGTGCGCCCCTGGACGGTGAGCATCGAAGGCCTGGTGCGCGCGCCGCGGACGCTGGACATCGACCGGATCATGAAACTCGCGCCGCTGGAAGAGCGCATCTACCGCCTGCGCTGCGTCGAAGGCTGGTCGATGGTCGTGCCCTGGGTCGGCTTTCCGCTGTCGGCCCTGCTGAAGCAGGTCGAGCCACTGGGCAGTGCGAAGTACGTCGAATTCGAATCCTTTCACGACGCAAAGCTGATGTCGTCGCCCATCTTCAATCCGCTGGTGTTTCCGTACATCGAAGGCCTGCGCCTGGATGAGGCGATGCATCCGCTGACACTGCTGGTCGTCGGCCTGTACGGCGACGTGCTGCCGAAGCAGAACGGTGCGCCGCTGCGCCTGGCCGTGCCGTGGAAATACGGCTTCAAGAGTGCGAAGTCCATCGTGCGCATCCGGTTCACCGACGAGCAACCGCTGACGTCATGGAATCGCTCGGCTCCGCACGATTTCGGTTTCTATTCCAACGTGAATCCGCTGGTGAGCCGTGAGCGCTACGACCAGCGCCGCGAGCGTCGGCTGGGCGAAGTGGCCAAGCGCGACACGCTGATGTTCAACGGCTACGCCGACGAGGTGTCGGGCCTTTATGCAGGCATGGATCTGGCCCGGGCGTTCTGATGCAGCCGGCCGGCGCGTCGAGAAAATTGACAGCGTGTGATTGCGGCTGAATCAAGTTCATTTCAATCAATGGCTTGAAAAAGTGGTTTGCAACTTGCTTGTAACATTTCAGCACCCCCTACATAAAGAAGGATATTCATGACTTCCCTGCTCAAGTCCCTGCTGATCGCAGCTTCGCTGGTCGCAGCCCCGGCCGCCTTCGCGGCATCGCCCGTCACGCCGGTGTCGGCGTCGAACAACGGTCTCGTCCTGATCGATGGTGCCGATCTGTCCATCCTGTTCGATGGCTACATTGCGCCGGAAGGCACGCCGTACCAGACGGATGCGGTGTCCTGGTTCGGTCAGGTCGGCAGCAGCGGCGTCACGCTGGATTTCGACTTCGGTCAGCTCTACACGCTGAGCGATGTGCTCATCGGCGTCGATCACAACGACTTCTATCAGGTTCAGGTGTCGCTCGACGGATCCGCGTGGAACACGCTGTTCACCAACCTCGCGTTCGAAGGCCAGTCGAATTTCGGCAGCGAAATCATTTCCAGCGTGGCGGGCGATCCGGAGTACCAGGCGACCATCGACTTCCCGACGACAGTTGCGCGCTACGCCCGCATCTACGCCGTCGGCGGCGACAACGCGTTTTCGGTGTCGGAAGTGAGCTTCAGCGGCGTGGCCGTGGTGCCGGAACCGGAAACCTGGGCGCTGCTGATCGCCGGTCTCGGCCTGATCGGCGCCATTGCCTACCGTCGCAGCTGAATCGGCGACGCTCACAAAAAAGGCCGGCACGTGTGCCGGCCTTTTTCTTTGCGGCGCGCCTGCGTTCAGCTGACGTAATCGCCCATCGCTTCGGGCTGCATCAGCACATCGAGCACGCGCACCGTGATCTGCCGCCGGCCCGGCACCTGCCAAGGGATGGCCTGGCCGACCGACAGGCCGAGCAGCGCACTTCCGATCGGCGCCAGCATGGACACCGTGCCGGACACGCCACTGGTGTCCGGATCACCCGCTTGAGTTCGAAGAGGCCGCCTTTCGAGTCATCGATGAAGCGCACCGTGGAATTCATCGTCACGACGCCTGGCGGCATGTCGGACGGTGCCACCGTTGTGGCACGATCCAGTTCATCGCGCAATGCGTCGGCGCCCGGCTGATGCCGGCAGGCCTCGCGGTTCAGCAGCGGGTCACCTCATGACTGATGGATGTTCGGATGAACGAACGCGCGGTCCGGCGTTCGATGATGGTTCCCCAAAACAGAAAGGCAGCGCCTTCGTCAGGCACTGACTCCGGAATCACCAAGTATCTGAAAAGCCTACTGCAAAGGGGGCAACCGGGCCAGCCAGCCCACCTTTTTCCGGCGCGTACGCGCGGCGGCAGGCATCATGTCGGCCCCATCCGAGCACTCAGGGAGCACACATTGAGCCGCAGTGACAGCGAACCGAACCGGTCCGTCGCCCTATATTGGGATTTCGAGAACCTGCACGCCAGTCTGGTCGAGGACCGTTATGGCGAAGGTCATTACGCCAAGCCGGATTCCCGCTTCAAGGTGCAGGAACCGCTGGTCGACATCGATGCCATCGTCGGCCTCGGTGCATCGTTCGGACCGATCGCGATCAATCGCGCCTATTGCAACTGGCAGTATTTCGGCCGCTACCGCGACGTGCTGCTGCAGAGCGCGGTGGAACTGATCCAGCTGTTTCCGCCGGGTGCGTCAGCCAAGAACGGTGCGGACATCAAGCTGTGTCTGGACGCGACCGAAGACATCAGCCGCTTCGGTCACATCGGGACGGTCATCATCGTCGGCGGCGACAGCGATTTCATGCCGGTCGCGCAGAAGATCAAGGCAGCCGGGCGCACGTTGATCGGCGTCGGAACGCGCAAGGCCACCAATCGCCACTGGGCGAAAAGCTGCCACGAGTTCCGCTATTACGAGAACCTGATCGGCAAGAGCCCGTCCGACGAGGCATCGCCGGCCGAAGCGAGCGCCGTGCAGCCTCCGGATCCGGCGGCCGACATCCTGCGACGCGCCGTGCGTCTGCTGTCCGGTGCCCAGGGCGAACCGTGGGTGAACAAGGCGTCGATCTGGCCCATGATCAAGCGGCTCGACGCCACTTTCGACGTCAAGGACCACGGCTACACCGATTTCAGCGACATGCTGAAGTCGCTCGACGCGCTCGTGGAGGTGAAGAAGGGCGAGCTGGACCACGTCGTGCGCCTGCGCTGAACCCGCGCTGGCGGACTGCTCAGTAGGGACGTCGCGCGCGCCGTCGCGGCGGCGGCAGACCGGTGTCGGCACGCAGTCGTCCGTGCTTCTGGGCGTCCAGCCGCAGCAGCTGGCGCGCCAGATAGATGCCGGCGGCCAGCGGCATGACGAATTCCGGATAGATGGCCTGCACGTTCTTGCCCAGCTCCATCAGATAGCCGACATAGCCGAACGCCAGTTTGGCCAGCGCGACGACGATCCAGACCTGGATGAAGATGATGAGCATGACCAGCGGGCTGGCCACCAGACGCTGCGAATGACGGCCACCGAACGCGCCGGCGACCAGCGCAATCAGCGCGATCCACCAGGCGCCGAGGAAGAACAGCAGATAACTCTGGAACTCTTCGATCACGGAAAGGCCTCGACTGCTTCGGATACGGAAGGAGGGCCGGCCCGTGCGCTGCATCGCAGCCCGGACCGGTTCGCGCGACAGCATAGCGGATCACGCGCGCTGCAGCGGCTGACGCAGGCGAGGCGTTGAAGGGTGACTGCAACGTGAAAGGCGGGGGCGTCGCGACCGATGGCGTCGCAACGGCTATTGCGCGGCACTCAGCCGCACGCGGGCCGGCGCCCGGCCACCTTCCGTTCAGCGGCGGTGCAAGCCTGCCAGCAGGGCGATACCCAGACCGGCCAGCATCAGCATCCAGGTTTCGGGCTCCGGTATCGGCGGCGGTGCGATGCCGTAAGTGCCCACGGTAAAGCCGTTCCAGTACTCGTTGGTCAGGCTGGTCCAGGTGATCGAACTGACGGCGCCGGTGAATCGGATGACGCCATGCGGTTCGCCGCTGCCGTTCAGCTGGAACTGGCCGCCGCCCAGGTCGACGCGGGTCAGTGTGCCGTTGCCCCAGTAGCCCGGCCCGAAACCGACCACTTCGAAATCCTGGTCGAACCGGTAGCCGTTGCCGTTCAGGCTGACCACGGCGAAGAACAGATCCTGTACCGGTACCGAAAAGGTCAGCGTCTTGGATGTGGCCCGCGACAGCGCGATGATGTCCGTCGTGTTCGGCGCGTTGTCGACCAGTGCGCTGACATAGGGAGAAGAGGGGTTCCAGTAGTTGCCGCCGCTTGCGGTCTGTATGAAGGCGATTTCACCGACATAATCGACATCGACCGTCGATTCGCCGATGTTCAGCACGCCGGTCGCCGAGCCGCTGGCGCCGGCGGTGCCGCTGGTCCAGTCCACCCAGTTGACCGGCGCGGCACTCGATGGCGCGACGATCAGTGCCTGCGACAGCAGGCCGAGCACGGCGAGCGTACGGCGGACGAACATGGCGGATCTCCTGAAAGTCTGACCTCCTCCCTGTGGGCGGAGCATTTTTGATTAGCGGAACGCAAAAAGCATACCCAGCGGCCAAGTGCATGATTTTCCGTTGCTTGTGTTGATTGCCTTGACATCGATGTAAGGCCATTCGACAAGGAAAATTACGACTTTGGTATTAGGACTGCCGGGCCGAGGCGGGCGCGTTCCGTGTGGGCCGAAGCCGGTCACGCCGCGGGCAGCAAAGGCTTGTCCGCCAGCACGACCTGGTTGCGGCCGCGCCGCTTGGCCTCATAAAGCGCCGCATCGGCCCGACGCACCAGCGCGTCCGGTGTGTCGCCCTCGCCCGGTACGATGACGGCCACTCCGATGCTGGCGGTCAGCACGGAAAAGGGCGAGCGTTGATGTGGCAGCGCGCGCGCGCGCAGTGCTGCGCACACCGACTGCGCCGTGGCGAGTGCGTGCGCCTCATCGACGCCCGGACTGATGAAGGCGAATTCCTCGCCACCGTAGCGGGCGACCAGATCGGTCGAGCGTCGCACATGCAGACCGATCACCTCGGCCACCTGACGCAGGCAATCGTCGCCGGCCTGATGGCCGTAGTGGTCGTTGTAGTCCTTGAACAGGTCGACATCGAGCATGCACAGCGCCAGTGGCTCTTCATTGCGCCGCGCCCGCGCCCATTCCAGCGCCAGCGTGGTGTCGAAGCAGCGCCGGTTGGCCACGCCGGTCAGGCTGTCGGTGGCGCTCAGCTCGGCCAGCCGGCGGTTCGACGCTTCCAGCGCCCGGGTGCGCTCGTTCACCTTGTCTTCCAGCTCGTGCGCCAGCGCGCGCTGTTCGCCCAGCAGGATGACCAGCCCCATGCCGATGATGCTCAGCGTCAGGATGTACTCCTGCGCGCGCAGGATCATTTCGTGCGGCGTCGCATCGCCGAACGGACGGAATCCTGTGGTCTGCGACCACGCGGCGGTCAGTGCAATCATCGCCACGGTCAATGCGGTCAGCCGGCGGCCGCAGCGCGCGGCAACGTATAGCACCGGCAGCAGAAGCAGGTGAGGCGTCAGCGCCAGCCGGGTGTCCGGATCGGCAGCGTGTTCCTGCAGGAAGATCGTGCCGGCCAGCAGACCGGTGAATACGAACACCGCCGTATCACGCCAGCCCAGTACCGGCGGGTCGCGTTCGGGTTGCAGCAGTGCGAGCAGCAGCGGCGTCCAGATCAGCAGGCCCAGTGCGTCGCCGAACCACCACAGCAACACGAGTGTCGAGTAGCTTGCGCTCACGTTGTCACGCGTGAACACGAGCACTGCGCTGGCCAGCAACGCGCAGCCAAGCGCGCCGAGCAGGGGTCCGGCGAGCAGGAAGCGGCCGAAATCGCCGATGCGCTCAAGCCCGGGCGAAGCACCGAGTCGGCGCATCAACAGATAAGTGACCGTGACTTCGGCCAGATTGCACAGGCTCAGCAGCACCGCCTGCAGTGGCGGGAATACCGGCAGGTTGGCCAGCACATCGGAACCCAGTGCGAGCAGCGCGAGCGTGATCGCACGATCGCCGCGGTAGTGCAGCAGCGCAGCGAGCAGCACTGCGTTCGGCAGCCACATGACCACCTCGTTCTCGGGCGACAGCGCGGTCGAGAAGGTCAGCTTGACGCTGGCGAAGTGCAGAAGCGGCAGCAGCAGGAAGACCCGCCAGTCGGGGCGGCTGCGCAATTCATCCAGAGTGTTCGGCACGTCGGGTTCGGGTGATTCACGGTGGATGGGCGCGCCAGAATGCCGGATCAACCGGGCGGCGGCGCGCGCAGCGACAAAAAGTTACCGTGAATAGTTGGCGCCGCGATGTGATCCGGCCACCGGCATGGCCGGCGTGCACCGTACGAGCGGACGGACCGACGCGGGAATCGATACGCCGTCGCACCCCTCGAGTTCCGGAAGCGTACAGGGGCAGACGTGATTTTTCGCGCGCGCACGCCCGCGGCGTGGCGCATGATTCTATTGAGGAGTACGTCACCGTTTCAGGCATCCTTGTCCGGCTGATGCCGCAGCAGTCTGCTGCATCCATGTACGCCGTTTGTGAGTAGTCAAGCGTTGGGGCATCCACCAACCAGAATGATTCGCCCACTCAGGCGGTCCTTCATCCCCGTGATCGTCGACTGCCTGGAGACTGATGTGAGCCGAGCTGCAACGCCCGCCCTGTCAGCTGCGTTTGCCGCACCGACTGCGGCCCCCGGCAGCGCCGATGCGCTGCCGGGGGCGACTCACGCGTTCGATCTGCTTGCCGACATCGCACGCGAACTGCGGCCGGCCGTCATCTTTCCGATCTGCTTCGATGCGCTGCTGCGCGTGCGCCAGACGCTGCGCGCACCGGATGCGACGCTGCAGCAGCTCGCCGGCGCGGTGCGCGTCGATCCGCTGCTGTGCGCTCGGGTACTGCGTCGCGCCAACCGGCTGCGGCCGGCAGCGCCGGTAACCAGCTTGCGTGATGCGATCGCACAGCTGGGCGGCGAGCGCAGCCGGCACATCGCGAGCATGCTGTCGGGTCGTCAGATCGGTTGCGCGCGTCAGCTGATCCACGTCGATGCGCTGGCGCGCCGTCTGTGGCTGCACACGATGCGCACCGCCGCCGCAGCGTACGTGATGGCGCAGCGCCTGACGCCGCTTGATCCTGACGAGGCGATGACCGCTGCGCTGCTGCACGACATCGGCGCCTTCTACCTGTTGGACCGGCTGGCCCGTCAGCCCGGGGTCGCTGAAGATCAGGGCGGCGTGGAGGCACTCATTCTGGAATGGCATGAAACGATCGGCGAGGCACTGCTGCAATCGCTCGGCCTGCCGGTGGTGCTGATCGATGCGATGCGCGACCACGAACAGCCGCGCACCGCGCCTGTTTCTCTGCGCACCGTCGCCGACATCGTGTTCCTTGCCAACGTACTGGCTGGCGGCGCAACCGAGCTGTACGGTGACCCGGTGTGCCATGTGAGCCAGCGCCCCGAGCCGGTACGCGAGCGTTTCGCCGAGCTGCTGCCGGACATCGAACGCGAATTCGCCGCGCTGTGCGGCGCGGCGGCCACAGGGACATCGCCCACAGGGACAGCGCCCCCGAACACGGCTTACACAGGTAGCGGGCCGTCCGCCTGAACGAGGTGGACCTCGATGCCGTGATCTTCCGCGAAAGTCGGCAGCCAGGTATCGACGATGCCGCGTTGGGCCAGCTCGGCCAGAGGTGCCTCCGGAATGTCGCACGACTTCACGAGCAGCACGCGCGGCAGGCGAAGCTGGCACGTGAGCCACGCGGCCAGACTGTCTGAGGTGACACGCCAGTCGCGCGGCAGGTCGAGCCGGGTGTCGAGTTCGCGCGCGGGCATCCACACCGGCGTCCGGCCGGCCGCGCACAGACCGGTCATCCGCGCGATCTCGTCGGTGGCGACGAAACCGGGACGGGAGCCGGCGAGCATCAGCGCGTACTGGTCCATCGCGCGCAGTGCCATGCGGTGTGCGACATCATCGGGAAAGCCCCAGCGGGCCTGACTCGCCCGGACCGCATCGGCAAACGGACCGCCACCGGCCACGACGATGCTGCGCCCGGCGCCCGCACCCGCCAGCCAGTCGCACCAGCGCTGAAGCCGACCGTCCGTGGGGTCACTCAGCAGGCTGCCGCCAAGCTTGATGACGAGCGGGGCGTTCATGGCGAGCCCGTCCGAATTCTTCCGGCAGCGGCCCCTGTGGGAGCGGCGATCCACTGCCGGCCCTGCATGGCCGGCCGGCTTTGCGGGCGGTGTTCGGTACTCGCCGAAACCCCTGTGGGAGCGGCGTCCCCGCCGCGATCGTGCCGCGATGGTCGCGTTGCAGAGTGCGTATCGCGGCGGGGACGCCGCTCCCACAGGGACTGCTCCCACAGGGACTGCTCCCACAGGGACTGCTCCCACAGGGACTGCTCCCACAGGGATAGCTCCCACAGGGGCCGCTCCGACTTGAATGGCGCCAACGCGCCATGGTCTGAACAATTCATCGCGCAGTCTCCGCCAGCAGCGCCGCAGCGACCGCAGGGGCGCAGGTGGTGGCGTCGTCAAGGCAGGTCGGTGCGCAGTCGGCCAGCAGGCTGGCGAGTGTGACTGCGCGGCGGTCAAGCGCGTCGGCAAGGCGCGCGGCAATCATGCAGCCGGCGCCGGCGCACACCACCGGTGCGTCGGCGGACAGGGCGGCAATGCCGGGCAGGGCGCGGCTGGCGTCGATCAGCGTCGCGAGCTGGGCGTCGGCGAAGGTGGCGGCCAGTGCGCGCCAGTCGTCCATCGATCCTTCGTCGACATCGCGGCCGATCATGCGGGCGAGGCGTCGGGCGCTGGCTTCCGGCGTCTTGGCGCCGCCGTCGGCCGCCGGATACTGATCGGCGTGTTCCGGCAATTCGCCGAGCAGGCGCCAGATGTCGGCGGTGGTCGCAAAGTGTTCGGCCATCACGCGGTGCCGCCGGCCGCGGAAATCGACGGCCGGGGCCAGCGCCATCAGCGGCGTGCGGACCAGGCCGGCATACACCAGCTCACCGCTGATCAGCCGGTCGGCGTCGCTGCGGCTGGCGCTGGCCACCCCGCGGTCGATCACGATGAGGTCGCTCGTGGTGCTGCCGATGTCGGCCAGCAGCGCCTGCGGGCAGCGGGTCGCGACCCATGCGGCGGTCGCCAGCCAGTTGGCCGAGGCGATGTCGTCGGCGTTCGAGCGGGCGGCGGCCGGCGCGACCCAGCCGCTGCGTCCGGCATACAGGCGCAGTTCACCCGGAAGCGCTGCGGTGAGCCGTTCGACGATGGCCACCACACCTGCGGCACGCGAATCGAACAGATCCACCATTTCGCCGGTCATCGTGACGGCGTGGTGGCCGGTGTCACCGAGTGCAGCACGTGCCTGTGCGACGGCTGCATCCAGCCTGTCCAGTCCCTGCCACAGCGGGCAGGCGACCTGTACGACGCCGGTGACCCGGCGGTGCTCGACGCGCGCCGCCTTCACGTGCGCGCCACCGATGTCCCAGCCGGTGACTGCGCCGTCAGGCGACATCGACGGCCTCCGTCAGCTCGATGCGCTGCGGCCGCGCTGCGCCGGCCGGACGCCACAGCGGGCCGCCGTCGGCCGCGGTCAGTGTGGCAGCGAGCAGATTGCAGTCCAGCGTGTCGTGCAGCGCGCAGGCCGACGTGCTCAGGCGTGGATTCAGTTCGACCACGACCGGGCCGTCGGCGGTGTGCAGCACGTCGACGCCGACATGACCGAGCAGGCCGGGCAGGGCGGCAGCGATGCGCCGTGCCAGCGCCTTGTAGGCCTCGTCGATCGGCACCGCACCGACGGCCAATGCCGCGAGCGCCACGTGTTCGCCGTCGATCGCGAGCTGCTGGCGGTTGATCGACAGCAGCACCGCTTCACCACGCGCGCACAGCAGATTCAGGCTGCGCGCCTCGCCGGCGACCCAGGGCTGCGCCACGAAACCCGGGCGCAGTGCCTGCGCGGCCTGATGCATGTTGTCGACGAGCCGCAGGCCGTCACAGCCGGCACCGTCATCCGGTTTGACGACCCAGCGGCCGGGCAGCGCCGGTAGCGCGGCGGCATCGCTGTAGTGCGGCAGCACCGGAATGCCGGCCAGGGCCAGGCAGCGGGCGGTCAGCGACTTGGACGCGCCGATGTGACAGGCGCCGGCGTCACAGCCGAGCAGCGTCTTGCCGGCGCTCGTGACGCGGGAGGTGAGTGCTGTGAGCACGCCGCCGCTTTCCGGCGCGACGATGAGCGCCGCGTCGGCGGTCGCAAGCGCATGCTCGAAAGCCGCTTCGAAAGCGGCGTCGAAGGCAGGGGCAGGGGTGACCGCAACGAGATGCGCCGGAAAGTCGGGCGGCGGCAGGCGGGCGTCATGCAGCAGGGTGATGTCGACGTCGGGCAGCGCGCACGCGTCGCGCAACAGTGCATCGCGCATCAGCCGGCCTTCGCGAAGCAGCGAAGACGGCAGCCGGGGCTGGCCGGTCAGTCCGCCGCCGGTGATAAACTCGAACACGAAAATTCGACGCTTCATATAAGGATTCGTGGTGCCTCAAATCATTCCCGTCATCGATCTGATGAACGGCCAGGTCGTGCATGCGCGCCGCGGCGACCGGCAAGCTTACCAGCCGCTGCAGTCTTCACTGGTCGATGGCTGCGACCCGCACGACGTGGCGCAGGCGCTGATCGAGGCGACCCGTGCGCGCCAGGTCTATGTGGCTGACATCGATGCCATCCGCGCACCGGTCGCCGGGCCAGCCAAAGGCAAGGGCGATCGCAAGGACGGCAGCGAAACCGCTGCCAGGGCTGACCACACGACGCTGATCGCCGAGCTGGCAGCGCGTCACCCCGATGTCGAGTGGTGGGTGGACGGCGGTTATGTCGATGCCACGCCTGCGCTGGCACTGCATCGTGCGGCCGGCGTGACACCGGTGTTCGGCACCGAATCGATGCGCAGCTATGGCGCATTGCGCAAGTTCCGCAACGCGCGCATCGACACCGTGCTGTCGCTCGACTACCGGCGCGGCGTGCCGCTCGGCCCGGACTGGTCCTACGATCCGGTCGAATGGCCGGCCCGGGTGCTCGCGATGGAACTGGGGCGCGTCGGTGCCGAAGACGGTCCGGCGTTGCAGCTGATCCGCACGCTGCAGTCGATGCGTACGGACGTGGACGTCATCGCCGCCGGCGGTGTGCGCAACCGCGAGGACCTGCGCGCGCTCGACGGCATCGGCGTCACGGCGGTGCTGGTGGCCAGTGCGCTGCATGACGGTCGCCTGCTGTAGGCGGCACCGCCATCATCACCAGCTGAGCGGATTGACCCGGTAGTAGCGGCTCAGCTCGCCGAACAGCTCCGGAAAGGCTTCGGCGAGGTGCTGCGGCCGCTCGAAAAACGATTCCGACGCCACGGCAAAGAATTCGGCCGGACTGCTCGCGCCATATGGATCGAGCGCAGGCGCGGTTTGGCCCCGCAGCTGATGGTGCAACTGGCTGTAGGCAGCGTCGAATACGCGCGTCCAGCGCTCGACGCGGTGGCGGCCGACCATGGGCGGAGCGCCATTGGCGTCGCCGTTCTCCTGATCCAGCTGATGCGCGAATTCATGGATGACGACGTTGTGGCCGTCGGCCGCATCGGCTGCGCCGCGCAGGACGTCGTCCCACGACAGCACGACATGCCCGCGCGCCGATGACTCGCCCAGATGGACCGCGCGTCCTTCATGCACGACGCCGGCGGCGTCGGTGGTCAGGCGCCGGACGGCGAACGCCGACGGATAGATGAGGATTTCACGCAGCGCCGGAAAGTAGCCGCTGCGCCGGTTGAGCAGCAGCAGGCAGGCCTGGGCGGCGATGGTTACCCGCATGTCGTCGGTCACGTCCAGTCCGTCGCAGCCGACAAAGGTCTTTTCGGCGACAAACACCTGGATGTGTTTCTTCAGCTGGAGCTGCAGGTCGGCCGGCAGCAGCCGCACCTGCGGCACACGCTGGCGCAGGATGGCCCGCCAGGCCGGCGGGAACGGCCGGCTGCGCAGCCAGCGGCGTCGCGATTCGATGCGCAGCGGTTCGGCGAGCAGCCAGACCGCCGGAATCAGCGTCAGCAGTATGAAGAGGAGCAGCGGCACGTCTGGCCCGTTTCGCTGGTTGGGGTTTGCAGAAGCTGGGGACGCGCCGCCGTCATTTCAACGCCGCGGATTCAGGCGGCCGGCGCATCGCCCAGCGCCGCCGCGCCGAGAAAGTCCATCTTGCCGACCTCGACGCCGTTGTGGCGCAGGATGGCGTAGGTGGTCGTGGCGTGGAAATACAGATTGGGCAGCACGAAATCGAGCAGATAGCGCAGGCCCTTGAAGTGCGCATCCTGACCGGCCAGCCGGAACGTGATGTCGCGTTCCTCGCTGCCGTCGATCTGCGCGGCGCCGAAGCCCTGCACGAAGTCGACGGCCTTGGCGATGCGCGCCTGCAGTTCGGCGAAGGTCGCTTCGTTGTCTTCCCAGCGCGGTACCTCGGCACCGGCCAGACGCGCCGCACCACCCTTGACGATGTCGGTCGCGATCTGCACCTGACGCGCCAGCGTGTACATGTCGGGCGCGAGTCGCGCGTTGACGAAGACCGACTCGTCGATCTTCCGGGTCGCGGCATCTGCCGCCCCCTTCGCGAGCACGTCGGACATGTTCCGGAGCACGCGCACGAAAACGGGTATCGAAGTTTCATACATGGAAATGGTCATCATCGCTCCATTCAATCCAGATTCAAGATGCAAGATTCAAGATGCAAGCAGTCGGATCCATCGAGCGTCGAGCCTTGCCCTTGAATCGTTTGTCCTGCATCTTGCATCTGCCTCACCAGGGCAGCGCTTCGCCGACGTGCGTGAAGGTACCGGTCGGACCGTCGGCGGGCAGGGTGGCCAGCAGCACGCTGGTGCGGCCGCCTTCCGACACTTCGATCGGCGCGTTCTCGCCGCCCATGTCGGTCTTCACCCAGCCCGGATGTGCCGAATTGACCTTGATCGGCGTGGCGCGCAGTTCGTCAGCCAGGTGGACGGTGAAGGCGTTGAGCGCGGTTTTCGAGGCGTTGTAGGCGAAGGCCTTGGCTGCTGCGATCGGCGACTTCGGGTCGCTCTGCAGCGTGAGTGAGCCGAGAATGCTCGACAGGTTGACGATGCGGCCTTCCGGCGACAGCCGGATCAGCGGCAGCAGCAGCTGCGTCAGTTCGACCACGGCGAAGAAATTGACGTCGAAGGTTTCGCGCAGCACGGCCGGCGTCACGCTGCTCGCGTTCGGTGCGAACAGGTCTTCCAGCGCGATGCCGGCGTTGTTTACCAGGATGTCGAGCTGGCCGTAGTGGTGCGCGATGTGGTCATAGGCATTCTGGAAGGTGGCCGGCTTCTTCGCGTCGAACGCGATCGCGCTGGCGGTGATGCCGTCGGCGCGCAGCGCGGCGATGGCTTCTTCCGCGCGTTCGGCATTGCGCACGCCGAGCACCACTTCGATGCCGAGCCGGCCCAGGCCGCGTGCAGTTTCCAGGCCCAGGCCGCGGTTGGCGCCGGTGATGAAGGCTACTTTGCGGGTAACGGTCATGATGGATCTCCTCAATGATGTCGGGCATGCAGGGGCTGAACCGGCCCTGCGTCGGATGTGTTGATGGCGTCGGCCGGGTGGTCCCAGCCGCCGCCGAGCGCACGGATGAGACCGACGGCGGCGCGCGCGCGTTCGCCTTCGAGCTGCGATGCGACGCGCCGCTGCAGCAGCACGCTGCGGTCGGCGTCGATCACGTCGAGAAAACTGACCGACCCTTCGCGGTACTGGATCTGCGACAACTGCGCCGCGCGCGTCGCCGCCCGCACCGCTTCGTCCTGGGTGCGCGTCTGGTCCGCCAGTATGCGCAGTCCGGCCAGATTGTCCTCGACTTCCCGGAAGGCATTCAGCACGGTCTGCCGATAGTTGGCGACATCTTCCTCCCAGGCGGCGCGGGCGCGCTCCAGACCGGCTTCGCGCGCACCGCCGTCGAAGATGGGCAGCGACAGCATCGTGCCGACCAGCGGACCGAGCAGGAAGCTGCGGCTCGACCACTGGAACAGATTGCCCAGGTCGGACGATTCGTAACCCAGCGCGCCGGTCAGGTTCAGCCGCGGGAACCACGCCGTCTGCGCCACGCCGACCCGCGCATTGGCCGCCGCCATCGCGCGCTCGGCGGCGGCGATGTCAGGGCGGCGTTCCAGCAGCGCCGACGGCAGGCCGGCCGGCACGTTGATGCTGACCTGCTGCAGCGGGCTCGGCGGCAGGCTGAAATCGGCCGGTGCGCGACCGAGCAGCAGCGCCAATGCATGTTCGGCGTTGGCGCGTCGGCGGGCGACGCCGAACGATTCCGACTGCGCCGACGCCAGTTCGGTCTTTGCGCGCGCCAGATCCAGTTCGCTGATGTCGCCCTCGTCGAAGCGCCGCTGCACCAGACGCAGCGCGTCGCTGCGCAACTGCACGGTGCCGGCGTACAGCGACTGTTCTGCATCCAGTTCGCGCAGCAGGAAATAGCCCTGGGCGACGTCGGCCTGCAGCGCGAGCTGCACCGAGCGGAACAGCGCCTCGCGCTGCTGCGCCGTGGCCGATGCGGCATCGACACCGGCGGCGACGCGGCCGAACAGATCGACCTCGTAGCCCACCGTGGCCTGGGCGCGCCACAGTGTCAGCGAACTGGCGTTGCCGTCATCCGGCAGGCCGCGCGAGGCGGGGGAGGCGCGCTGACGGGTCGGGCCGAAGCCCGCGCTCACCTGCGGCGCGCGCAGCGAGCGGGCGTCCTTCAGCAGCGCCCGCGACTGTGCAAGCCGGGCGGCGGCGGCCTTCAGGTCCTGATTCGCGGCCAGCGCCTGTGCTTCGAGCGTGTTCAGCGTGTCGTCGCCGAACACCGTCCACCACTCGCCACGTGCGATCTGTTCGGACGGCTGCGCCGGTTTCCAGTCGGCGTTGCCCGCCGGTCCTCCCTTGAATGCAGCCGGTGTGTCGACCGTCGGGCGCTCGTAGGGCTGCACCACCGAGCAGCCGGCGAGTACCAGCAGGCTGGCCAGCAGCAACGCGGGCGCGCGGGTTCGGGGAATGTAGGTCATGCGTAGGTCTCCCGTTGATCAGTGGGCAGCCTGCGGCGCAAGCGCGGCAGCGGTGTCGGGGGTGTGGCCGGCGTGTGTCAGCCGGCGTCCGCTCAGCGAGCGCAGCAGCACGTAGAACACCGGTGTCAGGAAGAGGCCGAACAGCGTCACGCCGAGCATGCCGGAGAACACCGCCACGCCCATGGCATGACGCATTTCCGAGCCGGCGCCGGTCGAGGTGACCAGCGGCACGACACCCATGATGAAGGCGATCGAGGTCATCAGGATCGGGCGCAGGCGCATGCGGCTGGCGTCGATCGCCGCCTGCACGATGCCGTGGCCGCGCAGTTCCAGTTCGCGCGCGAACTCGACGATCAGGATGGCGTTTTTCGCCGACAGCCCGACCAGCACCATCAGTCCGATCTGCGTGAAGATGTTGTTGTCGCCCGCGGTCAGCCAGACGCCGGTCAGCGCCGCCAGAATGCTCATCGGCACGATCAGGATGACGGCCAGCGGCAGCGTCAGGCTCTCGTACTGCGCGGCGAGCACCAGGAACACCAGCAGCACGCTGATCGGGAAAATCCATACGCCGGCGTTGCCGGCCAGAATCTTCTGATAGGTCAGGTCGGTCCATTCGAACTTGACGCCGCGCGGCAGTGTTTCGGCCGCGATGCGCTCGGCCGCCGCCTGCGCCTGGTCCGACGAATAGCCGGGCGCCGGACCCCCGTTGATGTCGGCCGCGGTGTAGCCGTTGTAGCGCACCACCATTTCCGGGCCGAACGACGGCCTGACGGTGACCAGCGATGACAGCGGCACCATGTCGCCGTTCGTATTGCGCGTCTTCAGCTGCAGGATGTCCTCGGCCTGGGCGCGGAACGGCGCGTCGGCCTGGGCGCGCACCTGATAGACGCGGCCGAAGCGATTGAAGTCGTTCACGTAGAGCGAGCCGAGGTAGATCTGCATGGTGTCGAACACGTCGGTGATCGGCACGCCGAGCTGCTTGGCGCGCACCCGGTCCAGGTCGACGTCGAGTTGCGGCACGTTGATCTGGTAGCTGGAGAAGGTCGGGCCCAGTTCGGGTGCCTTCGCCGCCGCGGCGACAAAGGCCTGCGCGGCAGCGTCCAGTTCGGCGTAGCCGAGGGCGCCGCGGTCCTGGATCTGCAGCTTGAAACCGCCCAGCGTGCCGAGGCCCATCACCGGCGGCGGCGGGAACACCGCGATGTAGGCGTCCTGGATCGCGGCGAACTTCTGGTTCAGCGAGGCAGCGATGGCACCGGCCGACAGGTCCGCACTCTTTCGTTCGTCGAAGGGCTTGAGCGTGGCGAACACGATGCCGGCGCTCGAACTGTTGGTGAAGCCGTTGATCGACAGGCCGGGGAAGGCGACCGCGTTTTCCACGCCCGGCTGGGCCAGCGCGATGTCGCCCATGCGACGGATCACGTCTTCGGTGCGGTCGAGCGAGGCGCCGGACGGCAGTTGCGCGAAGCTGATCAGGTACTGCTTGTCCTGCGCCGGCACGAAGCCGCCGGGCACCAGATACGACAGGCCGACCGTGGTCGCGAGCAGCACGCCATAGACGCCCATGGCGGACGCCTTGCGCGAGATCACGCCCGACACGCCGCGTGAATAGCGGTCTGACGCGCGGCTGAACACGCGGTTGAAGGCGGCGAAGAAGCGGCCGAACAGGCGGTTCATGATGCGCGTGAGCGCGTCCGGTTTCGCGTCGTGACCCTTGAGCAGCAGCGCGGCCAGCGCCGGCGACAGCGTCAGCGAGTTGAAGGCGGAAATCACCGTCGAAATGGCGATGGTCATCGCGAACTGCTTGTAGAACTGGCCGGTCAGGCCGGTCATGAAGGCCAGTGGCACGAATACCGCGACCAGCGTCAGCGCGATGGCGATGATGGGTCCGCTGACTTCCTGCATCGCGCGGTAGGTCGCGTCGCGCGGGCTCAGGCCTTCGCTGATGTTGCGCTCGACGTTCTCGACCACGACGATGGCGTCGTCCACCACGATGCCGATGGCCAGCACCATGCCGAACAGCGACAGCGCATTGATCGAATAGCCGAAGCCGAGCATCAGCGCGAAGGTGCCGACGATAGACACCGGCACCGCCAGCAGCGGAATGATGGAGGCGCGCCAGGTCTGCAGGAACAGGATGACCACCAGCACGACCAGCGCCACCGCTTCAAGCAGCGTGACGATGACCGCCTTGATCGAGGCGCGCACGAACTGCGTCGGGTCATAGACGATGCGGTATTCGAGCGAGGCCGGGAAGTCGGCCGACAGTTCTTCCATGGTCTGGCGCACGCGGTCCGACACGGCCAGCGCGTTGGCGCCGGGCGACTGGAAGATCGGGATGGCGACCGCCGGCTTGTTGTCGAGCAGCGAACGCAGCCCGTACTCCGACGCCGCCAGTTCGATGCGTGCCACGTCGCCCAGGCGCGTGATGCCGCCGTCGGGCGACGACTTCAGGATGATGTCGGCGAACTCGGCTTCGGTCTTCAGCCGGCCCTGCGCATTGATCGACAGTTGCAGCGGCACGTCGCGTGCGCTGGGCGAGCCGCCGATGACGCCGGCCGCGACCTGCACGTTCTGTTCGCGGATCGCGCGCACCGCGTCGCTGGCGGTCAGGCCGCGCTGCGCGACCTTCTGCGGATCGAGCCACACGCGCATGGCGTAGTTGCCGGAGCCGAACAGGCCGACCTCGCCGACACCCTCCAGCCGCGCCAGCCGGTCCTTCACGTTGATGACCGCGTAATTGCGCAGATAGGTCATGTCGTAGCGGTCGTCCGGCGACGTCAGGTGCACCACCATGGTCATGGTCGGCGAGCTCTTGATCGTCGTTACACCCAGCCGCTGCACGTCTTCCGGCAGTCGAGGCAGTGCCTGCGACACGCGGTTCTGCACAAGTTGCTGCGCCTTGTCCGGGTCCATGCCCAGACGGAAGTAGACCGTCAGCGTCAGGTTGCCGTCGCTGTTCGCCTGCGACTGCATGTACAGTATCTGTTCCACGCCGTTGATCGATTCCTCCAGTGGCGAGGCGACGGTTTCGGCGATCACCTTCGGGTTGGCGCCCGGGAACTGTGCGCGCACGACGACCGATGGCGGCACCACTTCCGGGTATTCGGAAATGGGCAGCTGGAACAGCGACAGCGCGCCGGCCAGCAGAATGAGCATCGACAGCACGCCGGCGAAGATCGGACGGTCGATGAAGAATCTGGAAATGTTCATGGTTTCAGGCCTTCACGTTCGGGGTGCGCCGGGCTGGCTGCGCGGGCGCATCGACCAGCACTTCGCGGTTCATCGGCACGGTCTTCGGGCTCACCGTGTCGCCCGGCCGGGTGCGCTGCAGGCCATTGACGACGATGCGTTCGCCGGCACTCAGGCCGCTCTCGACGATGCGCAGGCCGCTCTGGCGCGCGCCCAGCCGCACTTCGCGGTAGGCGGTGCGGTCGTTCTGGTCGAGCACCAGCACGAAGCGCTTGTCCTGGTCGGTGCCGATGGCGCGCTCGTCGATCAGCAGCGCTTCGCGCGGCGCGCCGCCGCCGAGCCGGATGCGTGCGTACAGCCCCGGCAGCAGCAGGCCGTCGGTGTTGTCGAACACGGCGCGCACGCGGATCGTGCCGGACGAGGTGTCGAGCCGGTTATCCACCGACGATACGCGGCCGCGACGCGAATGGCCGTCTTCGTCGGCCAGGCCGAGAAACACGGCGACCGGCTCGCCGCCGGCGGCGCGCGCCGGATTGACGTACTTCAGGAAGCTCTTTTCGTCGACATCGAAGGCGGCATACACCTTGTCCATCGACACCAGCGTGGTCAGCGGCACGGTGCCGGCGCCGGCCGCGACGATGTTGCCGACCGTCACTTCGGCGCGCGAAATGCGGCCCGACACCGGTGCCGTGATGCGCGTGTATTCGAGGTTGAGCCGGGCCGATGTCAGCGCGGCCTGCGCCGCCTGCACCTGGGCGGCCGCTTCGCGCGCGGCATTCTGCTTTTCGTCGAGGTCGCGTCGCGCGATCGCGTTGTCGGCGGCCAGGCGCTGGCCGCGCGCCATGTCGGTCGCGGTGTAGGCCGCGCGCGTTTCGGCCGCCGCAAGCTGGGCCTGCGCGCGTTCGACCTCGGCGGCATACGGGCGCGGGTCGATGGTGAACAGCAGGTCACCCTTGTTAACCCGCGCGCCGTCGCGGAAGTGCACCGCGGTCAGCGTGCCCGACACCAGCGGCCGGATGTCGACCCGATCGACCGCTTCGAGGCGCCCGGAATAGTCCTGCCAGTCGATGATGGTCTGGCGGGTCACTTCAGCCACCTCGACCAGGGTGGCGGGCGGTGCGGCGGTCGTGGTGGCTTCCGGTGTGTCGGCCCGGGCATGCAGCACTGCCGCGCCACCGCCGATCAGGATCAGCGAGGCCGCGAGAAAGGTGAGCGTATGACGGCGGTTCAGGATGGACATGGCTGACCTCATGGAAGGATGGAAGCGGGATGCAAGGGGGATTCAGTGATCATTCGAACCCGGCGAGACGTTCTTGCACCGGCCGAGCCGGCAGCGCATGAACTGGATCGCGCCGGCGAGTACCGGTGGATGGGCGAGCAGGCCGGCGTGCGTCACGCCGGCAAAGCGTTCGACCTGGGTGTGCACACCGGCGGAAATCAGCGCCGCGCCGTACTTTTCGGCTTCGCAGTGCAGCAGGTCGTGTTCAGCCGTGGCGATGTAGGCGGGCGGCAGACCGGCCTGGCGGCGCGATTCAAGCGGCGCGGCATAGGGATGCAGGCGCTGCGACAGCCGCGGCAGGTACTGGCGGTAGCAGTCGGTGCAGTCCGCGACGCTGAGGTCGGACTGCAGCCGCTGCGCGTCGCCGGCGCGCGTCATGCTCGGGTCGAGCATGGGCCCGATCAGCACCTGTACCGCGATGCGGAAGTCCTGCCGGTCGCGCGCCATCAATGCAAGGCTGGCGGCCAGATTGCCGCCGGCGTCATCGCCGGCGGCAACGAGGCGCTCCGGGTCCGCGCCGAGGGTGGCCGCGTGTTCCACCGCCCACAGGGTTGCAGCGTAGGCGTCTTCCGGCGCGGCCGGAAAGGGATGGGCCGGGGCCAGCGCATAGCCGACCGACAGCACCGCAGCGGGCAGTCCGGCGGCGATGAATCGGGCTGCGGCATCGGCGTCGTCGAGCGAACCCGCGACGAAGCCGCCGCCGTGCAGGTAGATCACCAGCGGCAGCCGCACGTCGGAGGCAGGCCGGTAGAGCCGCATCGGGATGCGGCCATTCGGGCCGGCGATGTCCAGGCTGCGCCAGGGCAGGGTGGGCGAACGATCCTTTGCGGTGTTGTGATGCGGGGGGGGCATGCGGTCAGTCCTGTCGGCGGGGCCGGAGTCGAGGCGTGACCGGATTGTCTGTGTTGGCGCTATCTGGATAAATAGCGATAATTCGTTAACACTATTCGCCATTCACGAACAATCGGTCGTCGGCGACGACCTTTTCCAACGGAGTTGCGCCATGGATCGCTTGCAGGCCATGCAGGTATTCACCCGCGTTGTGGATTCCAACAGCTTCACCCGTGCCGCCGACAGCCTCGGCCTGCCGCGCGCCACCGTCACCACGGCGGTACAGAACCTGGAAAATCTGCTGCACGTGCGGCTGCTCAACCGCACCACGCGCCGGATCAGCCTGACGCCCGACGGCGCGGCGTACTACGAGCGCTGTGCGCGCATCCTGGCCGACATCGAAGAGACCGAGGCGTCGTTCCGGGAAGTGTCGCGCGGTCCGAAAGGCCGGCTGCGCATCGACGTGCCGGCGCCGGTCGGCCGGCTGTTCCTGATCCCGCGCCTGTGCGAGTTCCACACCCGCTATCCGGACATCGAACTGGTGATCGGCATGGGCGACCGCCCGGTCGACCTGGTGCGTGAAAGCGTCGATTGCGTCATCCGGGTCGGCGAACTGCAGGACTCGACGCTGGTGGCGCGGCGCATCGGCACGATGGAAACGGTCACCTGCGCAGCGCCCGACTATCTGGAGCGCCATGGGGCACCCGGCTCGCTCGACGACCTGCAGGACCACCGCGCAGTGCATTACTTTTCCAGTCGCACCGGCCGCGTCATCGATCTCGATTTCGTCGTCGATGGCAAGGTGGTCGAGGTCAAGGTGCCGGGCAAGGTGTCGGTGAACGATGCCGACGCCTACGTCGCCTGCGGTCTGCAGGGTTTCGGCGTCATCCAGCCGCCCCGCTTCATGGTGCATGCGCACCTTCAGTCAGGTTCGCTGCGCGAGGTGCTGCCGCAGTGGCAGCCGTCACCGATGCCGATTTCGGTCGTCTATCTGCAGAACCGGCATCTGTCGCCCAAGGTGCGCGCCTTCGTGGACTGGGCCGCTGAACTGTTCAGTCGCTGCCCCATTCTCGGGCGCTGCGATGGCCACAGCACCGAATGCAGCTTTGTCGGCAAGCAGGACGGGCACACGCTGCAAGCCTTGATGGATCAGCCGGAAATGGCCGTTCAGTCCTGAGATCTGGCGGGGTTGTTGCGCGGGTTACACCGGTCAAGTTCGGGGTGGATGGGCCGTTGGAACAGATCTGAATCCGCAACCATCGACTGACCATGACCCGTTCACTTCCGGTTCGGCAAGCAGGTGCCGGCTGCGAGGGCTGCCTCACGCCTGCTGAACATTCCTTCAGCATCGCCTTCGCCTATCAGCCCATCGTCGATATACGCGATCGCAGCATCTTCGCGCACGAGGCGCTGGTGCGCGGTCCGGCCGGCGAAGGTGCGGCGTCGGTGCTCGACAAGGTGGATGACAAGAACCGCTACTGGTTCGACCAGATCTGCCGCCGCACGGCGATCGAGGGCGCAGCGCGTCTTGGCATGTCCGAACTGCTGTCGATCAATTTTCTGCCCAACGCGATCTATCGGCCCGAGGTGTGCATCCGGGCGACGCTCGATGCGGCGCGCGACTTCAACTTTCCGGTCGAACAGATACTGTTCGAAGCAACCGAAGGCGAGCGGGTCGGCGATGCGCGCTGGTTGAGCGAGATCTTCACCGAGTATCAGCGTCTCGGATTCAAGACCGCGATCGATGATTTCGGGGCCGGCTATTCCGGCCTGAACCTGCTTGCACTGTTCCAGCCGGACTACATCAAGATCGACATGGAACTGATCCGCAACATCGACAAGCGTCGCGCCAGCCGCGCCATCGTGCGGGGCGTTTTGCGCACCTGCGAGGAACTGGGCATCAAGGTCATCGCCGAAGGTGTTGAGACCGTGGCGGAGCGCGACGTGCTTATCGATTCCGGCGTGCGGCTCATGCAGGGCTGGTTGTTCGCGAAAGCAGCCTTTGATTCGATCGCCACGGTGGACCCGCTCGCCTGGCCCGATCCGTCACGCGTCCTGCCGCCGCGCAGGCGTGCGTCCGATCACCTCCCGCCTTCATGAACCGCGCTGTCGCCAGACGCGCCGGTGCGCACGCCGCGCTCGACCCGGGTGGCATGTTCGAGCATGCTGCAGCCGGCATCGCGTGGTTCGATGCCGACGATGTGCTGCGCTATGCGAACCGCTGGTTCGAGTCGAGCTACAACGTCCGTGCAGCGGACCATCCGAGTTGGGAAGACATGATGCGCAACTGCCACGCGACGCGGCAGGGCGTGCTGATCAATACTGACGACATCGAGGGCTGGCTGGCCGCGGTGCAGTTGCGCCGGCGCAGCCGGCCGACACGCAGTTTCGAATCCGATCTGACCGACGGGCGCTGGGTGTGGGTGGTCGAAACCGTTGACGAGGGCGGTGGCGTGCTGACGCTGGCCAGCGACATTTCGGACCTGAAACAGCGCGAAGTGGTGCTGCAGCAGAACTACGATCACGCACTGCATGTATCCCGGCGCGACGCGCTGACCGGCCTGTACAACAGGCGTTACGCGTTCGAACATCTGCAGGCGGCGGTCGCGGCATCGCTCACCGGGAACACGACGCTTATTCTGGTCATGATCGATATCGATCATTTCAAGGCCTGCAACGACCTGTACGGTCACGATGTCGGCGACCAGGTGCTGCGCGACTTCGCCGAGCGCCTGCGCAGCGGCATCCGCGCCAGCGATGTGGCGGCGCGCATCGGCGGCGAGGAATTCCTGCTGATCATGCCCGACATGCCCATATCGGGCGTCGCTATGCTGTTGACCCGGCTGCAGGCACCTGAATCCGCATCAACGATGTTGCCGGCATACACCTTTTCCGCAGGTGTGACGGCGGTGCGGCCCGACGACTGTCCTGAGACCTTGTTCCGGCGCACCGACAGGGCGCTCTACACGGCGAAGAACCGCGGGCGTAACCGCTACGTCATCGTCTGACAAAACCGGCAAGTACTAGCACTCGCCAGCCGTTCCTGCCCAGCGACAGTCGTCGCCGCTGTGCTTGGCTCGATACATCGCCTGATCCGCGGCTTCCAGCAGGGCGAGCGCATCTTCGCCGTGAGCCGGATAGACCGCGATGCCGATGCTGGGCAACACCGTGAGGTGACGACCGCCAAGGGTGACGGGCTGGCCGAGCGCGCTGCGAATCTTGAGAGCGACCACGTGGGCATCTTCCGGCTGCGGAATGCCGGGCAGCAGCACGACGAATTCGTCGCCGCCCACGCGCGCCACCGTATCGGCATCGCGCACGCAGCGCTTGAGTCGCTGCGCAGTTTCCTGCAGCAGCTGATCGCCGGTCGCGTGTCCCAGCGTGTCGTTCACTTCCTTGAACCGGTCGAGATCCAGATAGAGCAGGCCAACGTGAGCGTGCTCGCGGCGCGCGGCCGACAGCGCGATGTCGAGGCGGTCACGCAGCAGCGCGCGGTTGGGCAGGCCGGTCAGTTCATCGAACTGGGCCATGCGCTTGAGCTGTGCCAGCAACTGCATGCGTTCGATGGCGGTCGCCACCTGGGTGGACACAAAGTGCAGCAGCGCCATGTCGCGGTCGGTGTAGCCCGCCTCGCCCGGCATGCCCTTGAGCACCAGCGCACCGCTCGTGCGGTGCTCGGTCTTCAGCGGCACGGCCAGCCAGCAGCAGGCGTCGGGTGTGGCGGCGGCGCGCAGTTGCGACTGCCCGGTGCGGACCACTTCGCTGCACAGCGCGTGCGGTGGAGCTGCTCGATGTTCGTCGAGGCTGTAGGGAAAGCTGAGCACACCGTCGCCATCAATGGTGGCGACGAAGAAGTTGTTGGCCGGCACCAGGCTATTGATGATCACGCGGATATGCGCGCACAACGCCGGCAGGTCGCTTGCTGCGTGCGCTGCTTCGGACAGCGCATACAGCGCGGCCTGGGTGGCGTCGGCACGCTTGCGTTCCGTGATGTCGCGCGCCACCGCAATGCGCAGCCGGTCGGATTCCCACCAGCGGGCCGACCACAGGATATGCACGCGCCGGCCGTCCTTGCGCACATAGCTGTTCTCGAAATTCAGCTTGTGCTCGCCCGCCATGATATCGGCGGCCGCCTGCAGCGTGCGCGCGCGATCTTCCGGCGCGACCAGATCGATCATCGATCGGCCGACCATTTCCTCCGGCGTGTAGCCGAATATGCGTTCGCAGGATGCGCTGACGAACACGAAGCAGCCGTGCTCATCGACCACGCATATGGCGTCGGGCAGCAGGTCGAGGAAGGCCCTTTTGGCGAGTATCGGCGGTAATGGCATGTCCCCGAAAATACTACGCATGCCCGGCCCGGCGGGTGAAATTTGATTGCGCGCGGCGGGATCGCCGCCTGACGCTTACCGTGCGATCAACGTTGCGGCACGACGCGCAGGCTGTCCATCAGACGTTCTGCCCCCGGGCGGCCCCGATCAAAATAGCGACCGCGCGGCGCGTGGAACAGCATCAGGTAAAGTCGGTCGCTGATGACGGCACCACGACCGAAGCCCGCGCGTTCCACCTCTTCGCTGCGCGCCGTGTAGAGATACTCGAAGCGGAAACCGGGACTGTCCGACACCGTGTCGGGTGCCAGCGACTGCAGCTGGAACTGGCCACCATTGCCGGCCAGCATGGTTTCCACCAGACCTACCATGTCTTCCGGCGACATGCTGCTGCGAAACAGCGGTGGTTTGGCGTTGCGCGGCGCGAGGTCGTCCAGCGCCACACCATCGGCCACCCCGCTGAAGAACGTCAGCAGATCGATCGGCACACCGTGCTGGGTCCACATTTCGCGATGCCTGGAACCGTAGGGCGTGTAGTGGTTCCAGTCACCGCCGGCCTGCACTTCCATGCTGCCGCGCACCAGTACCGGGGCCGATTCGACCCGCTTGAACTGGCCGCCGCAGCCAGTCAGAAGAAGGGTGAGGCAAAGCAGACAGCGCAGTTTCATGGTACGGGGGTCTCGATATAGCTGCGGATCATCGGCGCATCGGGTGCGTCGGGCCGAAGTTCAAGGTAATTCCGGAACGCGTTGCGCGCACCGTCGGCATCGTTGCGGCTGCGCAGGATCTGGCCACGCAATCGCACGGCTTCCGCCGGCAGCTCGGGCAGACCGTCGGCCTCGCCGAGCGCGGCAAGCGCCTGATCGAAATCGTCATTTCGCGCGCGCGCACGTAATGCTTCTGCCCGCGCGTACAGCAGCTGTCCGTCGCGTCCGTGGTGCGTCATCAGGCGGTCGAACAGGCGCAGGGAACTGTCGGGTACGCGCCGGCGCAATTCGTCCTGCAGCATCTGCAGTCGCAGCGGCGCGATGTGCGCACGGTAGCGTTCGGCATGCACCTCGCCGGGCGCGCCATCGCTGACCAGTGCCTTCGCAGCCGCATTCAGCGTGTCGCGACGTTCGTCGGCGGACGGATGGGTGGCAAACAGCAGCATGCCGCCGCCGTCTTCGCCGGCGTTTTCCTCGATCAACTGCGCCCAGACCCTGGCGGCCTGGCCGGCGTCGTAGCCGGCACGATGCATCAGTTCCAGCCCGATTGCATCCGCTTCGCGCTCGTGGTCGCGCGAAAAGGAATAGACGCTGGCCAGAACGCCCAGTTGCGCCACCTGACCGATGCTGCCGGCACCGGCCGCCCCGAGCGCAAGACCCAGGAACTGTGCGAAACCCGCCTTGGCGCGCGCGTCGCGCAGGCGTTCCAGGCTGTGCCGTTTCAGGTAGTGACCGACCTCGTGCGCCAGCACGGCAGCCAGCTGCGCTTCGTTGGCGGCGCGCAGCAGCAGGCCGCTCCATACCTGCATCATGCCGTTGGGCGCCATGCTGGCGTTGAAGTACGGTGTGCGCACAAGATAGACACGCATGTCGGGGCAGTGATCGCCGGCGAGCCGGCAGGCGATGTCGGACACATAGCGCTGCAGCGCGTCGTCGCCGAGCAGGAAGCGCGAGCGGCGCAGTCGCTCTTCCTCACGGTCCATCAGCGCCCACAGGCCACCTTCGTCGCTGGCCAGATCCGGCCGCGCAAAGCGTGGTGTGTCGGCCACGCCAGCTGCGATGCCGCCGGGCCAGAGCGTCAGCAGTCCGCCGCCGCAGCAGCCGCAGAGCAGATCACGACGTCGCATGTCAGCGCGGAAACTTTTCGAGCAGTGCGCTGATCGATTCTTCCGCCGGTTCGGCTTCGCGCAGGTCGCCGGTGCCACGCAGCAGGCGGTTGAACCACACGATGTCACCGCTGCGCAGATCGACCAGCGAGGCGTAGCCGGTCTGGATGCCGCCCGGCATGGCCACGCTCAGCATGGCGGCCAGCACGATGGCCACTTTGCGCTCGGCGGTGGCGTAACTGTCGCGGATGTAGAGGAAGAGGGCGTAGTCGGCACCGCTGGTGTCGCGCAGCCGCGCGGTGTCGGCGCCAATGTGCCACTCAAGGCGCTTTTCCTTGGTCGGCAGCGCGTAGGGGACGACGTAGTGGTGCAGCGCAATTGCCGTGGCGACCGTGCCGTGCAAGTGATTCAGCGCGACCACATCGGCGTCCTTCAGTTCGGTTTCGAGCAGGGTGACGCCCAGTGACGCTTCTCGCCGCCGGATCGAATCGCGCAGGTGCCTCGTGGCCTGATCGGTCCATTGCGCCTGCGGCTCGGCAACGCCACCGGCGCCAACCGAGAACAACTCGACGTCGAGTGGCATCAGGACGATGCGCGCACTGTCAGGCAGACGGCCGAATTCAGGCGCTGTTGCGGCCTGCGCCCATGCTGGCCGGGCGCCCAGGCACAGCAGGAACATGACAACAATCGAAAGGACAGGGTGCAGAACGGAGCGAACTGAAATACGTAACATCTCGACATGCCAAAGGCGACGATCGGGACGCGAATTCTATGCGAAAAAGATGTGCGGGCGCCGGTTGCCTGTGCTCACGTTGCGCTGCCACCACCTGGCACGACGCGACAGCCCATGATGCGCCAGCTGCCATCTTCCACACGTCCCATGCGGTAGATCGCGACCCACAGTACGCCGTCGGCATCGGACATTTCGACCGCCTGGAACACTTCGTCGTCCTCCAGCTCCGGTTCGAGAAAGCCGACCGAACGCGGCCGGTAAACGACCGGATAGCTCTTGCGCACCATTTCAAGAAAACCCTCCGGCGCCGGGAAGCGCTTGCGGATATCCGGGAAGGCATAGGACAGGGCGCGCGGTCCGTCGTCCGCTGCGAAGGCCGCCAGCTGCGCCTCGATGACGGCGCGCACCGCTTTCGCCTCGGCCGCATCGAATTTGCCCATGTCGCCCGCCTGCGCGGGCAGTGAAAGCATTAGCAGGACGACGAACAGGACATGCGTCAGACGGCGGGACAGGCGCTTCATGGTCGACTCCGTGGCTGGCAGCGCGATCGGGTGGGTGGTCAAGCTAATACGTGCGGCGGACTCCGGCGGATGCATCCGCCCGGGTCCGCTGCGCCCCTTGATCAGCGTAGCGCAGCCAGGCGCCGCTGTCAGCCGTCGGTGTTGATGCGCGCGATCAGCGCGCGCAGCGTGCTGTCGGCTTGCGCATTGTCGACCTGGCAGGTGCCGGCAGCCTGGTGGCCGCCGCCGCCATAGGTCAGCATCAGTTCGCCGACATTGGTGCGGCTGGACCGGTCAAGGATCGATTTTCCGGTGGCGAACACCGTGTTCTGCTTCTGCACGCCCCACATGATGTGGATGGATATGTTGGTGTCCGGGAACAGCGCATAGATCATGAAGCGGTTGGTGGCCCAGATCGTTTCCTCGTTGCGCAGGTCAAGCACGGCAAGATTGCCGTGCTGGCGGGTGCAGCGAAGGATCTGCGCCTTCGCCTTTTCGGCCTGATCGAAGTACAGCTCGACGCGTTCCTGCACGTCGGGCAGTTGCAGGATGTCGCTGATCGTGTGATTCCGGCAGTACTGGATCAGATCCATCATCAGCGCGTAGTTGCTGATGCGGAAATCGCGGAAGCGGCCCAGCCCGGTGCGGGCGTCCATCAGGTAGTTCAGCAGCACCCAGTCTTTCGGGTCGAGAATCTCGTCGCGCGAAAACTGCGCCGCATCGGCCTTGTCCACGGCCTCCATCATGTCCATCGCGATGGTCGGGAAAGCCGCCGGGCCGCCGTAGTATTCGTACACGACGCGCGCAGCGGACGGCGCATCGGCGTGAATGATGTGATTGGATCGCTCACCGGGGTTGCGCAGCGTCTCCGACAGATGATGATCGAATGCGAGGTGGGCGCCAGCGACGTAGGGCAGGTTGGTCGTGATGTCGCGCTCGGTGATGTCGATCTTGCCGTCCTGCATGTCCTTCGGGTGTACAAACTTTATTTCGTCGATCAGGTCCAGCTCGTTCAGCAGCACGGCGCAGACCAGTCCGTCAAAGTCGCTGCGGGTGACAAGGCGGAATTTCTGTGTGCTCATGGGGGTGGCTCCGGTGCGGGATCAGGTTTCGATACCGAGCTTCTACGGCGCCCATTGACGGGTCTTGAACGCGGTCACCCTGGCCCGCACGATATAATCCGCGCCAGTTCCGGCGACATCGGGTTGCCGGACGGCACGCCTCGGCGTGCCAGACCGGCAGTCGGGGTGTCCATGTCGCAAGTTCTTTCCGCTGTGCCGGCGTCGCCCGACGCGGCGCCGCCGTCCAGCACCTTCCTCAAGTTCCGCAAGCGGCTCGAACGCGCGACCGGGCAGGCGATCGCCGATTATTCGATGATCGAGGACGGCGACGTGATCATGGTGTGCATGTCCGGCGGCAAGGATTCGTACACCATGCTGGAGCTGCTGCGCGGCCTGCAGCAGCGCGCGCCGGTGCGCTTCCGCCTGATCGCGTTCAATCTCGACCAGAAGCAGCCGGGCTTTCCCGACCACATCCTGCCGGCCTACTTCGAATCGATTGGCGTCGAATACCGGATCGAAACCGAAGACACGTACAGCATCGTCAAAGACAAGATTCCCGAGGGCAAGACGACCTGCGGCCTGTGCTCACGACTGCGCCGCGGCATCATCTACCGCGTCGCAGGCGAGATGGGCGCGACCAAGATCGCGCTCGGCCACCACCGCGACGACCTGCTGGAAACGCTGTTCCTGAACATGTTCTTCGGCGGCAAGATCAAGTCGATGCCGCCCAAGCTGGTCAGCGACGACGGCCGTCACATCGTCATCCGGCCGCTGGCCTACTGCACCGAGCGCGACATCGAGCGCTTCGCCCGCGTGATGGCCTACCCGATCATTCCGTGCAACCTCTGCGGCTCGCAGGAGAACGCGCAGCGCAAACAGGTGAAGGCCATGCTGCAGGAGTGGGCGCGCCTCTATCCCGGACGCATCGAATCGATGGCGACCGCCCTGCGCAACGTCGTACCGTCGCATCTGGCCGATTCGAAGCTGTTCGATTTCGCAGGCCTGCAGCCGGGCACCGACGTGGGCGAGGGCGACACCGCCTTCGATCCAGTCGAGCTGCCCGCGCGCAGCTGGGTAGATGACGAAGCGGTCGGCGGCATTCCGGTCAGGCTCGATATTGCGGCGAGCGGCGGCTGTGCTTGAGCGCTGGCTGCGCCGCAGCCCGCAGGGTCCGGACAACGCCGAAGTGCGCATCCTGTTCTGCTGCATGGGCAATATCTGTCGCTCGCCGACCGCCGAAGGCGTCGTGCGGGCGAAGCTTGAAGGCGCAGGGCTCGCGGACCGTGTCGAACTGGCTTCGGCGGGCACGCATGCGCACCATGTCGGTAGCCGCACCGATCCGCGTGCACAGGCAGCGGCGGCGGCACGCGGGGTCGATCTGTCGCAAATCCGCGCCCGGCGTGTCACGGTCGAGGATTTCGTCCGCTACGACCGCATTTATGCGATGGACCGCGACAACCTGCGCAATCTGCAGCGCACCTGCCCCGAGGGAGTGCAGCACAAGCTCGCACTGTTCCTGCAGCTCGCCGAGTCCTTCGACGAGGACGAAGTACCCGACCCCTACTACGGCGGGCCGGCCGGCTTCGAACGCGTGCTTGACCTGATCGAGGCTGCCGCCGACGGATTGATCCGTGATCTGTCACAGCAGCTGAAATGAAAGCGGGCGGCCGAAGCCGCCCGCATCGCCGTGCCTGATGGTCTTACTTGTCCAGCAGCGCCTTCAGGTTCGTCAGACCGTCGGTATAGACCTTCCTGATCGTGCTGGTTGCCGTGTCATCGTCCTTGCCGGCCGCCGGGTAGTCTCCCTGGTCGACGCGGAAAAACACCGAACGCCACTCCACTTCGCTTCCGCCATCGGCCGCCGGCTTCACCGTGAGCCACGACTTGTACTTGGTGACCGGCAGCGCACCGCCGTCCTGTGCGGTGTAGATCAAGCTGCGCTCTTCGTCGGAAATCTTTTCCAGCTTTTCGATCACTTCACCGCCGCCCTTCACCTTGAGCGTACGCACAGACCCCACTTCGCTGCCAGCGGTGGCGGTACTGCTTTCGATGGCCGGATGCCAGGCCTGCAACTGGGTGAAGTCCTTCACCTTGGCCCACACCACGTCCGGGCTGGCCTTCAGCGTGACGGTTTCGTTGGCCTTGAGTCGCGACGGGCCGTGGGCGAACACCAGCGTGCTGGCGAGCAGGGTCATCAGTGCAGCAAGGAAACGCATGTGAATCTCTCCTCTGTGAATGTTGTAAAGGCGACGAGTGTCGGTGATAACGGTTTGCGTGACCCGGGAAAAACACCCCGGTAGTAATGCTGTGCCGGCGCCATGAAAAGGGCCCGGTCTGCACCGGGCCCTTTCCTTGCGAACGACTTGACGTGCGAAATTACTCGCCGCGCGTTTCCACCTGTTGCATCGGTTCGCTGGCGATCACCGGCGCCTGACGACGACGGCGCCCCAGCAGGACCGGCTCGGGTTCGATCGGCGCCTGACCTGCACCGCTGCCGGGTTGAGTTTCGACCATGACGAGGCCGCTTGCATCAAGCGACGTCTGCAGATCAACCGGCGCGGCCACGGGTGCCGGCGCAACCTGGATCGGTGACGAACCCATGCTTTCCATGGCACGCACCAGCGTTGATTCGGCGCTGTCGGTCACCGGCGGCGCAACCCGCACGACCGGCACGACCGGCACGACCGGCACGACCGGCACGACCGGCACGTCGGCGACGACCGGGGTGTCGACGACCGGTGCAGCCTGAACGGGTTCGGGGGTGATCTGCTCCACCGCGTCCGCTTCGGCAACCGTCATCACGGCCGGGGCCGGTACTTCGATCTGCACCGGTGCTTCGGCCTGTACGGGCGCTTCCTCGATTACCGCAACCACCGGTTCGGCACTGGCCACGATGTCGGCCGGTGCGTCCTGTACGGCAGCCGGTACAGGCGCCGGTGCGTCCACGACCGGCTCGGCGGCCGCCAACGCCAGCGGTGCCTGCGCCTCCGTCAGATCGACCGGCGCTTCGTTGGCAGCAGTCGTCACCCCCTCGATATCGCCCTCGATGGCGGCGACATCACCGATGGCACCTGCTTCGGCGCCTTCGGGGCGGCGTTCGCCACGTTCGCGGCGACCACCGCGGCGGCGGCGGCTGCGCGGTGCTGCACCTTCGACGCCATCAGTGGGGACGCCGTTTTCCGGCTGTGTCGAATCGGCTCCCAGCGGCAGATCGACCTGCTGCTGCTCGCGCGCATCGTTGGCGGCCCGCTCACGCTGGGCGCGCGGTTCACGCGGCTCGCGCGGTTCGCGCGGCGGCTTCGGCTCGCGCGGGGCGCGTTCGGCCTGGGCGACGTTGCTGTCCTGATCCTGCGTGCGCGGCTCGCGCGGTTTGCGCTGACCCTCGCCACGGCCACCTTCCGGACGGCCCTCACTGCGACCTTCGGTGCGATTCGTCTGCTCGCGACCTTCGCGCGGTTCGCGGCCTTCGCGACCTTCCCGGCCCTCGCGACCTTCCCGGCCCTCGCGACCTTCACGTCGCCCGCGGCTGCGGCCGCCCGAATCACCGGAGCGCGGACCGCGCTCGCGACTACCGGCCGGTTTCGGCTCGGCAACCGGCGCTGCGACGGGTGCAGGCGCCGGATCGGAACCGCGGAACCACGATGCGATCAGGCCGAACAGACCGCGTGGTGCGGGAGCAGGGGCGACAACAGGTGCAACGGCGACCGGCGCCGTCGGCACCGGATCAGCGACCATCGGTGCCGGCTGGTCCGGCGTGAGGTGCTTGATCGCTGCTTCCATGCGCTTCGGGCGTTCGTCGGCCGGAATGGTCGACGGCGGCTGATAGCTTTCGGCCAGCGGATTCACGGCCATCTGGTAGGACGGCGCAACCGTGCCTTCCAGATTCAGCTGGTCGTGGCGCAGGCGGATGATTTCGTGCGCCGGCGTCTCGAGGTGCTTGTTCGGGATCAACACGATGTTGACCTTGTGCCGCAGCTCGATGGCGTTGATGTCGGCGCGCTTTTCGTTCAGCAGGAAGGTGGCGACATCGACCGGGACCTGGGTGTGCACGGCACCGGTGTTTTCCTTCATCGCCTCTTCTTCGAGGATGCGCAGGATGTGCAGCGCGGCGGATTCGGTCGACCGGATGTGGCCGGTACCGCTGCAGCGCGGGCACGGTATGTAGCTGGTTTCGGCCAGTGCCGGGCGCAGCCGCTGACGCGACAGTTCGAGCAGGCCGAAGCGGCTGATCTTGCCCATCTGCACGCGCGCACGGTCGTGATGCAGCGCGTCGCGCAGACGGGTCTCCACCTCGCGCTGGGCGCGCGGGTTTTCCATGTCGATGAAGTCGATGACGATCAGGCCGCCCAGATCGCGCAAACGCAACTGGCGGGCGATTTCGTCGGCCGCTTCGCAATTGGTGCGCAGCGCTGTTTCTTCGATGTCGCTGCCCTTGGTCGAACGACCGGAGTTCACGTCAACCGCCACCAGCGCTTCGGTGTGGTCGATCACGATGGCACCGCCCGACGGCAGGGTGACCTGACGCGAGTAGGCGGATTCGATCTGGTGCTCGATCTGGAAGCGCGAGAACAGCGGCACGTCGTCGCGGTAGCGCTTCACGCGCGCCACGTTGCCGGGCATCACGTGTTCCATGAAGGTGTAGGCCTGGTCGTACACCTCGTCGGTGTCGATCAGGATTTCGCCGATGTCGGGCTGGAAGTAGTCGCGGATCGCGCGGATCACCAGACTGCCTTCCTGATAGATCAGGAAGGCGCCGGTCTGCGATTGCGCCGCACCTTCGATCGCGGTCCACAGCTGCAGCAGGTAGTTCAGGTCCCACTGCAACTCTTCGGCGTTGCGGCCGATGCCGGCGGTGCGGGCGATCAGGCTCATGCCGGCGGGCACTTCGAGCTGATCCATCGTTTCGCGCAGCTCGGCGCGATCGTCACCCTCGACGCGGCGCGACACGCCGCCGCCGCGCGGATTGTTCGGCATCAGCACCAGGTAGCGGCCGGCCAGCGAAATGAAGGTGGTCAGCGCGGCGCCCTTGCTGCCGCGTTCATCCTTGTCGATCTGGACGATCAGTTCCTGGCCGACGTGCAGCGCGTCCTGGATGCGGGCGCGGCCGGGCTCCAGATCAGGTTTGAAATAGACCTTGGAGACTTCCTTGAACGGCAGGAAGCCGTGACGATCAGCACCGTAGTCGACGAAGCACGCTTCGAGACTGGGTTCGATCCGGGTGATGACCGCCTTGTATATATTGCTTTTTCGCTGTTCCTTGCTGGATGACTCGATGTCGAGGTCTACAAGTTTCTGTCCATCAACAATCGCAACGCGCAGTTCTTCTGCCTGCGTCGCGTTGAAGAGCATTCGTTTCATCAACTTCTCCCGCGCGCACCGCACACGGGCAGGACAAACCGCTCGTCAAATGAATAACGTCTATCGTTTCGGCGGCAATCGGGTTCTATCTCGATGAGGACGGGACGGGGACGTGGAGGGGTTTGCCAACTCTCAATGCAGCCGCGGTCTCGCAGCTGCCTGGGGGATTCTGCCTGTACGGTACTCGCGCTACTCAGTACACTCGCTACTTGGGGTGAGCGGGATTAACCCGTGATCCGGTTTTCGTCTGTCCAAGAAAGACCGCATGAAGCACTTCACCGAACACTTTGTTACCGGCGTCCACCACTTCGGGCTGGATGTGCTCCGGACTGCGTCTATCTCGCAATCAGACCGAAAACGCAACGCAGTATATTTGAAATGAAGGAGTTGGGTAAAGCTCCGAAAGTAGTGCGGCATGTCGTGGACATCGAAGAAGCTGGCCAGCGCATCGACAATTTCCTGATCCGCATCTGCAAGGGCGTGCCGAAAAGTCACGTCTATCGCGTGCTGCGTTCGGGTGAAGTGCGGGTCAACAGCAAGCGGGTCGATCAGACCTACCGTCTGGCGGAAAGTGACGAGGTGCGCATCCCGCCGATGCGTCTGGCCGAGCCGGGCGCAGCCGCGCCGGTTCCGTCGCGCGATTTCGACGTCCTGTACGAAGACGACGTCTTCCTTGCGCTGAACAAGCCGGCGGGCATGGCGGTGCACGGCGGCAGCGGCGTCAGTTTCGGTGTCATCGAAAGCCTGCGCCGTGCCCGACCTGACGCACGGCTGCTCGAACTGGCGCACCGGCTGGATCGCGAAACGTCCGGCATCCTGCTGATCGCCAAGAAGCGGTCGGCGCTCACGGCGCTGCACGACGCCTTCCGCGATGGCGGCATGGAAAAGCACTATTTCGCCCTCGTCAGCGGGCGCTGGATGAATCCCCAGCAGCACATCAAGCTTGCGCTGACCAAGTACCTGACCGAATCCGGCGAGCGTCGGGTGTCGGTGGACAGCGACGGCAAGGCGGCGCACTCCATCGTCCGGCTGGAAACGCGCTGGCCCGGCTACAGCCTGCTGGATGTGCGCATCAAGACCGGCCGCACGCACCAGATTCGTGTACACCTGTCGGCGAGCGGCTTTCCCATCGTCGGCGACGAAAAATACGGTGATTTCGCCCTGAACAAGGCCTTGCGCAAGGAAGGCCTGCCGCGCATGTTCCTGCATGCCCACAGTCTGGCGCTCAAACATCCGCTGACCGGCGACCCGGTGGAACTGCTGGCGCCGCTGCCGGCCGATCTGGCCGGCTTCGTTCGCCGCATCGATCAGCAGCAGATGCGCGAATTCGAACGGAAAGACGCCGATCCGACTCTACAGACCGAAAACCCCGACTGACATCCTCATGCCCGCACAGTTTGATCTCATCGTTTTCGACTGGGACGGCACGCTGCTCGATTCCGCCGCCGCCATCGTCCATGCCATACAGCGCGCCTGCGAAGATCTCGGGCTGGAGACGCCGGACGACCGCACCGCGCGTTCCGTGATCGGCCTCGGCCTGGTGGACGCGCTCGCCCGCGTGGTGCCCGAATTGCCGTCGTCGCGCCATCAGGAACTGGCGGGGCGCTACCGCTACCACTACCTGTCGCGCGACCATGAACTGACGCTGTTCGATGGCGTGCCCGCGCTGCTGGACGGACTGAGTGCGCGCGGACACACGCTGGCGGTCGCTACCGGCAAGAGCCGGGCGGGGCTGGACCGTGCGCTCGGTCACACCGGACTGGGCAGCCGGTTTGCCGCGACGCGCTGCGCCGACGAGTCGGTATCCAAGCCGGCGCCTGACATGGTGCTCGAGCTGATGGATGAACTGTCCTTCGATCCGGGGCGCACGCTGGTGATCGGCGACACGACGCACGACCTGCTGATGGCGCGGCACGCCGGATGCGAGTCGGTCGCGGTGACCTATGGTGCTCATCCACTGCACGAACTGCTGGCGGCGCGTCCGAAGGCACATTGTGCGAGCGTCGATGAACTGACGGCGTGGCTGGCATGTCACGCGTAGCGGTGTGCGAATCGGCCGAACTGGTCGATGGCGGGCCCGGCGTGCGTTTCGAGGTCGAGCAGCGCGGCAAGGCCGTAGCCGCATTCGCGGTCAGATTTCGCGGGCAGGTGCATGGCTACATCAATCGCTGCGCCCATGTGCCGATAGAGCTTGACTGGAATCACGGCGAGTTCTTCGACGACACAAAGTTATACTTGATGTGTTCCACTCATGGCGCGATCTATGCTCCTGAATCCGGGCACTGCGTCGGCGGACCCTGTCGCGGCAGCCGTCTCGAGCCGGTAACGCTGGAAGAATCTGGCGGAATGGTATGGCGACCCGCGTAAATATCTGTTTTATTGGCTAAAAATGTCCGAACCGGAAAAGCAGCGTGACCCCAGTGCAGAACCTGTCTGGGAACGAAAACTGATCGAGCGCCTTGCGCTTGAATCGGTTGTCGAGCAGCGGCGCAAGCGTCGCTGGGGGATCTTCTTCAAGCTGGTCGGCTTCGCCTACCTGGGCGTGCTGCTTTTCGCGCTGGTCGACTGGAGTACCCTTTTCAGTCAGGCGGAACACCGCAAGCACACCGCGCTGGTCGAACTGAGCGGGGTCATCGCACCCGGGGCCGAAGCCAGCGCCGAGAGCGTGATGGCATCGCTGCAGTCGGCATTCGAGGACAAGAACACCCAGGGCGTCATCCTGCGCATCAACAGCCCGGGCGGCAGCCCGGTGCAGAGCGGCATCATCAACGACGAAATGAATCGCCTGCGGGCCATGTACCCGAATGTGCCGCTCTACGCGGTGGTCGAGGACATCTGCGCTTCCGGCGGCTACTACGTCGCCGTTGCGGCTGACCGTATCTATGTAGACAAGGCGAGCATCGTCGGCTCGATCGGCGTGCTGATGGAAGGCTTCGGTTTTACCGGTCTGATGGAAAAACTCGGCGTCGAGCGTCGCCTGCTGACCGCAGGCGAAAACAAGGGCTTCCTCGATCCGTTTTCGCCACAGGACGAAGGGCATCGCGTGCACGCCCGGGAACTGCTCGGCGACGTGCATCAGCAGTTCATCGATGTCGTGCGCAAGGGACGCGGCGATCGGTTGAAGGAATCGCCGGACATGTTCTCCGGCCTGATGTGGAGCGGTACCCGCAGCATCGAACTCGGGCTTGCCGATGATCTTGGCAGCGTCGAATTTGTCGCGCGCGAGGTCGTCAAGGCGGCAGACATCGTCGATTTCACGCAGCGGCAGAATCTGGCGGAACGTTTCGCCAAGCAGTTCGGCGCCGATGTCGGGGAAAGTGTAGCGGGCGCCTTTTCGCGCATCGGTCTGCGCTGAGGTTCGCGGCGACCGGTCAGCGGGTCAAGCGCCGGCCAGCATCAGGAACAGGGTGGGGCGGCGGTCGATGCGCGCCACATCTGCCGTCTTCCACTGCGCCACCGTGAGTGTGCGTACGTATTGATCAGGTGCCGTCAACGCGCTGGCGATGCACAGCAAGGTGTCGCCGCGACAATGCGCGCGCAGGGTTTCGAACATTTTCAGGTTGCGGTAGGGCGTTTCAATGAACAGCTGGGTCTGGCGCAGTTGCGCCGACGTCTTTTCGAGGGCGGTCAGCGCCCGCGCCCGCTCTGCATCATCCACCGGCAGATAGCCGTGAAACGCAAACGACTGGCCGTTCAACCCTGAGGCCATCAGTCCGAGAAGGATGGACGACGGGCCGACCAGCGGCACCACTTCGATACCCATGGCGTGTGCGGCGCGTGCCGCCAGTGCGCCCGGGTCGGCGACGCCGGGACAGCCGGCATCCGAGATGACTCCCGCGCTGCGTCCTGCGCGTACCGGTTCAAGCAGCGCACGCAGCGGAGCGCCACCGCGCTCGGGAGGCAATTCGACGATGTCCAGCTCGCGCAGCGGCGTCGGATGCTCGAGTCGCTTCAAGGTCGCCCGCGCAGATTTGGCGCTTTCGACCAGGAAGTAGTCGAGGCGGTGCGCGCACTCGCGCACTGCCGCAGGTGTATCGGCATGCCACAAGGCGCGGCTGTCGAGTGCGCTGGGCAACATGTAGAGCACACCCTGCGGAGGTGCGTTCATGGCAGCAGATATCCGAGGCGGCGCAGCATGCGGCTCAACTCGATCAGCGGGAGGCCGACCAGCGCGGTCGGATCGTCTCCGCTGAGTCTTTCCAGCAGCGCGATGCCGAGGGACTCGGATTTTGCGGCGCCGGCACAGTCGACCGGGTCATCCAGATCGACATAGCGTTCGATTTCCCGTTCCGACAGCGTCCGGAAAACGACGTCGGTCGGGACGACCGCTTCATGCAGCGTTCCACTGCGCGGGTCGATGACGCAGAGCGCAGTGTCGAAGGTCACTTTTGCGCCGCTCAGTTCGAGCAACTGGGTGATCGCGGCATCGCGCGTACCGGGCTTGCCGTAGCGACGGGTGCCGCTCCAGGCGACCTGGTCGGAGCCGATGATGCAGCTGTCCGGATGGCGGAGGGCGATCGCCTGTGCCTTGCGGCGCGCAAGCCGGATCGCCTGCGCACGGGGCGTTTCATCACCGAGGCAGGATTCGTCGATGTCCGGCGAGGCCGTCGTGAAGGGCAGGCGCAGGCGTTCCAGCAATTCGCGTCGATAGCGCGAGGAGGAACCCAGAACAAGCGGGGGCAGGATGTCGGGCATGGGTGGGGCGGATCGGCGCGTTGTTGCGGAACGCTTTGACAGTATTGCGTGCCGGATAGTATCATTTTGGGTTTGATTCTTCGCCCGGATGCGCCCTGCGAGCCCGCCGACAGGTGGTCTGCCTCCAAGCAGGGTGCGGTAAAGAGGGTGCGGTAAAGGTACCCGTGACTGGCATGGAAGATGGCGACCGTCAGCAGGCACCCGGGAAGGGTGGCGGCATGCCCCGGCAGCTTGACGCAATACAGTTTGCACGGACATCCGGTGTCCTCGACGGCAGTACGGATGTTGCATTGCTTGAACGAGTTGCGCAGGAGTGCTCGGCGGTTCCGGCGCGGATAGACTGGTCGATTGCCGGGCAGGTTGATGCCGAAGGTGCGTGCTGGCTTGAGCTGGCACTTGCCGGATCATTGATGTTGCAATGCCAGCGTTGCCTCGAAGATGTCGCAGTGGGTGTGCGCAGCCGTTCGCGCTTCCGACTTGTTCAGGCGGGTGAAGAGTGGGGCGATCAGGACCTCGATGACGACACTTACGAGGCGCTGGAGCTGGAAGGTTTGCTGGACGTGCGAACGCTGATCGAGGACGAGGTCTTGCTGTCGCTGCCCGCCATCGCGCTGCATGATCAGTGCAGCCCGCCCGGAGCGGGCGCTGATGCCGATGCCGCCAAGCCCTCGCCGTTCGCCGAGTTGGGCAGATTGAAGCAGGGAAAGCAGTAAAAGTCGTAGGTGCCGGCGCTCGATGGCGCCGGTGGTGTGCAACAAGCAGGGTCGGCGCGCATGCGCACTCCGACCGTTCGGCAGCCGCCGACCGGTCGGGAAAGCAGCGGCGATCCATCACGTTTTATTCATCCGGTTCGCCGGTAGGAGTGGTTCCATGGCAGTCCAGCAAAACAAGAAGTCCCCGTCGAAGCGCGGCATGCATCGTGCGCACGATTTCCTGACGGCACCGGCAACGGCAGTCGAATCGACGACCGGCGAGGTGCACCTGCGCCACCACATTTCCCCGAGCGGTTTCTATCGCGGCAAGAAGGTGCTCAAGACCAAGGGCGAGTGATCCCCTGTTCCGACTTTCCGGCACACAGCCCGATGTCGGCACGTTTCGGCCATCGTGACTGGACTGGATGCATCGCATGAGCTACACCCTCGCCATTGATTGCATGGGCGGGGACCACGGCCCGTCGGTCACCGTGCCGGCGGCCGTTTCCTATATCCGGCGTGATCCCGCCTGCAGCGTGCTGCTGGTCGGGCTGCAGGACGTTCTGAACGCAGAGTTGAAGCGCCTGGGGGCAGAGAACGAACCCAGGCTTTCCGTCGTTCACGCCACCGAAGTGATCGGCATGGACGAGCCGCCGGCGCAAGCGATGCGCGGCAAGAAGGATTCGTCGATGCGGGTCGCGATTGATCTGGTCAAGTCGGGGCGCGTGCAGGCCGCCGTCTCCGCCGGCAATACCGGCGCGCTGATGGCGATTGCGAAGTTCGTTCTGAAAACGCTTCCCGGCATAGACCGCCCGGCGATCGCGTCCATTCTGCCGACGATGAAGGGACATACCTATGTCCTTGATCTGGGTGCCAACGTCGATTGCACGTCCGAGCACCTTTTCCAGTTCGGGCTGATGGGCGCCATGCTGGTGTCGGCACTCGAGTCGCGCGAGCGGCCCAGCGTCGGCCTGCTCAACATCGGTGAAGAGGCCATAAAGGGCAACGATGCGGTCAAGGGCGCGGCCGAGTTGTTGCGCGCCAGCGATCTGAATTTCTATGGCAACGTGGAAGGCAACGACATCTACAAGGGCACGACGGACGTCGTTGTGTGCGATGGCTTTGTCGGCAATGTGGCGCTGAAGACGTCGGAAGGTCTGGCACAGATGATTGCGACCTTTCTGCGCGAAGAATTCAGTCGTGGACCGTTGCGCAAGCTCATGTATCTGGCTGCCCGGCCGGTGATCCAGGCCTTCCGCAACCGGGTCGATCATCGTCGCTACAATGGCGCCACGCTGCTCGGACTGCGCGGCGTCGTCGTCAAGAGCCATGGATCGAGCGATGCCTACGGATTCGAAGAGGCGGTGGCGCGTGCGGCGGATGCCGTGCGCAACGATCTGATCGCCCGCATTACCCTTTGCATGACACGTACCGAGGTGGCTGCATGACCTTCTGCCGTATCACCGGCACCGGCTCGTATCTGCCGGGATCGCCGGTGTCCAACGACGATCTCGTTGCGCGTGGCATCGAGACGTCGGACGAATGGATTGCCGAACGCACCGGCATCCGGCGCCGCCACTTTGCCGCCGACGACGAAAAATCCAGTGATCTGGCACTTCATGCCTGTCGCAGGGCACTCGAAGCAGCGGGTCGCCCGGCGCAGGACATCGACCTGATCATCGTCGCGACCTCGACGCCGGACCAGGTCTTTCCGAGTACTGCCTGCCTGCTGCAGAACCGACTCGAGAACCGCACCGCAGTCGCATTCGACGTCCAGGCCGTCTGCGCAGGATTCGTCTACGCGCTGACCATTGCCGAAAAATTCATCCGCTCCGGCTCGCACAAGTGCGCCCTGGTGGTGGGCGCCGAAGTCTTTTCGCGCATCCTGAACTGGGACGACCGCGGAACCTGCGTGCTGTTCGGCGACGGCGCCGGCGCCGTCGTGCTCGAGGCGTCGGACGAACCGGGCATCCTGTCGTCGGTGCTGCATGCGGATGGCCACTACCACGACATCCTGTCGGTGCCCGGTACCGTGTGCGGCGGCAAGGTGTCGGGCACGCCCCTGCTGCAGATGGACGGACAGGCGGTGTTCAAGTTTGCAGTACGCGTGCTCGGGGACACGGCAATCGAGCTGATGGACGCAGCGAAACTGCCGATGACTGCCCTCGACTGGCTGGTGCCTCACCAGGCGAATGTGCGCATCCTTCAATCCACCGCGCGCCGGCTTGATCTGCCGATGGACAAGGTGGTGGTCACCGTGGCCGACCACGGCAACACCTCGGCCGCGTCGGTTCCGCTCGCGCTCGATCTGGCAGTGCGCGACGGTCGCATCCGGCGTGGTCAGATCGTCATGCTGGAAGGCGTCGGCGGCGGTTTCACGTGGGGCGGCGCGCTGCTTCGCTTCTGAAGGTCTTTCGAACATGCAGAAACTCGCATTTGTATTTCCCGGGCAGGGTTCGCAGTCAGTCGGCATGATGGCCGCCTATGGCGACGATCCTGCAATCCGCCGCACTTTCGACGAAGCGTCCGCCGCGCTGGGCGAAGACCTGTGGTCGATGGTGTGCGACGGTCCGGCCGAACGCCTTGCCCTTACCACCAACACCCAGCCCTTGATGCTGACCGCCGGCGTTGCCGTGTATCGCAGCTGGATGGCACGTACCGGTCGTCGTCCCGACCTGGTCGCGGGCCACAGCCTGGGCGAGTATGCCGCGCTGGTGGCGGCCGGGGTGCTTGAGCTGGCTGACGCGGTGCCGCTGGTCCGTCTGCGCGCTCAGGCGATGCAGGACGCGGTGCCGCCAGGGACTGGCGCCATGGCGGCTGTACTCGGACTGGACGCAGCGGCGGTACAAGCCTGCTGCGACGATGCCGCGCAGGGGCAGATCGTCAGCGCCGTCAATTTCAATTCGCCGGAGCAGACGGTGATTGCCGGCCATGCCGAGGCGGTGACGCGCGCCATGGCGCTGCTGTCGGAACGCGGTGCCAAGCGCACGGTGGCGCTACCCGTCAGCGCGCCATTCCATTGCGCCCTGATGCAGCCGGCTGCAGCGCGCCTGGCTGAAGCGCTGCCGAAGGTGGCGTTCGCCCGTCCGACGATCACGCTGATCAACAACGTCGACGTTGCCTCGCCCGATGAACCGGAGGCCATCCGCGACGCGCTGGTGCGTCAGGCTGCTGCGCCGGTGCGCTGGGTCGAAGTCATCCAGCGCATGGCCGACCTCGGCGCAGTCACCGTGGCGGAATGCGGGCCGGGCAAGGTGCTTGCCGGACTGACCAAGCGCATCAACCGCGAACTCACCGGTGTGGCGCTGGCTGACGCGGCGTCGCTGGAACAGCTGGCACAACAGATCGGAGCACGATGATGGGCGTACTTGACGGACAGATCGCGCTGGTCACCGGAGCCAGCCGCGGCATCGGTCGCGCGATCGCGCTGGCACTCGGCGCCGCAGGTGCAACCGTGATCGGTACGGCCACCACCGAAGCCGGTGCGGCAGGGATCCAGCAGGCGCTTGATGGTGCAGGCATCAAGGGGCGTGGCATCGTGCTCGATGTCACCCGCAGCGAGGACATCGCCACGGCGATGTCCGGTATCGAACAGGCGTTCGGTGCCGTCACGGTGCTCGTCAACAACGCCGGCATCACGCGCGACAACCTCGCGATGCGGATGAAGGACGACGAATGGCAGGCCGTCATCGATACCAATCTGAAAGCGGTATTCACGATGTCGCGCGCCGTGATGCGCGGCATGATGAAGGCACGCAATGGTCGCATCATCAACATCACGTCAGTGGTGGGCGAAACCGGCAATCCCGGTCAAGCCAATTACGCCGCTGCCAAGGCCGGCGTGGCCGGCATGAGCATGGCGCTGGCACGCGAGCTGGGTTCGCGCAACATCACCGTCAATTGCGTGGCGCCGGGCTTCATCGCGACCGACATGACCCATGCGCTGGGCGACACGGCACGCGATGCCCTGCTGGGGCAGATACCGCTCGGCCGCTTGGGTACGACGGATGAAGTTGCGGGCGCCGTCGTGTTTCTTGCTTCACCGCAGGCCGCTTACGTGACCGGCAGCACACTGCACGTCAACGGCGGCATGTTCATGCATTGACGCGCGCGCTGTCCGCGGTATTGCCGGCCGGTCGTTGCCGGCGAAGCGGGACAGGCTTTCTGTTACACTCGCGCCACTTTTTTTAGTGCCCTGACGGACTCGTCAGGGCTTACACAGGGAAGGAGTTTCGCAATGGAAAACATCGAACAACGCGTCAAGAAGATCGTCGCCGAGCAACTTGGCGTGAACGAAGCCGAAATCAAGAACGAATCATCGTTCGTCGATGATCTGGGCGCCGATTCGCTCGATACGGTCGAACTGGTGATGGCCCTCGAAGAAGAATTCGAGTGCGAAATCCCGGACGAAGAAGCGGAAAAGATCACTTCGGTGCAGCAGGCCATCGACTACGTGAATGGCCATCTCGCCGGCAAGGCCTGATCGTTCATCGGACGGAGCACGTTTTGGCACGTAAAAGAATTGTCGTGACCGGCTTGGGAATCATTTCCCCGGTCGGCAACACCGTAGGGCAAGCCTGGGAGAACATCCTGGCAGCAAAGTCCGGCATCAGGCGCATCACGCGCTTCGATCCGTCCGCACTGCCGGTACAGATCGCAGGTGAAGTTCGCGATTTCGACGTCGCCAACTATCTGTCCCCGAAGGAAGCTCGTCGCTTCGACACCTTCATCCATTACGGCATCGCTGCCTCGATGGATGCGATCCGCGACGCCGGGCTGACGGCATCACCCGACAACGCCGAACGTATCGGCGTATGCGTGGGTTCGGGTATCGGCGGTCTGCCGATGATCGAGGAAACGCACAACGTCATGCTGGCAGGCGGGGCGCGCAAGGTGTCGCCTTTTTTTGTGCCGGGTTCGATCATCAACATGATCTCCGGCATCATTTCGATCAACTACGGTTTCAAGGGCCCGAACTTTGCAACTGTCAGCGCCTGTGCGACCGCCAACCATTCCATCGGTGAAGCGATGCGCATCATCGAGTACGGCGATGCGGACGTGATGATCGCCGGTGGTGCCGAATCGACCATCTGTCCGCTCGGCGTCGCAGGTTTCGCGGCGGCAAAGGCCTTGTCGGGTCGCAACGACGATCCCGAAGCCGCCAGCCGGCCGTGGGACACCGGACGCGACGGTTTTGTGCTTGGCGAAGGTGCCGGGGTGCTCGTGCTTGAGGAGTACGAGCATGCAAAGGCGCGCGGTGCGCGTATCTATTGCGAACTGGCCGGTTACGGCATGAGCGCGGACGCCCATCACATCACGGCACCGCGCGAGGACGGCGAAGGTGCATCGCGCAGCATGAACAATTCGCTGCGCAACGCCGGCATCGCAGTCGACGGCATCGATTACATCAACGCTCACGGCACCTCGACGCCGCTCGGCGATATTGCCGAGACGGTGGCCGTGAAACGCTGCTTCGGCGAGCACGCGAAGAAGCTGTGCGTCAGTTCGACCAAGTCGATGACCGGTCATGCGCTCGGCGCAGCGGCCGGCATCGAGGCGGTGGTGACGGTGCTGGCCCTGCATCACCAGATTGCGCCGCCCACCGCGAACCTGCGGGATCCGGACCCGCAGTGCGATCTCGATTACGTGCCGCTGGTGCCGCGCGACTTGCGCATCCGCGCTGCGATGTCGAACGCGTTCGGCTTCGGCGGGACCAACGCAACGTTGGTGTTCAGCCAGCTGTAGGGGCGTCGTTTCGGGCATGGACGGTTCCGCCGCTTTTGCCCGGATCGAACTCGAGGGGTCGCGTTGTTGCAACGTGGCCCTTTTTGTTTGTGCGGCCGCGCTGATCCCGGCGGTAACGCTGCAGCCGGCGGTTGCACCGGTTGCCACAGCCGCACTCGCGCTCACGGCACTTGCGCGTCGGCGCGCTGCCTGGATACGCGTTCAGTTGAGTGAAGCGGGGCAGATGACGGTCTGGCGCGCGGACGGGCTGGTCACTGCCGGCCGCCCCGTGACGGGACGAACCGGGCGCGGGTGGGTGTCGTTGAGCCTGCAACCCGATCACGGCAAAGGCTGCACCCTGATGCTGTTCGGCGACCAGTTTGGCGGAGCCGACGACTTCCGGTGCTTCAGGCGCTGGCTGCGTGTAGCACTTCCTGATGCCGCACACGACGCGGGCGCAGGATGGTCGGGTTGGCGATTGCGCTGGTTTCCGGGTAATCGAGACTGAAATGCAGTCCGCGGCTTTCGTGCCGCTGGATGGCGCTGCGCACGATCAGATGCGCGGTGAGAACGAGGTTGCGGAGTTCGATCAGGTCGTTGCTGATCCGGAAATGAGCGTAGTACTCATCGATTTCACGCTCAAGCAGGCGGATCCGGTGCAACGCGCGTTCGAGCCGCTTGTTGGTGCGCACGATGCCCACGTAGTCCCACATGAAGCGACGCAGTTCGTCCCAGTTGTGAGCGATCACCACCTGTTCGTCGGCGTCAGTCACGCGGCTTTCGTCCCATGGCGGCAGTATCGCCGGCGCGACCGGTTTGCGCGAAAGGATGTCCCGCGTCGCTGCGGTGGCGTACACCAGACATTCGAGCAGTGAATTGCTGGCCAGCCGGTTGGCACCGTGCAGTCCGGTGTATGTGGTTTCACCGATTGCGTACAGACCATCGACGTCGGTGCGCGCGCGCTGGTCGACCTTCACCCCGCCGCAAGTGTAGTGAGCGGCCGGCACGACCGGAATCGGCTGTCGCGTAATGTCGATGCCCAGTTCCAGACAGCGGGCGTGAATGTTCGGAAAGTGACTGACCAGGAAATCGGCTGGCTTGTGCGACACGTCGAGGTACACGCAGTCGAGGCCGCGCTTCTTCATTTCGTAGTCTATGGCCCGTGCCACGACGTCGCGCGGCGCCAGTTCGGCACGCTCGTCGTGCGCCGGCATGAAGCGCTCGCCATCCGGCAGGCGCAGCAGACCGCCTTCGCCACGCATCGCTTCGGTGATCAGGAAGGATTTGGCGTGTGGGTGGTACAGGCAGGTCGGGTGGAACTGGATGAATTCCATGTTGCCGACGCGGCAACCCGCGCGCCACGCCATGGCAATGCCGTCGCCGGTCGCGGTGTCCGGATTGGTCGTGTACAGATAGACTTTGCCAGCGCCGCCCGTGGCGAGTACGACGACGGGCGCCGCGAAGGTGATGACATCGCCCGCTTCGATGTCGAGGATGTAGGCACCGGCGCAGCCGATTTCGGGGCGACCGAGCTTCCATCCGACGATCAGATCGACGGCAAGATGGCGTTCGAAGATGTGGATATTCGGGTGACTGCGCACCTGGCCGGTCAGCGTGGTCTGGATCGCCGAACCCGTTGCGTCATCGACATGCACGATGCGGCGGTGACTGTGACCGCCCTCGCGCGTGAGGTGATAACCCAGTTCGCCCTGCGCATCACGCGTGAATGGCACGCCACGCGCGATAAGCCATTCGATCGCTTCACGGCCGTGCTCAACGACGAAGCGGGTGGCATCCTCGTCACACAGGCCAGCGCCGGCGACCAGCGTATCGCGCAGGTGGTGATCGACGGAATCGGCGCTGTCCAGCACGGCCGCGATGCCGCCCTGGGCCCAGCTCGAAGCCGAATCCTCGACCTGCTTCTTCGTGATCAGCGCAACGCGCTGCCCTGCCTCGGCAAGGCGGAGTGCCAGCGCCTGCCCGGCGAGTCCGCTTCCAAGTACCAGCGCGTCGAAATTCAACACGGGAAAGAGCCGTTCGATAAAGCGCGCACTATATCGCAGCGGCTGCCCGGCAAGATGTTATGTGCGCAACCACACGCTTTTGGCGTTCTGCGCAATGACCGGATGAACTTTGTGGACATGCCCCGGTCTGTTGCAGCATGGACGCGACCCTTACTCCCCTTCAAGCAGTACTCAGGCCTGAGCGCTCGGATATACTGCGCGCCAGTTCAAATGCCGTACCGGTGAAAGATCCGGGCAAAGCAACCGCACAGATGAGCGAGCGAGAAGTTGACCAGTTGCTGGTCGAGCGGGCGCAGCGCGGTGACAAGCAGGCCTTTGGCCTTCTTGTCACCAAGTACCAGCGGAAGCTCGGCCGGCTGCTTTCCAGACTCATACGTGACCCGGCCGAGGTGGAGGACGTCGCACAGGAAGCCTTTATCAAGGCTTACCGCGCACTGCCGTCGTTTCGCGGTGAGAGCGCGTTCTATACCTGGCTGTACCGGATCGGCGTGAACACCGCGAAGAACTATCTCGTATCGCAGGGGAGACGCGCGCCGACAAGCACTGAATTCGATTCGGAAGAAGCTGAAAACTTCGACGACAGCGACAACCTGCGCGACATCAACACACCTGAACGCCTGCTGCTGACCAAGCAGATCGGCGAAACAGTGAATGCAGCGATGGATGCCTTGCCGGAAGAGTTGCGTACCGCGATCATGCTGCGCGAGCTTGAAGGCATGGCATACGAAGAAATTGCGACCGTGATGGACTGCCCGATAGGCACCGTGCGCTCGCGCATTTTCCGCGCCCGCGAGGCGATTTCGGAAAAACTGCGGCCGTTGCTCGACACGGCGCCTGACAAGAGGTGGTAAGACCCATGAAAGAAAATCTGAGCGCGTTGATCGACAACGAACTCGAAGACCGCCAGGCCCAGCAGATGCTGGATCGCCTGCATGCCGACGGTGATCTGCGCGATGAATTTGCGCTGCAGGTTGCGGTGGGCGATGCCTTGCGCGGCGACATCGGACTTGGCGCCGCCTTCACCGCGTCGGTCATGAGCCGGCTTGACGACGAGCCGACGGTTCTGGCACCGGTCGCTCGCCGGACGGCGGCCGCCCCGAAGCGTATGTGGATGACGGCTGCGGCGGCGGTGTCCGGCGTTGCACTCGTATCCTGGCTCGGGCTCGACCTGATGCCGGCTGGCACGCCCGTACAGATGGCGGCCACCACGACGCCGGCGAGCTATACACCGCAGGTGCGGGCCTCAGTCGTGAACAACGATGCGCCCCTGCGTGCCTATCTCGTTGCGCACCATGGCTACTCGCCCACGGGGAGCATGCAGGGCGTTGCGCTCTATGCGCGTGGTGTTTCGGATGTCTCGGCCGACGACCGTCGATGATCTTCCGCGCAGTCTGCTTGCTGGCAGCCATGATCGGCGGGCCGGTCGCTTGGGCGCAGAGCCAGGCTGAAGCGCTTTCCATGTTGAGTCGGGCCGTCACCGCCTCGCAGAACACGTCCTATGCGGGCACCTTCGTCTATCAAAGCGGTGCAAACGTCGAGACGTCCCGCATCGCTCATTATGTCGACACCGACGGCAACTCGATCGAACGGCTCGAAGTGCTCGACGGCAGTCCGCGCGAGGTGGTGCGCATCAACGACGAGGTGCGCTGCTACCTGCCGAAAGAGAAGATCGTCATCGAAGACCGGCGGGGCTCGCGCAAGACCTTCCCGTCGCTGCTTCCGGAATCGATCAACTCGCTGAGCGAGTTCTACGCAATCAAGCGCGGGGCACCTGGCCGGGTCGCCGGGTTCGAGACGCATTCGGTGCTGCTCGAACCCAAGGACGGTTTCCGTTTCGGATACGTGTTCTGGATCGAGGCACAGACCGGTCTGTTGCTCAAGGCGCGCATGGTCAATGAACGCGGCGAGGCGATCGAGCAGTTTGCCTTTGCCCAGCTTGAAATAGGCCTCCCGCTCAGCCGCGACGATGTGCGATCGCGCATGGCGGCGATGTCCGAAGGTTGGGCGGTTCACTCCGCCAGCACGACCACCGGGCAAAACGTGGACGTCGGCTGGGTGGCCAGCGCGCCGGTGCCGGGCTTCCGTCAGATCGCCGGGATGCGCCGCTCGCTCGGCCCGGACCGGCCTGACATGGTGCACATGGTGTTCTCTGACGGCCTCGCGGCGATATCGGTGTTCATCGAGCCGTTCCGCAAGGAAGACGGCAACTTCATCGGGCCGATGAAGCATGGCGCGGTCAATGTGTTCAAGCGCCGGGTGGGCAACTTCATCGTCACCGCGCTCGGCGAGGTGCCACCGCACAGCCTGCTCCGCATGGTCGAGGGCGTGGAGCAGAAGCGCTGATGGACATCCGGCAGGGTCATGTGCGACGCGTCGCCGGTCGCCTTGCCTGGGTGGACGTCGTGCGCAGCAGCGGCTGCGGCCGCTGCGACGATGCCGGTGGCTGCGGCCAGGCCTGTTCCGCCCGCCCGACCACCTACGTGATCCCGATATCGCACGCGATCGCAGAAGGCGACCGTGTCGAGGTGTCTGTTCCGCAAAACGCTCCGCTGGTCGCCGCGCTGATGACCTACGGCGTCGGTCTCGCCGCCATGTTTGCCGGTGCGCTGCTCGCGCGCGTCATCGTTGACTCGGATCTGGCGGTGGCAGCCGGGGCCGTTACCGGCCTCGCCGCATCCGTGCTGTGGCTTCGACGCGTGCAGCCGCGTGCCGAGCTGCTGCCGGCGATTCGTGCCGTTCCGCAAACCCGAACCCGTCCGGAATCATGAAAGCATTCATTGCCGCGCTGTTCCTGAGTTTTGTCACGTCTCTCGCCATGGCGGCGGCGTCGGCGCAACCTCCGGCACTACGCCAGTTGCCGGATTTTTCCGAGCTGGTCGAGCGGCAGGGGCAGGCGGTCGTAAACATCAGCACGACGCAGAAGGTCAGCACGCGCGCCATGCCGCAGATGCCGCCCGGCATGGACGAAAATGACCCGATGTACGACTTCTTCCGTCGTTTTGTGCCGCAGCAACCTGGCGGCCCGGGATCACCGGACGCGCGTTCGCTGGGATCGGGCTTCATCGTGTCGGCGGACGGCTACCTGCTGACCAATGCGCATGTCGTCGATGAAGCGGAGGAAATCACCGTCAAGCTCAGCGACAAGCGCGAATTCAAGGCGCGTGTGGTCGGCGCCGACAAGCGCACCGACATTGCGGTGCTGAAGATCGACGCTGCGGGCCTGCCGATGGTGAAGTTCGGCGACGCAACCAAGCTGCGCGTCGGCGAATGGGTGGTGGCCATCGGTTCGCCGTTCGGCTTCGAAAGTTCGGTCACGGCCGGCATCGTGTCGGCCAAGGGGCGCTCGCTGCCGCAGGAAAATTTCGTTCCGTTCATCCAGACCGATGTGGCGATCAATCCGGGCAATTCCGGCGGTCCGCTGTTCAACCTGCGCGGCGAAGTGGTCGGCATCAACTCCCAGATCTACAGCCGCAACGGTGGCTTCATGGGGCTGTCGTTTGCGATCCCGATCGACGTCGCGATGGACATCCAGTCGCAACTGCGTACCAACGGTCGCGTGCAGCGCGGGCGCATTGGCGTCGTGATCCAGGAGGTGACGAAGGAACTGGCCGATTCCTTCGGCATGAAACGGCCGGAAGGGGCGCTGGTCAGCTCGGTCGAACCGCGCGGCCCGGCTGAAGTCGCCGGCATCGTGCCGGGGGATGTCATCCTGCGTTTCGACGGCAAGCCGGTGGACGGATCGGGCGACCTGCCGCGACTGGTCGGCGGCACCAAGCCCGGCGCATCGTCGATCGCCCAGGTCTGGCGCAACGGCGCCACGCGCGACATTGCGGTCACCGTGGCCGAACTGAACGACGATCTGGCCGACCCGCGACGCAGCCGTCGTGGCGGCGGTGCGCCTGAATCGGTACCGCAGTCCAACCGTCTGGGTCTGGTGCTGTCCGAAGTGACGCCACAGCAGCGGCGCGGCATGCAGATCGAAGGTGGCCTGCGGGTGGAAAACATCACTGGCGGCGTCCGGTCGGACCTGCGCATCGGCGACGTCATCCTGGCCGTCATTGCGCGTGGCAAGCAGACGCCGGTGTCCACGCTGGACCAGTTCAACAGCATCCTGTCCGGCATGGAACCGAAGATCGGCCTGACCGTTCTGGTCCGGCGGGGCACCAACCAGACTTTCCTGACCTTGCGCGTGCCGAACGGTCAGGACGCGGAAAAGTGAATCTGCCGCCGAATGCGCCGGCGCTGACGCTCTATCTGCGTCGCTGGTGCCATCTGTGCGACGATCTGCTCGAACAGCTGACACCGCTGATTGCACCGCATGATGTCGAAGTGCGTGAAATCGACATCGACGAGCACCCGGAGTTCGAGGCGCCCTATGGCGAACACATCCCGGTGCTGTGCGCCGGCGAGCGCGAACTGTGCCGTCACCGGCTTGATCCGCAGGCGGTGCAGGCCTATCTGCTAGAATTGCGCGCTTGATCTCGTCGGTCCGGCTGACCAGACAAGGGTGCCGCCATGGGCACCCTTTTTCATTCCTGTTTCCACTCTGACGATGCAGCACATCCGAAACTTTTCCATCATTGCCCACATCGACCACGGCAAGTCCACGCTGGCCGACCGTCTGATCCAGCGCTGCGGCGGCCTGTCCGATCGCGAAATGGAGGCGCAGGTCCTTGATTCGATGGATCTGGAGCGCGAGCGCGGCATCACGATCAAGGCGCAGACCGCGGCCCTCCGTTACAAGGCCAACGACGGCCAGATCTATCAGTTCAACCTGATCGACACCCCGGGTCACGTCGACTTCTCCTATGAAGTGAGCCGCTCGCTGTCCGCCTGCGAAGGTGCGCTGCTGGTGGTCGATGCGTCGCAGGGCGTCGAGGCGCAGACGGTCGCCAACTGTTACACCGCACTCGACCTGGGCGTGGAAGTGGTGCCGGTGCTGAACAAGATCGATCTGCCACAGGCGGATCCTGAGAATGCGCGGCAGGAGATCGAGGACGTCATCGGCATCGACGCAACCGATGCGATCCAGTGTTCCGCCAAGACCGGACTGGGCATCGACGACATCCTCGAAATGATCGTCGTGCGCATCCCGCCGCCCAAGGGCGATCCGGCGCGGCCGCTGAAGGCTCTGATCATCGATTCCTGGTTCGACAACTACGTCGGCGTCGTGATGCTGGTGCGCGTGGTCGATGGTGCATTGAAGCCCAAGGACCGGATGTTGTTCATGTCGACCGGCGCGCAGTACCAGGTCGATCAGGTCGGCGTGTTCACGCCCAAGTCCCTGTCGCGCGAAAGCCTGTCGGCGGGTGAGGTCGGTTTCGTCATCTGCGGCCTGAAGGAACTGAAGGCAGCCAAGGTCGGCGACACCATCACGCTGGCGGATCACCGTGCGCCCGAGCCGCTGCCCGGCTTCAAGGAAATCAAGCCGCAGGTGTTTGCCGGGCTGTACCCGGTGGAAGCCAGCGAGTACGACCAGCTGCGCGAGTCGCTGGAGAAGCTCAAGCTGAATGATGCCTCTCTGCAGTACGAGCCGGAAGTGTCGCAGGCGCTGGGTTTCGGTTTCCGCTGCGGCTTCCTCGGCATGCTGCACATGGAAATCGTGCAGGAGCGGCTGGAGCGCGAGTTCGACATGGACCTCATCACCACTGCGCCGACCGTGGTGTATGAGGTGCTGATGAACGACGGCAGCATCGTCATGGTCGAGAACCCGGCCAAGCTGCCCGAAGTTTCGAAGATGTCGGAGATCCGCGAGCCCATCATCAAGGCGGTCATCTTCCTGCCGCAGGAATATCTGGGTGCGGTGATCACGTTGTGCGAGCAGAAGCGCGGGCAGCAGGTGAACATGCTTTATCACGGCCGGCAGGTGCAGCTCACCTACGACCTGCCGATGGCCGAGGTGGTGTTCGATTTCTTCGACAAGCTCAAATCGGTGTCGCGCGGTTACGCTTCGCTCGATTACGAATTCAAGGAGTACCGCGCAGCTGACGTGGTGAAGCTCGACATCATGGTGGCCGGCGAAAAGGTCGATGCCCTGTCGGTCATCGTGCACCGGGCCAATGCGCAGTACCGCGGCCGCGAAGTGGCGGCCAAGATGCGCGAACTGATTCCGCGCCAGATGTTCGACGTGCCGGTGCAGGCCGCGATCGGGGTGCACATCATCGCGCGCGAAACGATCAAGGCGCTGCGCAAGAACGTGCTCGCCAAATGCTACGGCGGCGACATTTCACGGAAGAAGAAGCTGCTCGAAAAGCAGAAAGCCGGCAAGAAACGCATGAAGCAGGTAGGAAACGTCGAAATACCGCAGGAGGCGTTCCTTGCCGTGCTGCGTGTCGACGACAAATAAAACGACTGGACCCGAATCTTGAATTTCGCACTCATCCTTTTCGTGCTGTGTGTGCTCACCGGCATCCTGTGGGGCCTGGACCGCATGGTGTTCGCGCGCAAGCGACCGGCTGGTACGCCCGACCCCTGGTGGGTCGAATACGGTGCAAGCTTCTTCCCGGTCATCATCGTCGTGTTCGGGCTGCGCAGTTTCGTTGTCGAACCATTCCGCATCCCGTCCGGTTCGATGATTCCGACGCTGCTGATCGGCGATTTCATCCTGGTGAACAAATTCACCTACGGTGTTCGGCTGCCGGTGCTGCACGACAAGATCATTCCGATGAATGATCCGCAGCGCGGGGACGTCATGGTGTTCCGCTACCCGGCCGATCCGTCGGTCGATTACATCAAGCGCGTGGTCGGCCTGCCGGGCGACACGGTGGCCTACCAGAACAAGCGGCTGACCATCAACGGTGTCGAAGTCCCGGTGCAGCCGGCGGAAGACTACTTCCACAGCGAGCGCGCCTACTACTCGAATCGCTTCAGCGAAACGCTGGGCGATGTGCAGCACCACATCCTGAACGACCGCGATGCGCGGGCCGACATCCCGACCGCACTCGATTTTCCGGGGCGCGAAAACTGTGTCTACAATCGCGAAGGGGTGCGCTGCGAAGTGCCGGCCGGCCACTACCTGGTACTTGGGGACAATCGTGACCAGAGTGCCGACAGCCGCATCTGGGGGTTCGTGCCGGACGGAAACATCGTGGGCAAGGCTTTTTTCATCTGGTTTCATGCGGATACCATCCTGCCGCCGAAAGGCATCGATTTCGGCCGTATCGGCAGCTTCAGGTAGTCTGATCGCACCATGAGGAGTCAACAGATGCTGCGCAAGCAATCCGGTCTGAGTCTGGTGGGATTCCTGTTCGTTGCCGGCGTCGCCGGCCTCGTTCTGGTACTCGGAATGAAGACGATTCCGGCCGTCATCGAGTACTACACCATCCTGAAGAACGTGAATGCCATCGTGAAGAACGGCGAGATCAAGGGCGGCACGGTGGCTGATTATCGCAATGCCTATTCCAAGCGCTCCATAATGGATGAAATGTCCAGCGTCACGCCGGCCGATCTCGACATCATCAAGGACTCGAACGGCGTCGAGGTCTCGTTTGCCTATGACCGCAAGGTGCACATGTTCGGGCCGGTAAGCATCCTGTTCGAATTCGAAGGGTCGGCCACGGGGCCGAACTGACGCTGTGACCTCCGCCGGGCAGATCGAGCACGGGCTCGGCCACGTGTTCGTATCGAAGCACCTGCTGGTCCAGGCGCTGACCCATCGCAGTTTTTCCGCCACGCACAACGAGCGCTTCGAATTCCTCGGCGATGCGGTGCTCGACTGCATCGCCTCCGACCTGCTGTGCGAGCGCTTCCCCGATCTTCCGGAAGGCGTGCTCTCCCGATTGCGTGCCAATCTGGTCAAACAGGACACGCTGGCCGACATGGCGTGCGAACTCGATCTCGGCAGCGCGTTGCGCCTGGGCGAGGGCGAGGTGAAGACCGGCGGTCGTTCCCGCCCGTCCATCCTCGCCGACGCACTCGAAGCGCTGATCGGCGCAGTATTCATCGAAGCTGGCTATGGCGCTGCGCGGCAGACGGTCACCCGGCTGTTCGGCGCGCGCCTCACCGGTCTGAACCCTGACCTCGATTCACGCGACCCGAAAACCGCACTGCAGGAATGGCTGCAGGCACGACACAAGCCGCTGCCGGTCTATGAAATCAGCGCCGTGACGGGTGCGGCACATGCCCAGGCCTTCCGCGCGCGCTGCCGCGTCGAGGCGCTGGGCCTCGCGACCGAAGGCGAGGGCAGCAACCGGCGCACCGCTGAACAGGTCGCCGCATCGCGCGCGCTCGAACAACTGCAGGGACAGACATGAACGATTCCATGGCGGACAGCGAATTTCCGGACACGCCGCCCGATGCATTGCCGACCGAGCTGCCGACCACTCCGCCGATCACCCACTGTGGCTTCATCGCCATTGTCGGCCGACCCAATGTCGGCAAATCGACGCTGATGAACCGTCTGATCGGCCAGAAGGTGAGCATCACGTCGGCCAAGGCACAGACCACGCGGCACCGCATACACGGCGTGCTGACCCGTAATGCCCGTCAGTTCGTGTTCGTCGATACGCCCGGATTCCAGACGAAGCACCGCAATGCGCTCAACCGGGTGATGAACCGCTCGGTGACACAGGCGCTGGCCGATGTCGACGTGATCGTGTTTGTCATCGAAGCGGGCAAGCTGACCGAAGCCGATCAGGAAGTGATCGAACTGCTGCCGAAAGACCGGCCGGTCCTGCTGCTGCTGAACAAGACCGACAAGGCGGGTGATCGCGCAAAGTTGCTGCCCTTTGTCGAACGCATTGCGAAGCTGCACGAGTTCCACGCCATCCTGCCGGTCAGCGCACAGCGCGGCGACGGTCTCGATGCGCTGATGAAGGTGGCCGGCGAATTGCTGCCGGAAGGTCAGGCCATGTTCGACGCCGATGACTTCACCGATCGCAGCGAGCGCTTTCTCGCCGCCGAGTACATCCGCGAGAAGCTGTTCCGGCAACTGGGCGACGAACTGCCGTACGGTCTGGCGGTCGAGATCGAGCGCTTCGAGGCGGAAGGCAACCTGCGCCGCATCGCCGCGGCGGTCATCGTCGGCCGCGAGGCGCACAAGGGCATCGTGATCGGCCGCAATGGCGAGGTGCTGAAAACCGTCGGCAGCGCGGCGCGGCATGACATGGAAAAGGTGTTCGATTCGAAGGTGTTCCTGGAACTGCACGTGAAGGTACGCAGCGGCTGGGCCGACGATGAGCGCGCCCTGAAAAGTCTGGGTTTCGAGCCGTGAGCGTATCTCCGGTGCCTGCCGCGCGGTGGCGCAGCGCGCGCTGCCGGAAGGCGGTCAGGTGAACTCGGGCAAGCAGCGGGTGGACGGCCAGCCCGCCTTCCTGCTGCAGGCCCATCCCTACCGCGAAACCAGCCTGGTGGTCGATGTGTTCAGCCGCGATTTCGGCCGCGTCGGTCTGGTGGCGCGTGGCGCCAAACGACCGCGCGCCGCGCTGCGTGGCGTGCTGGTGGAATTCCAGCCGCTCGATCTGGGCTGGTTCGGCCAGGGGGAGTTGCGTACGCTGGCGCGCGCCGAATGGCAGCGTGCGTGGCCCATGCTGTCCGGCCCGCGGCTGCTGCTGGGCTACTATCTGAACGAATTGCTGCAGCGTCTGCTGGCACGCGAGGACGCGCACCCGGCGCTGTTCGACCGCTATGCCGACACGTTGCAGAAGCTGGCGCTGGCACCGGGCGAAGCGGCCGGCCACCAGGTGCTGTTGCGCAGTTTCGAGAAATCGCTGCTGCAGGAACTGGGGTACGGTCTGACGCTGGACTGCGATGCGCAGGGCGCCGCGCTGGATACCGGCGCGTCCTACCACTATGTGGCCGAGCAGGGCCTGGTGCAGGGTGACGCGGATGCGCCGGATGTCGTCAGCCTGACGGGCGCGCAGGCGCTGGCGATCAACGGTGACGATTACGGCGATCCGCAGGTCGCGCGGCTGGCACGAACACTGATGCGCACGCTGATCGCGCATTATCTGCAGGGGCAGGAACTGCGCACCCGGCGTGTATTCATCGAACTACAGGATCTCTGACTCATGATCGAACTTGGCGTCAATATCGACCACGTTGCCACCTTGCGCCAGGCGCGCCGCACCTACGAGCCCGACCCGGTGTGGGCCGCCGTGGAGGCGCATCTGGGCGGTGCCGACGGCATCACCGTGCACCTGCGCGAAGACCGTCGTCACATCCAGGACGACGATGTGCGCCGGCTGCGCGATCTGGTGCACATCAAGCTCAATCTCGAAATGGCGGCCATCGATGAAATGGTCGGCATCGCCTGCGGGCTGAAGCCGGAAATGGCCATGCTGGTGCCGGAAGGGCGGCACGAGGTGACCACCGAAGGCGGACTGGACATCGTGTCGCAGGAAGAGCGGCTGCATGGCGTGGTCGGCCGCCTGCGCGACGCCGGCATCGTCACCAGCGTATTCATCGACGCCGAACTGCCGCAGATCGAAGCGGCAGCGCGCATCGGTGCCCAGGTGTGCGAGGTGCATACCGGCCCGTATGCACATGCCTTCCACGGTTTCGGCCGCGATCGCGAATCGCAGCCGGTGGCGGTTGAACTGGACAAGGTGCGCGCCGCCGGCAAGGCGATCCGCGATCTGGGCATGCGCTTCAACGCCGGTCACGCGTTGAACTACGCCAATGTGCAGCCGGTGGCCGAACTGCCGGGCGTGCGCGAACTGCACATCGGTCATGCCATCGTCAGCCGTTCGGTGTTCGTCGGTCTGCGCGAGGCGGTGCGAGAGATGAAACAACTGATGCGAGAGGCGGCCGGGAGGGCGGCATGATTTTCGGGGTAGGGACTGATCTGTGCAGCATCGCGCGGCTGGAACGGCTGGTCACGCGCAATGGCGAGGCGCTGGCGCGACGCATTCTGGCCGTGTCCGAAATGGTCGAGTTCGAGCGCACACGCGAACCGGCACGTTTTCTCGCCAAGCGCTTCGCGGCCAAGGAAGCGCTCGGCAAGGCGCTCGGGACCGGGGTGCGCGCGCCGGTGCTGCTGCGCTCCATCGCCGTGACGCATGACGACCTCGGCAAGCCGGTGTTCCTGTTCGACGAGCTGCTGACGCAGTGGCTTGACCAGCGCGGCCTGCATCCGCATCTGTCGCTGTCGGACGAGGTTGCGTACGCGCTGGCCTTCGTCGTGGTCGAGCGCACGGAGACCGCAGCATGAGACACACCCCACCCGGTCCGGTCATGCTCGACGTTGCCGGCTTCGAGCTTGATGGCGAAGGCCGCGAGTTGCTCGCCCATCCTTCGGTCGGCGGGCTGATCCTGTTTGCCCGCAACTTCAGCGACGCACGCCAGCTCGCCGCACTGACCGAAGCCATTCACGCGGTGCGCACACCGCCGCTGCTGATCGCGGTCGATCACGAGGGCGGTCGCGTACAGCGTTTTCGCAGCGATGGCTTCACCCATCTGCCGGCGATGCGCACGCTGGGCACACGGTACGAAGTCGATGCCACCGCAGCGCTGGGCGAAGCGTGCGCCGCCGGATTCGTGCTGGCCGCCGAACTGCGTGCGCTCGGCGTCGATCTGTCATTCACGCCGGTGCTCGATCTCGATTTCGGTGCCAGCGCCGTCATCGGTGACCGTGCCTTTCACGGCGATCCGGCCATCGTCGCCGCACTGGCCGGCGCACTGGCCGAGGGGCTGCGCGCGGCCGGCATGAAGTCGGTCGGCAAGCACTTCCCCGGTCACGGCTTCGTCGCCGCGGATTCGCATGTCGCCATTCCGGTCGACGAACGTGATTTCGACACGATCTGGCGTACTGACATCCAGCCCTATCTGCAACTGGGCCGGCAGATCGATGCCGTGATGCCGGCGCACGTCATCTACCCGGCGGTCGATGCGCTGCCGGCGGGCTTCTCACGCAAGTGGGTGCAGGACATCCTGCGCGGCCGGCTCGAATTCGACGGCGTGGTGTTCAGTGATGACCTGTCGATGGAAGGTGCATCGGTCGTCGGTGACGTCGTCGCGCGCGCGGAAGCGGCGTGGGACGCCGGCTGCGACATGGTGCTGGTGTGCAATGCGCGTGATCAGGCGATCCGGCTCATTGACGGCTGGCATCCGGCGCCCGATGCCGAGCGCAGCGCGCGCGTGGCGTCGCTACTGCCGAAGCAGCCGTTCGGCGACCGTACGCAGCTCGCGCAGGACACACGCTATCGCGACGCGCTCGATCAGGTGCAGCGGCTCACCGCCTGACCGGCCGGCCGTGAAGTCCCGCATGCCGGCCCGATGAGCGTGTTCGACGCCAAGACCTATCTGCAGACGCTGAGCGAGGCGCCCGGCGTCTATCGCATGATCGGTGCCGACGAAGAAGTGCTCTACGTCGGCAAGGCGAAAAACCTGAAGCGGCGCGTGTCGTCGTATTTCCAGCGCACCGCGTCGAGCCCGCGCATCGGCATGATGGTGTCGCAGGTGCAGCGGGTGGACACCACGGTCGTGCGCTCCGAGGCGGAAGCGCTCATCCTCGAGAACAACCTCATCAAGAGCCTGCGGCCGAAGTACAACATCCTGTTCCGGGACGACAAGTCCTACCCCTACATCAAGCTCACGCAGGATGCCTTCCCGCGCATCGCCTTCTTCCGCGGCACGGTGGGACGCGATGCGCGCTATTTCGGGCCGCTGCCCAGCGTGTGGGCGGTGCGCGAAACGATACAGCTGGTGCAGCGCGCCTTCCTGCTGCGCACCTGCGAAAACAGCGTGTTCGCCAACCGCTCGCGGCCCTGCCTGCTGCACCAGATCCACCGTTGCTCCGCACCCTGTGTCGGCAAGGTGTCGAAGGCCGATTACGACGAGGATGTGCGGCTGACCAGCCTGTTCCTGAGCGGGCGGCACAGCGAGGTGATCGACCGGTTGTCCGACCAGATGAATGCGGCCGCCGAGGCGCTTGCGTTCGAAAAGGCGGCCCAGGTGCGCGACCAGATCAAGGCGCTGAGCCGTGTGCTGCACAAGCAGTACGCCGACAGCGCGCGCGACGAGGATATCGACATCGTGGTCGCGGTCGAACGTGACGGCACCGCCTGCGTCAATCACGCGATGGTGCGCGGCGGTCGCCACCTGGGCGACCACGCGCATTTCCCGGCCGCCGGGCAGGGCAGCGAAGCCGACATGCTCTGTGCCTTCCTCGCCCAGCACTTCGCCGCCCAGCCGCCGCCGGGTCGCGTCATCGTGAGTGTGCTGCCGGACGACGATGCCGAAGCGCCCATCCCCGGCACGGCGCTCGCACTGGCGCGCAACGAGCGCGAGCGCGCCTGGGCCGACATGGCGCTGAAGAACGCCGAGATCGCGCTGCGCGTGAAGCTCGATGCCGGCGCGCGCGCGACGCACCGCGTGCGCGCTTTGGTCGAGGCGCTGGAGCTGGACGTGGCCCCCGAGCGCATCGAGTGCTTCGACATCAGCCACACGATGGGCGAAGCCACGGTGGCGTCCTGCGTTGTGTGGGCAAACGGGGCGATGCGCAACAGCGAATACCGTCGCTACAACATCGAAGGCGTCACGCCCGGCGACGACTACGCCGCGATGCGACAGGTGCTGACGCGCCGCTACGAGAAGGTGGTCACCGGCGAAGGTGTGCGGCCTGATCTGGTGCTGATCGATGGCGGCAAGGGGCAGTTGGGCATCGCAGTCGAAGTGATGGCCGAACTCGGGCTCGATCTGCCGCTGGTCGGCGTGGCCAAGGGCGTCGAGCGCAAGATGGGTGCGGAAGAGCTCATCCGTCCTGGCGTCGAGGCGGGGCTGGTGCTCGGGCCGGAGCATCCGGCGCTGCACCTGATTGCCGAAATTCGCGACGAAGCACACCGTTTTGCCATCGCCGGCCACCGTGCGCGGCGCGAAAAGAAGCGCCTCACCTCGACGCTGGAAGACATTCCGGGTATCGGTCCGGCGCGCCGCAAACGGCTGCTGACAACCTTCGGCGGACTGAGCGGCGTGCGCAATGCGACGGTCGAAGACCTGTGTCGCGTGGAAGGTATCAGTCGCAAACTGGCCGAACAGATACAGCGGCAGTTAAACTGACTCCATGTTCACCGTACCGACCGCGCTCACCTGGGCGCGCATCCTGCTGATTCCCCTGTTCGTCGGTGTGTTCTTCCTGCCCGAGCGCACGCTGGTGATGGCCGACAAGAACCTCACCGCAACGCTGGTGTTCATCATCGCCGCGGTGACCGACTGGCTTGACGGCTACCTCGCGCGCACGCTGAACCAGACCTCCGCCTTCGGTGCCTTCCTCGATCCGGTGGCCGACAAGCTCATGGTGGCCGCGGCATTGATCATGCTGGTAGAGCTCGACCGCACCAGCACGGTCATCGCCTTCGTCATCATCGGGCGAGAAATCACCATCTCGGCGCTGCGTGAATGGATGGCCAAGGTCGGTGCTTCGCGCAGCGTCGCAGTGTCGATGATAGGCAAGGTGAAGACGACCGCGCAGATGACGGCCATCCCGATGCTGCTCTATTACGAACCACTGCTCGGCATCGACATTGCCCCCATCGGCCGTTGGCTGATCTGGATCGCTGCGGTGCTTACGGTGTATTCGATGGTGTATTACATGCGCCGAGCCTGGCCCGAACTGCGCGCGCGCAAGGCGCTCTAGATCGAGTCTTGCCGAGCCGGCGAAATTGTTCGCCGCATGTCTTGACAGGTTTTCTGCCAGACCTATAATGCGCGCCTGTCTTGCGGGAATAGCTCAGTTGGTAGAGCGCAACCTTGCCAAGGTTGAGGTCGCGAGTTCGAGTCTCGTTTCCCGCTCCAAGATATTCAAATGGGGGAAGTCCTGCTTCCCCCTTGTTGTTTGCAGCCAGTCAGATGGCGGCACCACCGGCGAGGTGGCAGAGTGGTCATGCAGCGGCCTGCAAAGCCGTGGACGCCGGTTCGATTCCGACCCTCGCCTCCAGTACATCTGTCGGATAACCCGCCCGGGACATCCGTACTGCGGGAATAGCTCAGTTGGTAGAGCGCAACCTTGCCAAGGTTGAGGTCGCGAGTTCGAGTCTCGTTTCCCGCTCCAGACAAACAAAAACAGGAAGCTGAGCTTCCTGTTTTTGTTTGTTGGTTCCGTTCCGACCCCTTTGCTACACGCCCGTCCTGCGCCCGCGCAGATGCCGCACAACGATGATGACCAGCGTGATTGCGGTCAGCGGCAGGGCGATCGTCTGCATCACGAAGGCGTAGTCGCCGAGTGCGTCGTGCTCCTTGGCGGCCATGATGAGATAGAGCGTGTAGGCGACGTAGTAAGCGAAGAACAGCGCGCCTTCCCAGCGGGCGATCAGGTTGCCGGTCATGAAGATGGGCAGGCAGGCGATGGCGACGGCGGTCATCACCGGGATGTCGAAAGCCAGCATGGAGGGCGGCAGCGTGAGCGCGCTCGGTGCCACCAGCGCCGATACGCCCAGGGCGCACAGGATGTTGAAGGTGCAGCTGCCGACGACATTGCCGACCGCGATGTCGCGCTGACCACGCAGTGCCGCGGTGACTGACGCCGCCACCTCCGGTAGCGAAGTGCCGGCTGCGATGATGGTCAGCCCGATCACCGCTTCGCTCAGGCCGAGTTGCCGCGCAAACACGATGGCTGCATCGACCAGCAGGTTCGATCCAAGGACGAGCAGGCCCAGTCCTGCCACGATGAGCACGAGCTGCACCGGCAGCGTTGCATCCCAGCCGGTACTTTTCTCTCCGACGCTGTCCGCATACTCGTCGTTGAGCGCCTTGGTCTGCCGGCGGCTCTGGATGATCAGGAATGTGGTGTAGCCGATCATCAGCGCGACGAAAATCGCGCCGTCAGAAAAGGATACGCCGCCATCCAGCGTCAGTGCGGCGAACAACAGTGATACGCCGATCATGATCGGTACTTCCTGGCGGATGAGCTGCTTGTCGACCAGCAGCGGCGTGATCATCGCCGACAGGCCGAGGATGAACAGCACGTTGAAGATGTTGCTGCCGACAACATTGGCGACGGCCATATCGGTCTTGCCGTTCCAGGCCGACTGCACCGACACCGCCAGTTCCGGCGAACTGGTGCCGAAGGCGACGATGGTGAGTCCGACCACCAGCGGCGAAAGGCCGAAGGACAGCGCCAGTTTCGAGGCGCCGCGCACCAGCAGCTCGGCGCCTGCGATCAACGCGACAAGGCCGAGGCCGAACAGCAGGAAAGTCATAGTGTTGTATCCATGGATTTCAAGGCCGCTCAGACCACGTCCACAGCTAAGGGTTGCAGGGCGGTCCGCCAGGCCAGCAGCTTGTCGGCTGCCGACAGGCCGGCGTGGGCCGGGCTGGTCGACGGCAGTCTCAGCATGTCGAGCGGGCGGACGTGCGGCATCACGTCGCGCCGGAAGCAGGCTTCGGCCAGCGCGCCATTGAACAGTACGCGCCGGATGCCGGTGTGGCGCCCAAGAAACGCGGCGAAATCGTTTGCCTGGGCCGAGCGCAGATCGATCGCCGAATCCAGGCTGCCGCGTCGCTCGCAGCTCGAAAGCACGTCCCACAGCGCGAGGCCGGCGCCGGTCAGCATCGCCAGCCGTTCGGTGTAGGGCAGTGCGGGGTGGGCGCCAAACAGGGTGCCCATGATGGACCAGAACTGGTTGCGCGGATGGGCGTAGTACTGATTGGCGTCGAGCGATGCCGCGCCGGGCATCGAGCCCAGGATGAGGACGCGCGCGGTGGCCGGATCGGCCACCGGGGCGAAGCAGCGGATGCGCGTGCCCTCCGCCATCACTTGTTCAGCACGGCCGCCAGTTCGCGGCGGTAGTGGCGCACCAGCGGGTGGTCGCTGCCGAGCAGGTCGAACAGATCGATCAGCGTGCGCCGGCCGGCATCGTCGCCGAAATCGCGGTCGCGTCGGACCACTTCGAGCGCCTGTTTCATCGCGCCCTCCCAGTCTTCTTCCGCCGCGTGCAGCGCCGACCATTCGAGGCGTGCCGCAAGGTCATCAGGATTGCGTGCAATGCGCGCCGCGTAGTCGTGGTCGGCGTCGCCCGGCTGGCGCCGCGCGACGGCGATGCGCGCGTACAGCGTGCCGACGCGCGCGCGGTCTGTCATGTCGCCCGGCAGCGCATCGAGTGCGGCCTGAGCTTCGTCCAGCTTTGCCTGTGCGATCAGCGCCTCTACCCGGCCCAGCATGGCCGGTTCGAACAGCGGATCGAGGTCGAGCGCGGCCTCGTTCAGCGCCAGCGCCGTGTCGGCATCACCACGCAGCAGCGCGGCGCGCGCCTCGTCGCAGGTCGGTTCGGCCGGCGACGGCAGCAGGGCGTCGATGAATTCGCGCAGTTCGCGATCCGGCAGCACGCCGGTGAATTCGTCGACCATCACGCCGCCGACGAAGGCCTTCACGTTCGGAATTCCGCGCACGCCGAAGCGGCGCGCCAGCTCCGGGTTGTCGTCCGAATTGATCTTGGCCAGCCGCACCCGGCCGGCGTAACTGGCGACCAGCGCTTCGAGCCGCGGCGTCAGCGCCTGACAGGGCTGACACCAGGGCGCCCAGAAATCAACCAGCACCGGCATGCGCTGTGACGTGTCGATCACATCGCGCTGGAAATTGGTCAGGGTGACTTCGATTACGTCGCCACCTGCCGCGTCGGGGGCGTCGGGATGCATGTTCATTCCTCGTGAAAATCGTCGATCCGGACTGCAGTCTGCAGCCCATACCTTCAGATGCGATGGAGCATACAAACATCAAGCCCGGGCGGGGGGGCGATGTTGCGCCGGGGATATGCGTAAGCTGAGGGGCGGACGCTTCGGGAAAGGCCTTGAGGGAGAGGCTATGTGGGAGCGGACCCTGTGGGAGCGGCGGCTTCGCCGCGATCCTGCCGCGATGGTCACATTGCAGCGTGCGGATCGCGGCGAGGCCGCCGCTCCCACAGCCCAAGCTCCCACAGCCCAAGCTCCCACATACCGTCGCCTCACGCCGCTTGCACGGCCAACGCCGCCTTATTTTCCGCCGCAATCCCGCGCCACGAGGGCTGCGGGTGCCAGCGGTCTGTCCGTCAGGGCATGCGCTGGATGAGCGACCGGCGAATTGCGAACAAAACGCCCGCGCAACGATCCGACTGCGGTGATCGGTGCCCCCTATATATAATTGCGCATTCGGATCCGCGTGGCGGTGTCCGGCGTCCATTCCTCCAGTTTCCCCTCATGACCCTCATTCTGAAGCTCCGCGGTACCCCTGCATTTTCCGAGGCGCGTCTGGCGCGTCTGGTCGATGACTGTCGCGCGACGGTCGGCAAGGTGCGCGAAGTGCGCGCGACGCAGCACTTCTTCGTCGAATGCAGCGCAGCACCGGGCGCCGGCGAACTGGCGCAGCTGCACGCGCTGCTGGCGGCCGAACCGGCAGCCATGCCGGCTGCGGGTGCGCTGCTGGTGACGCCAAGGCTGGGCACGATATCGCCCTGGTCGTCGAAGGCGACCGACATTGCGCACAATTGCGGGCTGACGAGCGTACTGCGCATCGAGCGCGGCGTGCTGTACGAGATCGAGCTGTCGCGAGGCCTGCTGGGCACGGCGTCGCTCGACGCGGCCGAGCGTGCGGCGCTGTCGGCGAAGCTGCACGACCGCATGACCGAATCGGTGCTGGGCAGCCTGGACGAAGCCGATGCGCTGTTCAGCCATGTGCCGCCGCGCCCGCTGGTCAGCGTGTCCCTCGGAGACGGCGGGAGTGAGCAGGGCCGCGCCGCGCTGGTGCAGGCCAACAGTGCGCTCGGTCTGGCGCTGTCCGACGACGAGATCGACTATCTGTTCTCGGCGTATTCCAAGCTCGGCCGCGATCCGACCGACGTCGAGCTGATGATGTTCGCGCAGGCCAACTCGGAGCACTGCCGGCACAAGATTTTCAACGCGAGCTGGAACATCGATTACGCGACGCAGGACCTGAGCCTATTCGGCATGATCCGCGAAACCCACCGCGCAACGCCGCAGCACACCGTGGTGGCGTATTCGGACAATGCGGCGGTGATCGAAGGCGCAACGACTGCGCCGGTCGACCGCTTCTACCCGGGGCGCGACGGCCGCTGGGGCTGGCATGCCGAGTCGATGCACTTCCTGGCCAAGGTCGAGACGCACAACCATCCGACGGCGATTTCGCCATTCGCCGGCGCTGCGACGGGCGCCGGCGGCGAAATCCGCGACGAGGGCGCGACCGGCCGCGGTGCCAGGCCCAAAGCGGGTCTGGCCGGATTTTCCGTGTCCAACCTCAACATCCCGGGCTTCGAGCAGCCGTGGGAGCGGGTGGATGGCGCGCTTTACGGCAAGCCCGAACGCATCGCCTCCGCACTGCAGATCATGATCGACGGCCCGCTCGGTGCTGCCGCATTCAACAACGAATTCGGCCGGCCGAACCTTGCCGGGTATTTCCGCACCTTCGAGCTGCCTTTCATGGGCGAAATGCGCGGCTATCACAAGCCCATCATGATCGCCGGCGGCATCGGCAACATCAGCGCGCGCGACGCGCTGAAGATCGTGTTTCCGGCCGGCACGAAGCTGATCGTGCTGGGCGGCCCGGCCATGCTGATCGGTCTGGGTGGCGGCGCGGCGTCGAGCATGACCACCGGTACCAACACCGCCGATCTCGACTTCGCGTCGGTGCAGCGCGGCAACCCGGAAATCGAGCGCCGCGCGCAGGAAGTGATCGACCGCTGCTGGCAGATGCAGGACGACAACCCCATTCTTGCGGTGCACGATGTCGGCGCCGGCGGTCTGTCGAACGCGCTGCCCGAGCTGGCGCATGGCGCCGGCCACGGCGCCTGGTTCGATCTGCGCGCCATCCTGAGCGAAGAGTCGGGCATGAGTCCGGCCGAGCTTTGGTGCAACGAATCGCAGGAACGTTACGTGCTGGCGATCGCGCCCGAACGCGTCGATGACTTCCGCGCCCTGTGCGAGCGCGAGCGCTGCCCGTATGCGGTGCTCGGCGAGGCGACGCCGGACGGCCAGCTGACGGTCGAAGACCCGCACTTCGGCACCAGGCCGGTCGACATGTCGATGGACGTGCTGCTCGGCAAACCGCCGAAGATGCACCGTACCGTGCAGCGCCGCCCGGCCTTTGCGCCGCCGATGGACGTCGCCGGCTATGACCTGAAGGACACCGCCTACCGCGTGCTGAGCATGCCGTCGGTCGCCAGCAAGTCCTTCCTGATCACCATCGGCGACCGATCGGTCGGCGGCCTGACCGCGCGCGACCAGTTCGTCGGCCCCTGGCAGATGCCGGTGGCCGATGTGGCCGTGACCAGCGCAGGTTTCAGCGGCTACCAGGGCGAAGCGTTCGCGATGGGCGAACGCACGCCGGTGGCGCTGCTGAGCGGCCCGGCATCCGGTCGCATGGCGATCGGCGAGGCGATCACCAATCTTGTCGCCGCCGACGTGCGCAGCTTCGACCGCATCAAGTTGTCGGCCAACTGGATGGCCGCGGCCGGTCACAAGGGCGAAGACGCCGCGCTGTTCGACACGGTGAAGGCCGTCGCGATCGACTTCTGCCCCGGGCTCGGCCTGTCAATTCCGGTCGGCAAGGACAGCCTGTCGATGAAGACGCGCTGGACCGAGGGCGAAGGTCAGAATGAGCGTCAGAAGGAAGTCATTTCACCGCTGTCACTGGTCATCACAGCGTTCGCGCCGGTCGGCGATGTGCGCAAGACGCTGACGCCGCAGCTGCTGATAGACCCGGAAGTCGATACCGAACTGCTGTTGCTCGATCTTGGCCAGATGAAGAACCGCCTCGGCGGGTCGGCGTTTGCCCAGGCCTATGGCGTGGTGGGCGAACACGCCCCGGACGCCGACGCGGTGCTGCTGGGCCGCTTCCTGCCGGCGATCAACCGCCTGCGCGACGAAGGCTACCTGCTGGCGTATCACGACCGCTCGGACGGCGGCCTGTTCGCCACGCTGTGCGAAATGGCCTTTGCATCGCGGGTCGGTCTGTCGATCAACCTCGACACGCTGGCCTACGACCCGCTGCTGGTCGACGTCGATTCGCTGGCCAAGAAGCCGGACGCGGTGCGAGGGCGTTTCAACGACCGCACCTTCTCTGCGCTGTTCGCGGAAGAACTGGGCGCAGTGATCCAGATCCGCGTCGCGGATCGTTCGAAGGTGATGGACGTGCTGCGCGAAGGCGGTTTGTCCGGCGTCACGCACGGCATCGGCAGCCCGAACGACCGCGACGAAATCCGTCTGTGGCACAACGCGAAGGTCATTTTCAGCGAAGCGCGCAGCGATCTGCTGAAGGCCTGGAGCGAAGTCAGCCACCGCATCGCCGCATTGCGCGACGACGCGCGCTGCGCCGAAGAGGCGTTCGCGCTGCTCGACGACACGGATGACACCGGCCTGTTCGCTGCGCTGACCTTCGAGCCGCAGGAAGATGTTGCGGCGCCCTTCGTGAGCAGCGGAAAGCGGCCGAGGATTGCCATCCTGCGCGAGCAGGGCGTAAACGGTCAGGTCGAAATGGCGGCCGCTTTCGACCGCGCCGGCTTCGAAGCGCACGATGTTCACATGTCCGACCTGATGGCGGGACGTGTGAAACTGGCCGACTTCAAGGGTCTGGCCGCCTGCGGCGGTTTTTCGTACGGCGACGTGCTGGGCGCCGGCGCCGGCTGGGCCAAGTCCATCCTGTTCAACGCGCAGCTGCGCGACGCCTTCGCCGAATATTTCAACCGCGAAGACACGTTTGCACTGGGCGTGTGCAACGGCTGCCAGATGATGAGCCAGTTGCGCGACATCATTCCGGGCGCGGCGCACTGGCCGCGCTTCGAGCGCAACCGCTCGGAGCAGTTCGAGGCGCGCTTCACGATGGTCGAACTGGTCGAGTCGCCGTCCATCTTCTTCCGCGGCATGGCCGGGTCGAAGCTGCCCATAGTGGTTTCGCACGGCGAAGGGCGCGCGGTGTTCGACGACCTGCAGGCGCAGTCCATGGCCCGGGTCGCGATGCGCTACATCGACCACGACGGCAAGGTCGCGACACGCTATCCGCGCAATCCGAACGGCTCGCCCGACGGCATCACGTCGGTCACCACCGATGACGGCCGGGCCACCATCCTGATGCCACACCCCGAGCGCGTATTCCGCAGCGTGCAGATGAGCTGGCACCCGGAACACTGGGGCGAAGACAGCCCGTGGATGCGCATGTTCAGGAATGCGCGGGTGTGGGTGGGCTGATCCGAGCTCGGCTTGTTCCGGGGGGGGCGTGCGCGACTGACCCCGATCTTCTGAGCGAGCGGCCCTGTTGGAGCGGCGGCCTGTGGGAGCGGCGGCCCCGCCGCGATCAGTGCTGTGATGGTCGCTGTGCGAAGTGAGTATCGCGGCGAGGCCCCCGCTCCCACAGCTGCGCCCTCGGCCCATTGAGCAGAGGGCGCTACGCCGACTCCTCGTCAGACAAGGGTTGTGCATTCGCAAACAAGGCTTCAAAGGCGAGGGCGGCCGGGCTGATCGGGCGTTCGGGCAGACGGATTCGATAGAGCGTGCGCTGTATCGCGGCACCGCCCGGGTGCAGACGGCGTATGCGGCCCAGTGCCAGCTGATCGCGTGCACAGATGCGCGGCACCATGCCCAGGCCGCGGCCGGCGGCCACGGTCTGCACGATGGCCTCATTGCTGCCCACCTCTATCGTGCATGCCGGCGTCAGCCCCATTTCATCGAGCACACGGTCGGTGGCGGCACGACTGCCGGAGCCGCGTTCGCGCACGATCCAGCTGTGATCGGCCAGATCGGCCGGCCGCAGCGCGCCGCCGGTCGGCAACTCGGCATCGCGCGGCGCGATGATCACCATTTCGTCGCGGCGCCAGACGCGGCGGTTCAAGCGCGCATCATCCACATCGCCTTCGACCAGTGCCACATCGATCCGGCAGTCCAGCAACAGATCGGCGATCTGCCGCGTGTTGCCGCTGATCACCTGCAGTTCGACCTGCGGATGGCGGGCGTGGAAATCGACCAGGAAGGGCGGTAGCCAGTAAGTGGCGATGGTGGTGCTGGCACCTATGGTCAGCCGCCCGCGTTCGAGCGAACTGTAGGCGCGGATGGTTTCGGTCGCTTCCCGTTCGAGCGCCAGGATGCTGCGCCCGTATTCGTACAGCGCACGGCCCGACTCACTGGGCTTGAAGGTTTTGCCACGGCGGTCTAGCAGCACGGTTTCGAGCTGCGATTCGAGCTCACGCACCGCCTTCGAAACAGCAGGCTGCGTGATGTTCAGCGCTTCGGCTGCGCGCGAAAAGCTCTGAATTTCGACGACCTTCACGTAGATGCGCAGAAGATGAAGGTTCATGCATTACCCAAGGTAATCGATCAGTGATTTGCATGATATAGAAGAATGAATGGCTCGCCGCGTACGCTGCATTCACTTTCTGCAGCCTGCGACCCGCCCATGAATACGACGACTGCCCTTGCACCGCCCAGCCTGCCGACCGGTGTTGCTGCATCGGTCGCGGTTGCCGGTGCAGCGGCCGCCCTTTCCAGCCTGCCCGGAGTGTCGGCATACGGCTTCGGCTGGCTGCCCCTGGCGGTGTCACTGGGCATCGTGATCGGCAATCTGTGGCCCTCGCTGCCGTCGCGCGGCGCCGAAGGATTCCGTCTGGCGCGCGGCACCCTGATGCGCGCCGGCATCGCCTTGTACGGACTGCGCATCGGCATTGACGAACTGGGCCGGGTGGGCTGGAGCGGTCTGCTGATGGCGGTGGTCGTGGTGCTCAGCACCCTCGGGCTGGCGCTGGCACTGGGGCGTCGTCTCGGACTCGACCCCGAAGTGGCCGTGCTGGTCGGCTGCGGCAGCGCGATCTGCGGTGCCGCAGCGGTTGCGGCCGCCGACAGCGTGATCGGTGCCCGGGCACGGCATGTGTCCGCGGCGGTGCTGGCGGTGGTGGTGTTCGGCACGCTGGGCATGTATCTGCTGCCCCTTCTCCATCCCCTGACGGGCTTGAGTGATCAGTCCTTCGGTCTGTGGGTGGGGCTGACGGTGCACGAACTGGGTCATGTGGTGGCCGGGGCTGAGGCGGCCGGACCGGGCGCCGCTGCCAGTGCGCTGGTCGAGAAAATGATGCGCGTGATGTTGCTGGCGCCGGTCGTGATGTTGATCGCTGTCCGCTGGCGCGATGGAGGCACGACGGGTTCGTGCCGCCCGGGCGTGCCGCCTTTCCTCTATGGCTTCATTGCGATGATGGCGCTCAATGCGTCCGGACTGCTGCCGGTGTGGCTGCACGCACTGGGTGCCGAAGCGGCGCAAGTGCTGCTGGCAGTCGGTCTGGCAGCGCTCGGTGCCAACACCCGGCTGGCCGACCTGGCGCAGGCCGGTTGGCGGGTGTGGGCGCTCGCTGCGCTGCTCTGGATATGGCTGTTGCTTGCCGGCTTCGGCCTGGTCAGCCTCGGGGCGCTGTCATGAATGCACGAAAGCAGAGCGCGGATCGTGCCGACGCACCGCGGCGGTCCGGTCCGGCGTCGCAGGGCAAGTCCGGGCAGGTAAAGCGAAGGCACGGCTGGCAAGGCCTTGCGGTGGATGGGTGGTTTGCCGGATCACCGGCCCGGCTTTTGCTTGACATGACCTGTCATGACAGGTTTGGCGTCGCACCGACGCGGAATGCGCGCCGCTTGTCCCGCCCGGGAGAACCGATTGGATGCTTCGCTGCTGAACACGCTGTGGCCGGACCGCGACATCGCGAGCTGGGCGGTGATTGCCGGTGCAGTGGTCGCAGGCGGCGTGCTGCGTGGCATGACCGGGTTCGGCGCGGCGCTGCTGATGGCGCCCCTGCTGTCCACGGTGGCGTCGGCGCGCGACACGCTGTGCATCGTCACCTTGCTGAACGCGCTGCCGCTGACGCACGCGCTGGGGCCGTCGGTACGCCGGATGGTCGATCATCGCGTGCTGCTGCCCATGCTCGGCGCCGCGTGTTTCGGCATTCCGCTCGGCCTGTGGCTGGTGAGCGTGCTGCCGGCGCGTCTGTTCGGACAGGTGATCGGCCTTGCGGTCATCGCGAGCGCAGCGGTCCTGCTGACCGGCGTACGCCTGGTGCGCGGCCCCAGTCATGCCGGCTCCATCGGCGCGGGACTGTTCAGCGGGGTACTGACCGGCTTCGGCGGTGTCGGCGGACCGCCGGCCATCCTCTACCTGCTGGGCGTGGAAACCGACAGTCATCGCGCGCGGGCCAGCTTCCTCGTGTACTTCGGATGCCTGTATCCGCTGGCACTGATTGCCATCGTGCTGTCCGGCTTGTTCGGCTTGTCGCTGCTGCTGCAGGGGCTTCTGCTGGCGCCCCTTTTTCATGGCGGCGGCCTGTTGGGCGAGCGTCTGTATCGCAGTCTGGACCCGCGACACTTCCGTCGTGTCGTGCTGTGCCTGCTGATGGCCTCCGGTGCGTTCGCGGCCTGGCCGGCGCACGCGACCGCTTTGGTGCAAGCGCCTGTGGCGGTGCAGCAAACCGGTGCGTGCATCGCTGCGGAAGATGGGCTGTCAAGTCTGAAAAGTTGATTCAAAGCAAAGGTTTATAGATATGTGGTGCGAGGCGGAAAGATTGGCACTGACCTTGCATGACATGACCCGTCATAACAGGTTCCCGAACAGGAGATCGATCATGGCACCCCACCGCAAGCAGATCGCGCCCCCGGGCGCTGCCAAGGTCGCGGATGCGTTGTCGCCGGTATCGCAGATGCCGTTGTATACGCAGATCCGCGAAATCCTGCGCCGGCGCATTCTCGACGGCAGCTATCCGCCGCATTCGCAGATGCCATCGGAAAGCCAGATGATTTCGGCATTCGCCGTCAGCCGCATCACCATCCGGCAGGCACTGGGCGACCTGCAGAAGGAAGGACTCATCTTCAAGGTGATGGGCAAGGGCAGCTTCGTCGCCAAGCCCAAGGCCTTCCAGAGTCTGTCGCGGCTGCAGGGATTCGGCGAGGCGATGTCCACCTCCGGCTACGAAACCTACTCACTGCTGCTCAGTGCCAGACCGGTTCCCGCGAGCGCAGTCGTGGCACAGCGGCTGCAGCTCAGGCCGGAAGCGCCGGTGTTCGAAATCCAGCGCCTGCGCTACCTGAACCGCGAACCGATTTCGGTCGACGTGAGCTACTTCCCGCCGGACATCGGCGAACGGCTCGCCCAGGAAGACCTGGCCACACGAGACATCTTCGTCATTCTCGAAAACGACCTCGGACGCAACCTCACGCACGCCGACGTGCAGATCGAGGCGATCTCGTCCGACGAGTCGCTGGCCCGACATCTCGACATCGCCGAAGCCTCGCCGCTGCTGCGCATAGAGCGACTGACATGGGCCGACGACCGGCCCATCGATTTCGAATTCCTCTATTACCGCGGCGACGCCTTCCAGTACCGCCTGCGCATTGACCGGAGTTGATCCACCGCTGGAAAGCAACGCAGGAATTCTTCGTTCGCAGCGGCGCGCCGACGCGCGACGGTGCAGTCCCAATCAAGGAGAGAACATGAAGCGCATTGACCTGGAATTCGATCTCGTCGTCATCGGCGGCGGGACAGGCGGCCCGATGGCCGCGGTGAAGGCGAAGGAGAAGAACCCGAAGCTGCGCGTGCTGCTGGTCGACAAGGCCAACGTGAAGCGCAGCGGTGCGATCTCGATGGGCATGGACGGCCTGAACAACGCGGTCATTCCGGGCCATGCGACGCCCGAGCAGTATGTCAAGGAAATCACCATCGCCAATGACGGCATCGTCGATCAGGAAGCGGTGATGGCCTACGCCGCCAACAGCTTCGACATGATCAACCAGCTCGATCAGTGGGGCGTCAAGTTCGAGAAGGACGAAACCGGCGACTACGCGGTGCGCAAGGTGCATCACCTCGGCAGTTACGTTCTGCCGATGCCCGAAGGGCATCACATGAAGAAGATCCTCTACCGCCAGTTGAAGAAGGCGCGCGTCGAGGTGACCAACCGTGTCGTCGTGACGCGCGTGCTGACCGGCGCGGACGGTGAAGTCGTGGCGGTCATGGGCTTCGACTGTCGTACCGCCGACACCTACGTCATCCGGACCAAGGCGGCGGTGCTCTGTACCGGTGCAGCCGGGCGCATCGGCCTGCCGGCTTCGGGCTATCTGATGGGCACCTACGAAAATCCGACCAACTGCGGCGATGGCCACGCGATGGCCTACCACGCCGGGGCCGATCTGGCCAATCTCGAGTGCTTCCAGATCAACCCGCTGATCAAGGACTACAACGGACCGGCCTGCGCCTACGTGACCGGCCCCTTCGGCGGCTTCACCGCCAACTCCAAGGGCGAGCGCTTCATCGAATGCGACTACTGGAGCGGCCAGATGATGATGGAGTTCTACAACGAACTCGAAGGCGGCAACGGCCCGGTTTTCCTGAAGCTCGATCACCTGGCGGAAGAAACGATCCAGGAGATCGAAACCATCCTGCATACCAACGAGCGGCCCAGCCGCGGTCGCTTCCACGAGAATCGCGGCAACGACTACCGCAAGCAGATGGTCGAGATGCACATTTCCGAGATCGGTTTCTGCAGCGGCCACAGCGCGTCCGGCATCCACACCAACGCGATGGGCGAAACGTCGGTGCCCGGTCTGTATGCCGCCGGCGACTGCGCCAGCGTGCCGCACAACTATATGCTGGGGGCTTTCGTCTACGGCCGGCTGTGCGGCGAGAACGCCGCCGCCTACTGCGCCGGCCACGGCCAGGGCGTGGTCGATGCAGGGGACGTCGCCGCCGAGGAGCGCCGCATTCTCGCGCCGCTGGGCCGGACCGACGGGTTGACGCCTTACCAGATCGAGTACAAGACGCGCCGCCTGGTGAATGACTACCTGCAGCCGCCGAAGATCACGCGCAAGTACGAGATCGCGCTGCGTCGCTTCGACGAGATCCGCGAAGACGCCGAGTCGATGTTCGCAGCCAACCCGCACGAACTGATGCGTGCGATGGAAGCGCATTCCATTCTCGACTGCGCGGAAATGGCGGCGCGGGCATCGATGTTCCGCACCGAAAGCCGCTGGGGCCTCTACCACTATTTCCTCGATCACCCGGAGCGCGACGACGAGAACTGGTTCTGTCATTCGCTGCTGAGCAAGAGCGCGGAAGGCCGCATGCAGATGCGCAAGAAGGCCATCGAGCCCTACATCGTGCCGATCGACGAGGAAGAGCGCAGCGCCTATCAGCGCTTGCGCGTCGCGCACAACGCCGAAGCCGCCTGACACCCCGATCACATCGCCCGAATCCAGAGGAGTTACGCCATGACCATAGCCACCACGCAGACCCAGGTACCGGTGAATGTCGACAACGACAAATGCATCGCCGAGAAGGGCTGCACCGTCTGCGTCGATGTCTGTCCGCTCGACGTGCTCGCCATCGACATGCTGACCAGGAAGGCCTTCATGAAATTCGATGAGTGCTGGTACTGCCTGCCGTGCGAAACCGATTGCCCGACCGGCGCGGTCAGCGTGTCGATTCCCTACCTGCTGCGCTGAGGAGCCGGACGATGGATATCCAGAACTGTTCAGTCGCCGAGCGCCTCGGCAGCGCGGACGCGGAAGTGCGCCGGCTCGCCGTGATTGACCTGCCTTATGGCGACGAGGACGACATCGTGCCGCTGCTGCTGCCGCGCCTTGCCGACCCGGATGCGTCGGTGCGGACCGAAGCGGTGCGTGCGCTCGAGGGCTACGAAGAGCCCGAGGTGGTTTCGGCGTTGGCCCCGATGCTGCTCGATGCCGATGCCGATGTCCGCGCTGCGGCGGGTGTCGTGCTGTCCGAACTCAAGGAAAGCGCGTCGGCCGTGCCATTGCTGCCGTTTCTGCGCGGCCACTCTGCAGAGGTGCGCATGCTGGCGCTTCGTGCCATCCGTGCGCTGCGAGTGCCGGAAGCCTTCGCACCGGCGATGGAGGCGCTGAAGGACGCCGACGCCGGCGTGCGGCGCGAGGCGGTCGGGGTGCTTGGCTACCTGCGGATGCCGGAGGCGATCGGTGCGCTGGCCCAGGTGGCGGCACTCGATGCGGACGCCGATGTGCGGCGCATCGCCATCGGCGCCATCGGCTATTCCAGCGAGGTGAGCGTGCTGCCTGCGCTGACGCGCGGTCTTGCCGACACCGCGTGGATGGTGCGCGACGAGGCGGCCCAGACCCTGGGCAAGCTGCGGCTCGGTCTGGCCATTCCCGACCTGATCCGTGCCATGCATGACGAGTACTGGCAGGTGCGCGTGAAGGCCGCCCGCTCGCTCGGTCTGCTCAAGGCCGTCGCCGCGCTGCCGGCGCTGATCGAAGCGCTGACCCACACGATAGGAAACGTGCGCAAGGAAGCCGCCATCGCACTCGGCGAAATCGCCGATCCGCGCGCGATTCCGGCGCTCGAGGCGGCGCTCGGCGACGCCGATCCCGATGTGCGCAAGCTGTCGCGGCTTGCGCTCACCGCCATCACCCTGGCGCAGAAGTAAGGAGAAAGCCATGACCTATGTCGTGACCGAAGCATGCGTGCGCTGCAAGTACACCGACTGCGTGGATATCTGCCCGGTGGAGTGCTTTCACGAGGGCCCCGAGTTCCTGGTCATCAACCCGGACATCTGCATCGATTGCGGCGTGTGCGTCAGCGAATGCCCGGTCAGTGCGATCTACGCGCAGGACGATCTGCCCGCAGGACAGGAGGTGTTCATCGAGCTCAATGCGCGTCTCGCGACGCAGTGGCCGGTGATCGCCGAGGCACACGAACCGCTTGCCGATGCAGAGACCTGGGCGCAGGTGATCGAAAAACGGCAGTACCTCGACGCCCTTCAGGGCGCATGAAATAGCGGTGGATGGGTCAGGCAGGAGACAGGCTTCCGCAACAACAACCGCAGCAGCACTTCGTCGTCTTTTATTGAACTGACAGGGAGAGGTGAACGCCATGAATGCACTGAATGCAGGTTTCGATCGATTGGCTGCCGTATCGCGCATGTTCGCACTGGGCGTCTCCGTCGCCCTCTGTGCGCCGGCCGCGCTGGCCGAGGTGATCACGGTGGGAATCGGTACGCAGAACACGACGACCAACACCGTGACCGGCGGCATCGTCATCAAGGAACTGGGGCTGCTCGAAAAGCATCTGCCGAAGACCGGCAAGTACAAGGACCTTCAGTTCAAGATCGAGTGGCAGAACTTCACCTCTGGCCCGCCGGTGACCAACGGCATGGTGGCCAACACCCTGCAGATCGGCATGATGGGTGACTATCCGCTGCTGGTGAACGGCGCGACCTTCCAGGCAGGGCCGGAAACGAAGAGCCGGTTGATCGCACTGATCGCCTACAACATCGATGGCGCCGGTAACGGCATGGTGGTGCACAAGGATTCGCCGTACTTCCAGCTGTCCGACCTGAAGGGCAAGAAGGTGTCGGTGCCGTTCGGTTCCGCCGCGCACGGCATGCTGCTCAAGGCCATGGAAGACCGCGGCTGGAAGTCCGATTACTGGGATCTGGCCAGCCAGAGCCCCGAGGTCGGCACGTCGAACCTGCAGGAGAAGCGCATCGACGGCCATGCCGACTTCGTGCCGTTCGCCGAGTTGCTGCCCTATCGGGGCTTTGCGCGAAAGATTTTCGACGGCGTCGAAACCAAGGTTCCGACCTTTCATGGCGTGGTGGTACGCGAAGATTTCGCCAAAAAGTATCCGGAATTCGTCGTCGCCTACATCAAGGCGCTGATGGAAGCCAACGACTGGGTACGCAAGAACCCGGTTGAGGCGGCAACGAAGATCGAGGAATGGACCCGCGTCGAGAAGGAGGTCGCCTACATGTTCCTTGGCCCGAGCGGCGTCCATACGCTGGACCCCACCATCAAGCCGAAGTGGATCGAAACGGTGAAGTACGACCACGGCGTGCTGAGCCGCATGGGCCGGGTGAAGGAGTTCGACGCCGATGCGTGGGTCGATGAAACCTATGTGATGCAAGCCTACAAGGAACTCGGACTCGACTACGCGGCGCAGAAGGCCGGCTATTCGAGTTATGAAATCTCGGGCACCGACCCCTTGTGCGGCGGCAGCATCACCGCGCCGCGCGAGGCGGGCGAGGTCTGGATAGAGGGCGGGGCGCTGACCGCCTACAAATCGGCCAACTGCACGCTGGCGGCAGTCCGCAAGGCAACGGAATCCGGCAAGAAAGTCGGCGTGGCATTCGTGTTCGATCAGACCTTCAAGATCAAGCTGTTCGCCGACAAGGCCTTCTACTCGCTGTTCAGCAAGGATGGCATCACGCAGATCGTGCCCTTCCTGCTGAAGAAGGATGCAGAGGCGCATGCCGCTGCCAACGGCGGCAAGGCGGGGCTCTATGCCGATGCACTGGCCGTCGCAACGGTAAGGAAGTGAGCCATGGGAACCGCTATCAGGATTCAGCCCGCGGATGACGTGCGATCGTTCGCGCCGGAGCCGGACGACGGCGCGTCATCGCTGCGTGAGGTGCCGGCTGCGCCCGCCGTCAGGCATGTGGAACGGTCCGATACAGCGGCTCCCGCGGGCACACTCAGGTCATCGGCATTCTGGCGATTGTTGCGCAGCGAAGGGCCGGCAATGCTGCTGGCCCTCGTTTCCATCGGTCTGCTGATCGGTTTCTGGTATCTGGCGACCGCCTATCGCTGGGATTTCTACATCCGCTTCACGCACATCCCGGGGCCGGTCGAGGTCTATCGCGATGCGCTGGCGCTGTTCGGCGATCCGAAGTTCATGACCAACATCACGATCAGCCTGCGTCGCATCATGCTCGGCTTCATCGTGGCCACGGTGCTTGGTGTGGGCTTCGGCCTGCTGATCGGACGCTACCGCACAGTACGCGGGCTGCTCTTTCCCGCCATGGAAATCCTGCGTCCGATACCGGCGATCGCCTGGGTGCCGATGTCCATCATGCTGTGGCCGACCACCGAAACCAGCATCGTGTTCATCACCTTTCTCGGCGCCTTTTTTCCTATCCTGCTGAACACCATGCACGGTGTGGCGACGATGGACAGCGTGCTGGTGCGGGCGGCGCGCTGCCTGGGGGCCAACGAGTTCGCACTCATGACCCAGGTGGTGCTGCGCGGCGCAATGCCGCACATCTTCACCGGGCTGTCCGTGGGCATGGGGGTGGCGTGGGTGTCGCTGATTGCTGCGGAGATGATTTCAGGTCAGTACGGCGTCGGCTACTTCACCTGGGAAGCGTATTCGCTGATCGAGTATTCACACATCGTGATCGGCATGCTGGTCATCGGCGTACTGGGTCTGCTGTGCAGCGGAGCCATCCGCCTGCTGGCCCGGCTCGCCATGCCGTGGCAGGTATCGGTCGGCAAGGAGAACACGCGATGAACGCCACTTCCGTGCCCGGCAAGGGGCACATCGAAATCCGCGATGTCTGCGTCCGCTTCACCCAGAACGGCGTGCCGCTCGATGCGGTGAGCGACGTATCGCTCGACGTGAAGCCGGGGGAATTCGTATCCATCGTCGGGCCGTCCGGATGCGGCAAATCGACCTTGCTCAACATTGTCGCGGGCTTCCTGAAGCCGCATCAGGGCATCGTTTCGGTCGATGGCTCGCCGGTCGGCGGTCCGGGTGCCGACCGCGGCGTGGTGTTCCAGCAGTACTCGCTGTTTCCTTGGCTGCGCGTACGCGAAAACGTCGAATTCGGCCTGAAGATGAAAGGCGTCAGCCGCAGCGCGCGCGAGACAAAAGCGCGCACGCTGCTCGGGCTGGCCGGCCTGCTGTCGTTCGAGAATCACTATCCGGAGCAGTTGTCCGGCGGCATGAAGCAGCGTGTCGGCATCGTGCGTGCGCTGGCCACCAGTCCGCAGGTCATGCTGATGGACGAGCCCTTCGGGGCGCTCGACTCGCAGACGCGCGTGGTGATGCAGGAAATCCTGACCAATATGTGGCAGCAGCTGCAGTTGTCGGTGCTGTTCATCACGCACGACATCGAAGAGGCCATCTTCCTGTCGGACAAGATCTACGTGATGACCGCGCGCCCCGGCCGCATCAAGGCGGAAATTCCGGTGCCGCTGCCGCGACCGCGCACGCCTGAAATGACCTCGTCGCCGACCTTTCTCGCATTGCACCGTCAGCTCAAGGCGCTCATCCGCGAAGAAAGCCTCGCGGCGATGGGTGGCGAGCTGAAGGAGGGCGGTCTGGCCGGGCACGACTGGCATGTCGGCGCCGAAGGCGTGGGCGCGATGCTGTGAGTACGCTGCCGAGACGCATCACGGTGCACAGCGCGTCGCGTCTATTGCACATCGAGTGGGACGACGACACCGAAAGTGCGCTGTCCCATGCATTGCTGCGCCAGCGCTGCCGCTGCGCTTTCTGCACGAAGGCGGCGCGCGCCGGTGCGGCGCCGGAGGACTGCACCGAAGTCGCACTGACGGAGGTTCATGAAATGGCAGGCACCGGCGTGAACCTCGTATTCTCCGACGGCCACCGGCGCGGCATCTATCCGTGGGCCTATCTGCGAGAACTGGGTGCGCCGTGCGAAGCCGGGGAGGTCGTATCGTGAAGGTACGGGTCGCGGCGAAGTGGGCGACTGATCACAGCGTCGCCATCAAACAGGATGCCGACATCAACTGACCCGTCGCGCACCGTCCGTGGGCGCGGCACCGGTGAGCGCAACACCCGTGGGAGCTGCGACGGTTTTGTGGGAGCGGCGGCCTCGCCGCGATCCGCGCGCTGCACAACGCTGGTCACAGCACTATCGCGGCGAGGCCGCCGCTCCCACAGGTGCCGCTCCCACAAGGCCACCGCGCCTGCAGGGCCGGCATGCCAGGCATCGACGCGTGCGACGCGGCCGGGTTTTTCGTCAGCCGCCCTTCAGCGCCAGCGCCGACAGTTTTTCCAGAAGGCCCTTCAAGCGGTCGTGCTCATGCAGCCCGTTGATCCACGCCTGCGGCACGGCATGCATGCCGCCCTGCGCGCCGAGCAGCGCGCCGAGCACGACGCCGCGGTGGCAGTTGTCCCCGCCCAGTCGTGCGTTGGACATCAGTCCGGTGCGCAGGTCGGATCCGTATTTCACGGCGAGGAAGAGCGTCGCCGGAAGTGAGTCTTCCAGATAGCAGGCCGGGCTGAACTGGGTACCGACGACGTCTTCGTCCGGGCGCGTGCGCACCCATGAACGGTAGGGCCATGTCAGCGCGGTGTGCGCGGCGCCGCCCGCGCGCTCGATGGCGTCGTCAATCGGCACGCCCTGCAGCAGGAAGTACATCAGGTCGGCGAACACCGTCGCCGCCTCGGCAGCGACCGGCCCCTTGTGCGTCAGGTCGATGTGCGACGCCACTGCGTCGTTCATCGCGTGGCGGTTGGCCGCGTGGAAAAGGATGAGCGGTGTCAGGGTCGCCAGACCGCCGATGTGGATATCCTCGATGCCGCAGTCGCCCAGCTCGCGGCCTTCGGCGTAGTGCTTGAAGAAGGCGCGGTGGTACTCCTCGACATAGGTATCGCCGTGCATGCCGGGTGTCAGCATGAAGTCGAGGTAGCGGCGCGCGAAGTCGTCGCGGTCGTAGTGGCCGCACTCGACCAGCGACTCGGCCAGCAGTGCGGCGAGCCGGATGTTCAGCGTGTTTTCGCCCGCGTGCAGGAACTGGTGGTAATGAATGCCGCGCGGTCCGCCCCAGAAGCGTGCCTGGTCGTGCAGGATGTCGTCGGTCGCGTCGGTGTGCTGGTACGCGCTGCGCCACAGGATGCTGTCCGGGTGCGGATTGTGCGGCGCCATGTAGTGGTCGATTTCGCCGTAATCGACGGCGATGCGGCTGCGCGTGTAGTACCAATGCACCGGCATGGCCAGTGCGTCTCCGATGAAGCTGGCCCACCAGGCCGCTTCGAGGCGCGAGTGATCGATCATGGTGCTGCTCCTTGTGGACCGTTGTGCGGTCAGGCATTCCGCCGGCCGGATGGTTGCATCATGCGGCCCGGGCGTCGACAAAACAGCGCCGCGACCGTGATGCACAACGTGAGCCACGCGGAGCCGGATGCAAAGCCGGCCATCACATCGCTGGCGAAATGCACGTGCAGCACGATGCGGCTCAGCGCGGTCACCAGCGCGATCGCGACGGCGCCCAGCAGCACCGCCAGATGCCAGCGCGCCGGCAGCAGTTGCATCAATATCCAGGCGGCCATGCCATAGGCCACGAGCGTACCGGAGCTGTGGCCGCTCGGAAAACTCCAGCTGGTTTCCCAGATCTGGCCGTGTTCGTGCAGCGGGCGTACGCGTTCGAACATCGCCTTCAGTGAATGATTGAGCAGCGAGTTTCCACCGATGGCCGCCACCCAGGAAGCGGCCAGCAGGCGTTCGCCGCCGGCCAGCAGTGCGGCTGCGCCAACGATGCACAGCGTGGTCAGCACGATCGTGTCGCCGAAGTGCGTGAGACGGGCGAATACACGCAGCGTACCGGCGGGCTGATGCGCGGCCATGGCGTCGGCCAGCGCGTGGTCGAACTGCACCAGTCGGCCGTCGCCGGACACGGCCGATGCGAGGGCAGCAAAAAGCAGCAGCGCACACAACAGGCAGACGGCGCCGGTGGTCGCGATCTGCGCGCGGGTGCGGGCGCCCGCCGGCCACAGGCGACGGGCGGTGGTGTGACCGGCGATGGCCAGTGTGAAGGCGACGCCGAGGGCGCCCAGACAGAGCGGCACCGCCAGTTGGGCGATGAAGATGGCCAGCTGTTGCGGGTCGGCAGGAAGGGCGCTCATCGGTGCTCAGTGATGTGCATCCAGCGTCAGCGCGCTCAGCGCGCCAGGCTCGAAGCGATCGCTTTCCGCGCAGTAGTCCCAGCGCTCGACAATGGCGGAACGCGCGCCACGCAGCGTGATCGCGCGGATCAGATTGACCGAGTTGCCGGCTTCCGGTCGCGTGCGCTCCGACACCGCCGTGCCGGCCTGCACGGCCCACGCGGTGCGCAGGCCGTCGCCGTCGAGCCGGCGCACGAAGGGCAGGTGGATGTGGCCGCCCAGAATGAGGTCGACGCCGGCGGCCCGCCAACGGATGACCGCCTCGCGATGGCCGTGTACGCGGTTGTGCGTTTCGTCGGGCCGGCTCACCTCCACGGGGTGATGCAGCATGACGATGCGCAGTGCGCCGTCCGGTGCGCCGTCGAGCGCACGCGCGACCGATTCGATCTGCCCGGCCGACAGTTCGCCATCGACATGGCGGTATGCACGCGTCGAATCGACGCTGACGATACGTACGCCCCCGGCATCGAACACCGCGTCGCGCGCGGCGCCGAAGGCGCGCCGGTAGCTGCGGTAGGGCACGAGCAGCCGCTCGAAAACGTTGAACAACGCGATGTCGTGATTGCCGGGCAGGGTGACCCGCGCCGGGATGCCCAGGCTGTCGACAAAGCTGCGCGCGGCGGCAAACTGACGGGCACGCGCGCGTTGCGTGATGTCGCCCGACAGCAGCAGCACGCCGGGCTGCTGTGCCCGCGCCAGTCGACGCAGGGCGTCGCATACCGGCGGGCGTTCGACGCCGAAATGGGTGTCGGAGATCTGCATCAGCAGTGTGCTCATGCCGCCGGGCCGCGCGGCACGATGAGATTGAGCGCGTCCGGCAGCGCCTCGAAATGCAGCGGTGCATTCATCCACGCGACTTCACCATCGGTGGCCACCTTGATGTGCCGGCGTCGCCGCGAAGTCAGGTTCAACGTGCGGAAACTGAAATTCACCACACGGTCTGCGTCACCCAGTCGACCCAGCGCCCCGCGCACCAGCAGCCAAAGCATGGCCAGCTTGCCGGTCGGGCGCAGCGTGATGCCGGCCAGCCTGCCGCGGGCGAGGTCCGACGCCTCGGGCAGACCCAGCTGCTCCAGCTGCAGGCGGTTGTTGCCGACGAACAGCGTCACCGTCCGGATGGTGCGCCGCTCGCCGCCGTGTTCGATGTCCAGCGTCAGTCGCCGGTGTTCGCGCAGCAGCGTCAGCAGGCCGGCCCAGAAGGCGACGAGGCGGCTGCGTCCGAGCTGGCGCTTCCACTCCTCACGGTTTTCCAGCAGCGCCGGATACAGACCCAGACTGGCATTCACCAGGAACACGCGGTCATTCACGCGGCCCGCCTGCACCGGCCGCACCTCACCGTCGAGCAGCAGTTGCACGGCGGCTTCGGTGTCGGCCGGAATGCCGTGTTCGCGGCTGAAGTAGTTGAACGTGCCCTGTGGCAGCACGCCAAAGGTCAGACCGCTGCCCAGCATCGCCTGCGCGACGGTGTTGATCGTCCCGTCACCGCCGGCCGCAACGACAATGCCCTGTTCGGCCTGCGCCCGCGCCACGGCATCGCGCGCCAGCTCGGAAAGTGTCTGCCCAGATTCCACCATCAGGATGTGATGCGTTTGACCGGCGGCCGCCAGCACCGCGGCGATGGTGGCGCAGGTCTGTGCGGCATCGCTGCTGCCGGAGGCCGCATTGAGCACGATGAACAACGGCGGGATCTGCAAGGAAAGCGGGGTGGACATCGAAGGTGCCGGGGTGCGGGTCGAAACCCGGGAACCTCACATGATAGGGAAGCAAGTGTGCTACATCAGCCGGACGATGCCGACAGTCGCCGCCGTACGGCTTCCCGGACCCGCAGCGCGAATGGCGCGAAATCGAGTCAGAGCGTCGGCAGGACCTCGTTTCAGGACGGCGTGCAAACATCGAACCGATACAGCACTCACAGACATCGTTGCATGCAATGTGCGCTTTCCATTCGTAGGTGGCGTGTGGTCGACGTGTCGTTGTTGGGCATCGCCGTTGGCGCCCCCCACCCGCAAGGCCGCGGCGGCTGTGCGATCGGGTGCATCAGTTGAAACGCCTGGACGATCGCCTCAGCCGGTCAGCTTCTTCATCAATTCGCGCACGCCCGCCACGCGGGCGTCCAGATCGACGCTCGATCGCTTCCACGCCAGCCGGTCCTGCCCGGCCAGCTTGAAGTTCCGGTCATTCTGCATGCTGTCGCCAGCGGCGCACGCGACGCGGTTTTTTCCTCGCGTTGAAGCGCTGAAAAACCCGCAACCCTCAAAAGGGCAAGAGCTTTCGAGAGGACGTTACGCAGCCAGCGAATTTTCTGAACTATTCAGCGCTCGTGCATTTATTCCAAATCAAAACATGCTTAACTTGTATGCAATCTAAAAGTGAATCATGTCGTCTGATCGTCACGACCACAGGAGAAGCGGCTAAATCATGACAACTCACCAGAACGACGATTTGATCGGTGGCTTCTATGCCGCAGCAGCGGGTGAGACGAGCTGGACCGATGCCCTGACGCCCCTTTTGCCCGGTTTTGATGCGTGGGCCATCACCCTGTTCGGCATCGACATGCAACTGGGTGCGGTGGATTTCAGCTTCGAGGCCGGCGATGTGAAGCCGGAAGCCTCGATCGACTACATCCGCACCTGGCATCGTCATGACCCCCGGGGGGCTTTCATGCTGCAGTTGCCCGTGGGCGAATGGGACAGCTGCCACCACCATTTCGATGACGATTTCGTTGCCCACAGTGCCTTCTATCAAGACTTCCTGATTCCCTACGGTGGCCGGTGGACTTCCGGGGGAAATGTGTACCGCGACGATCGCATCAATGTGGTCATGTCGGTGCATCGAGGGCCGGCGTCCGGCCCGCTGGCGGACGCCTCGCTTCCTGTTCTCCAGCATCTCGGCGTTCATATGCGCAAAGCGCTCGGGCTCTGGCTGGCGCGCCGTCAGCGCGATACCCGGGCCATGCTGGGGCTGGAGGTCGTTCAGCGCCTCTCGCAGCCCATCGCTGTCGTGGACGGCGCGCGGCGCATCATCGGCATGAATCCGGCCGCCCAGACCATGCTCGCGGAATCGAAGGTCCTGCGCGATGTGGCCGGATGCCTGGGCGCCCGCGCTGCCGGCTGTGATGCGGATCTTCTGGTTGCGCTGCGTTCGCTTCGGCTGGCGGCCCAACCGGACGAGCCCGGTTTGCCCGAGCGCGTCTTCGTGCGCCTCGGCACGCCAGCGAGTGGTCAGCAGATCGGCGTGTGCCTGGTCGCGCTCAGACCCGCCACGACCATGGGTGCATTCGGCCCTGAGGCGATGGCGCTGGTCATGTTCCATGACCCTGAAAAGAGTCCGCAGCCCGACGCCTTCATGATTTCGACGATGTATGCGCTGACCCCGGCCGAAACCCGTGTTGCCCTGGCGTTATGCGCGGGTGACTCCATTGCCGAGATCGCCGATACGCAAGGCGTGTCGGTGCATACGGTAAGAAGCCAGGTCAAGGCTGTGCTGGAGAAAACGGGCTGCAGCCGGCAGGCCGAACTGGTCGGAAAACTCTCGACGATGCCCCGGCTTTTCGGGGCGGGCTCAGCGACGACTTGAGCGGAACAGCGCATCGTGAGCGCCGGGGAAATGCGTTTGCAGCAGCGATCAAGCGTCACGCCATTCGATGTGCGCCTGCTCGATGATTTCGTGGGGGGCTGCCATCGCGCATCGGCCGGTGAAGTCGAGTGGAGTGAAGCGCTCGAAGCGCTGCGGCGTGCGCTGCGTGCTTCGGCAGTCGTCCTGGAAGGTGACTTCGAAAGCGCCTCGAACAGTGGCTCGAGCCCGCGCTTTCGTTTTCAGGCCGGGCAACTCGAACAGGACGTGGCGGCCATAAAACGCGTTTGCAGCGCGAGCGACGACTCGTTGCTGTGTGTTGCCGCCTCGCGACAGCTGGCGTTTCGTGCAGGCCCCGCAGCGTTGTCGCTCGTCATCGAATGGGAACGCCAAGACGATGCATCGATCGAGTGGTGCGATGACGCACTGAAACTGGCGGCGTTTCACCTCGGATGCGCCTTCGGGCGCAATCGAGAGGGCCCTCGCATTGCCCATGCATCGTCCCTCGCAGAGGCGCTGCTCGAACGGCTGTCGATACCTGTGCTGGTCATGGACGCGCAGCGCGTGGTGCGACACATGAACCGCGCGGCGGCCGAGGTGCTTCGCCATCACCGTCAGCTTCGCGTTGAACACGGTGTGTTGCAGTGCCAGCGGGCAAGGGACAGCAGCGAGATCGACCGCGTGCTGTGTGCTGTCGGTATCCGGCCCGGCCACACGGAGCGTTCAGCGGCTGAATCCATGCAAGGGCTCATAAAACTGGCGGCCGATTCAAGTTCTCAGGTGGCGCATTTGCTCATCTTTCCCGCCATGACGCGTACTTCGCTGGGTTTGCTCGGCGAAGAGGCGCTGGCCGTGGTGTTCGTGTTCGGTCGGCACCGGGTCGTCGCCGAAGACCCGCAGATGTTCGTGGAACTGTTCGGGATGACCAGCGCAGAAGCGCGATTGCTGACCGGGCTCATCGCCGGCATGCCCCTCAAACGCATTGCATCCACCTTTCAACTCAGTGAGCACACAGTCAGATGCCAACTCAAAAGCCTGATGAAGAAAATGCACATCCGCCAGCAACCGGATCTGGTGAGCTTCCTGAGTACCCTGCCGCCGATTCGCTAGCGCCCGTAGGGTCGGATGACGAAGTGGTCATCGCCGCCTTTTACGCAGCGGCAAGGGGCGAGATCGAATGGGGGCATGCGCTGGATCTGGCCGTGACCGCACTGGATCTGCTCGTGAGCCACCTGTTCGCCATCGATCTGTCGTCCGGCGAAGTGCTGTTCAGCTTCGAAGCCGGCAACGGACCGGCCGAAGCCATGTTCGAGTACATCCGCCACTACCATCGCATCGATCCGCGGACAGGGCTGGTGCTTTCGCTGCCCGTCGGGCAGTGGATGCATTGTCACGAGCACTTCGATGACGCCTTCGTGGCGGCCGACCCCTTCTATCAGGAGTGGCTCCTCCCGGCAGGCGGGCGTTGGGTCAGCGGCATCAAGCTTGAGGATGAAGCATCCGTCGCCGTCATCTGGGGGCTCAATCGCGGCCCCGGCCAGTCACCCCTGCCGGAAGAAGGCAGGCAAAGGGCTGACCGGTTCGGGCATCACCTTGCGCAGGCCATTCGCCTGTACCGACGCTCGCGCAGTCGTGTCGCGGCCATCCGGCTGGGAGAAGCCGTGCTCGACCGCATTCCGACGCCGGTCATTCTTGTCGACGAGCAACGCGCCATCCGTTTCGCCAACGCGCCCGGTCGCCGGGTGCTCGATGCTGCCGATTCGATCTGCGACCGCCATGGCTATATGGGTTGCGTGAACCCTTCAGATGAAGTTCAGCTCAACCTTGCCCTGCGCGCGCTCGGCCTCGCCGAAGGGTCCGTGCTGGCCGGGGCGACGCCTGAAGACCGACGGTTCCTGCGTCTGGGCGAAGGTGCCGAAGCCGCCGCCACCCATCTGCTGCTGTATGCGATTCGACCGAAGGAAACGCTCGGCGCATTCGGCGGATCCGCACTGGCGATGGTGGTGCCCCACCGCAGCGACGGCCGCCTGTGCGTCGATCCGCTGGTGCTCGCCACGGCTTACGGCCTTACCCCCGCCGAATGCCAGATCGCCGTGTGCGTCGCGAAAGGCATGAGCATTGAAGACATCGCTGAAGTGCGACAGGTCAGCCGCTCGACCGTCACCAGCCAACTCAAGTCGTTGTTCGCGAAGGTCGGCGTCAGCCGGCAGGCGGAACTGGTCAGTGTACTGAGTACTTTGCCGTTTGAGGGGAACACGCCACATGCTGTCGCATGATCCAAAATTTCGAATGATGAACCGCACCTTGTGGTTGCGTTCCGAGGGCTTGCTCTGGTCGAGCCTCTCTTGGACACGCCTCGCACAAACACCGGATTACCAATGATCGGTCAATTTACAGACACCTTCCGTCGAGCACCTGCAACTATCAGCGTGAAGCCGGAAAGGAGCAGTACCCACGCTTCCGGTTCGGGAATGCTCGGAATCTGTTTGTAAGAGAACTTCCCGGCAGAGCTAAGAATCATGTCCTCCTCATTCCCAAATTCCTTGATATAAAAATTGTTTTGAAGTCGCATATGGTCACCATTATCTGCACTCATAACCAGATCGCGATATAAGGCTATAGGAACCCCAGGGCCGTCGCACTCGGAAGTCATAACGGGTAGATCCCGTGCATGGCCGTACGAATGTCGTCGTCCCAGGCCGCACGTTTGCGTTTCTGTCGCAGGCTGGCAGTGGCAGTGTCGGAGGTATCAGTGCGACTCAGGTTTGCAACTGCCCAGATTAGTACTGAAAGCCCAACGATCATATATATGGCGGTGCTTGGCTCGGGAATCTCTGAGATCGGTTTGTAATAGAAATTGCTGGCTGACTTGAAAGATCCCTCTTGTTCTAATACTGCAAACTCGATGTAAAGATTGTTTATGATTGATATCTGCCCGCCGTTCTCTCCGGAAGCTTGCAGGCTTCTGTAAACAACGATAGGGATTCCAACAGGCATCCTCACAGGCAGCATATAAAACTGATTGGCAGGGTATCCGCAGAACTCAGAAATGGGTGTATTTCCACACGGCGGTGCAGCTTCTATTTCTACGCGTTGCGAAGCAATTTCACCTTGTTCACGAAAATCTAAAACTCGGTCTGAAGGGAGTAAGCCCTGCGAAGCTACCCCCCAGCCAAAGGTAATGAGAGGAGCTGCGGTAGGCTCGATGTTGTCGATTCCAAAATTTTCGCCAGTTCCCATGGAAAAAAGACTTACGCCATCCGCTCTCTGTTGGCTATGCCACAGTTCATTTGTGCTGCTTCTCACATCAAACTGTAAAATAACATCAACGTATGAGTCTCCACGTAGTGATTCAAAAATCAACGTGTCGCGAGAGAGAATCGTTGCATAGCCCCCCTCTGGGCTATTCGGAAGGAATGAGCGGGAGTTTATTGTAGTCCGAAGGCCTGCACTGTCCGCAGCTGCTGCGCCATCAAAGGTGTATAGACCTTCTGTATATATTCTTTCTATCCGGGGGTTGAGTGATATTCTGTGTTCGGTTGTGTCGTTGTAAACGTATCCGGTAATATTCCCTAAGCTGTCTCTATTCCAATCAACAAATTCGCGCTCAAAATAGTGAACTGTATTGATTGCAGAATACCTTTTCCCTAAGTACTTTCCTTCGATTACACTTAGTTCCCCAAATTGAACATTCTCGCCGCCTTCCGCGAGCGCATAAACGTTTGTGGTTTGCGATAATGTTATCGCAAGGAATGAAATAAAGTAAATTTTTATATGGTTCACATAAAACATCTTTTTCTCTGCTTTTTTAATGGGATAGAGGTCTGATCCCAATGCTGTTACCCTGCAATCAAATTTTTTCGTTTCCTCGAAGTTTTGCACGCCAGGATCGAGACGACGCAAATACCTACAATCAGCATCGATTGAGCAGAAGGCTCCGGAACAGCAGTTATGGCGTCTATCTCGACTATCCGAGGTCCGGTAGAGTTGATTCTCTTAAATTCGAATCTGAAATAGGTGGCAACAACTTCATCAAAGGTGGCTGTCAGCTCTATCCCGGCGGACCCGTATGCCTGCTTGAAATTTCCGGACAAAGGGGCTGAGAATATCTCAATGAGTGAACCAGGGTCATTCCCCGCGAGTAATCGGAATTGACTGATTCCTCGGTGTGAACTACCTGGATTGTAGCTATCGTCGTATGTTGAAAGACGGATGCCTGATATCGCCAAGGCATTTTGGGATGCGACGGCCAGGAAGTCGGTCTGCCCCGAAATTCCGTTATCTTGAAAGATCACTTCACCGGGAAAAAACGTTCCAACGACGCCTCCAAAGGCGTCTGACGCATCAAAGCCAGCCGGGTGCAAAGCTGAGCTCACTACCGACAGGTCATGCAATGAAGTATCAAACGCATCATCGCTTGATTTATCCGAAGCAGACACCCCGACCACGTTTATATTCGTAGATGCAATAGCGCCCGAGAAATAAAAGGCCATCAGAATAAGAGCAAGTTTTTTCAAAATCCAACCTCCCTAAGAGATCAATCCACTATTTCTATCCGATCCAACTTGCAATAAAAACATTCATGAAATTAATATTGGGATAATAATATAAGGAATTGATAGTTGTATATCTATTTCGGTTTTCTATTCGTGCGATTCGACCCGGTGATGCTGAGATCGGAGTGGCTTTGTTATTGACAACCGCGGCGCGCGATGAAACCTATCAGGTGAAAATGGGGTCAGACCCTGATAATTTGCTTCAATCTAGCTGTGTCGAATTCTTCGAATCACAGAAATCAAGCCAAGGCCCGCAACAACAAACGTCCAACTGGCGGGTTCAGGCACAGCTGAGATGGACAAAAGGAACGCGCGCTCCTCTCCTGTCTGCGAGCTTGCGGCTCTTCCAACAATCCAGCCACTATCGTTTATATCATTCGCCGTTTCAAGCGACCAGCCAGCGTTCTTTAATTCGGCGGACAGATACTGGTTCAAATCGATTAGCTCGTCGTCAAGCCAAAGGACTGCAGCCGCTTCATTGCTCGCGAAGTTTTCGGCTATACCGACTATCGCGCCACCGCTATTGACACTGTTCGCAAACGATCCGTCAAAATCGCCGTTTGGCAATAGCGAGAGCACTCCGCCATTCCACGATGCTGCACGTCCATCAGGCTCAAAAAATATATGTTCTCCAACACCACCAACTACGAGTCCCGCGTTATTTATTGCGCTAACAAGTCCATCCCTGTATCCACCTCTGTTCAAGTAAGTTGGGGCACTAGGACTGATCCAAATCGCTGGCGCTCGAATAGGCTCCGGAGATGTTGTACTCACCGGGTGGCCATTCGAATCAACTGTTATGTAGCCGCCAACCGTATTTTGATCATTGATAACGTATGCATGTATCGTATCTTCTTGAGGGGCTGTGAAATTATCTCTCAGACCGATAAGTCCGATGTCAGGACCACTAATATAGCGATAGCCGACCACATTGTTCATGTTGTTGATCGCGGATCCGCCAACATTCAGCACAAATTCATCAGTCCTTACGTTTTGAATGAAGGAGTAAGCAAAAGCATAACCCTCAATATCCCCTGATCCGTTATAATACCCAGAATAGGTGACTAGTGCATTTCCCTGGTCGTTTATATCATGAACAGAAAAATAGTTTGAGGCATTGTCAATGGGTTCATAAACCTGCACGCCCAATGTCTTCAATCCACCGCCGAGGGAAAAATGGAGCGCACTTGAGCCAATGCCAGAATAAATGCCGTAATTCAGGCTTCCGAGTCCAATAATATCCCCGGAATTGTTGATGGCTTTCCCTTCATTCATACCGTCGATCAAAGTGAGTTTGTAATTGGGCGCAGCCTGTACGGCCCAAGATGCGACCATCAAAGCCGATACGACGCTAAAAACGAAAATTTTCATTCTGTTTCTCCTAGGTAATCGCTGATAAAAGTCATTATTTCAGATTTTTCCGTTCCGGAAATTTTGTTTGATAAATTCGCGTCGTCACGACATCAAATGTCGACTTTTCTTAGCCATCAAATGACCGATTCGATGCTTGTTTCGCGACTCTTGCTCGATTTCGGGTGCTCAGGTGCAACTTCCCTGCAAGGCGAACACAGCGGCAGAACGGGATCGGCCATTGCGAGCAGCACTTCATCTGCGCCGGGCTTTTGTTCATGCTGACCTCAACTCCTTGCGATAGACGGTCATCCAAAAACGTCGCTGGTGTTTCGTCTGTGGCTGATGGTTCGAAAATAGGATGACGTGATGCGGCGGGCATCCCCCATATGGGTGACGCAGTGCGCATCAGCAAAAAAATGATCGGTTCGGAATTGGCGCGCGGTGCGCTGAGTGTTCTGGCGCGTAACGTGCTGTGCTTATGTCATCAGATCGTGATGACAGATGCCCATGAACTGGATAGAGTCGATGGTGCCTTCGTCATAGGAATGCCGAGCATGACCGACAACGAGTTCGATCAGTGCGTGGCGGGTTTTTACCAAGCTGCGTCTGGACAGGTGGACTGGGGGCAGGCGCTTCGGGCACTACATGAGGCGTTTTCGCTCTGGGCGATCCATATTTTCGGGCTCGACATGGCGAGCGGGACGATTACCTTTTCGTTCGAGGTGGGAGATGCACGGCCGGAGGCGGCCATCGATTTCGCGCGCACCTGGCATCGCCATGACCCGCGTACGCGACTGGCGCTGCAGCTGGACGAAGGGCAGTGGATGAATTGCCGCGAGCACTTCGATGACGCTTTTGTCGCGCGCGATCCCTTCTACCAGGAGTTTCTGATTCCGTATGGCGGCCGCTGGGTCAGTGGAATGAAGTTGGTGGAAGACGGCGCGTTCGTTTCCTTGCTTGCGATGATGCGTGGGCCACATCAGATCCCGTTCAGCAAGTCGGAAGATGCGCTGGCCCACCGGTTGGCCCATCACCTTTCCCTGGCGGTGAAGCTCTACCGCACGAATTCAAGGCTGGCGAATCAGGCTTCAAACAGTCTCGCGCTGTTGGGCAAGATCGAGGCGCCGTTGCTGCTGATCGACGAACAGCGGCGTATCCATTTCGCGAACCCGGCGGCGAGAAGCATCCTGGACGCGGCCGAAACTCTGGTCGAGCGAGGGGACGAATTGTTCTGCCGGCGCGCGCATGACGATACCGAGTTGCTGCTGGCGTTGCGACGACTGAGGTTGTCAAACAATGCCTATCTGGGTGATGCGGTTGCGCCGGAGGAAAAGGCCTTCATGCGGTGTGCCTTGCCGGGTTCGGCGCATCACTTCGGCGTCTATCTGAACGCCATCCGGCCGGAGACATCGATGGGTGCGTTCGGGCGCACACCGTTGGCGATGGTTCTGCTGCATGACCCGCGGCGGCGACTTCAGCTTGACCCTTTCATGGTCGGTGCGGCATTCGACCTGACGCCCGCCGAATCCCAGCTGGCGGTCGGTATCGCAAGGGGCATGTCGGTGAATGAGGTGGCGATCGCGCGCGGTGTGTCGATCGAAACCGTGCGAAGTCAGGTCAAGTCGATCTTTGCGAAGACGGGAACGTCACAGCAGTCGGATCTGGTCAGTCTACTGGCGACGTTGCCGACGCATACGAGGTGATTCCTGAATGCGGCCCTCCTGCCCGTCAGACCTGAAACGCGGGATGCGGATGGTGGCGTTGAGCTGATGGCGGACGGACATAGGAAGCAGTCCCTTTCTTGTGGAGCGTCGTCCTGACGGCAATCCGTAATGAAACCTTCGAGCGGGCCAGTGCGTCGATAAGGGCGGCTGCGCTGGCCGGGCGCTTGCGCAGCAGGACTTGTCAGCGATTTCCATGCGTGCATGGCGTTCGATCAAGGTGTGGTTGTTGGGCATCGCCTGCGGCTCACCCCAACCTACAGCTCGAACCTGCGGCTTCGTGTTGATTCAACCGACCGCACAACCGCCACTGATAGCCTACGTAGGTTGGGGTGAGCCGCAGGCGATGCCCA